>JAHEAZ010000108.1 GCA_024642505.1 Gammaproteobacteria bacterium
ACTGTGCGGTTCAGGTATGGACGCGGTGGGCACCGGTGCCCGCGCCATCAAGGCCGGTGAAGCCGAACTGGTCATTGCCGGGGGGGTGGAGGCGATGTCCCGCGCGCCCTTTGTCATGGCCAAGGCAGAGACAGCATTCAGTCGCAGCGCGAACATCTACGACACCACCATGGGCTGGCGCTTTGTCAACCGGCTGATGCAGCAACAGTATGGCATCGACTCCATGCCGGAGACCGCGGAGAACGTGGCGGAGCAGTTTTCCGTGTCCCGTGCCGACCAGGACGCCTTTGCCCTGTGGAGCCAGCAGAAGGCCGCCGCGGCGATGGCGCGCGGGGATTTTGCCGATGAGATCGTGCCGGTGTCGATTGCCCGGCGCAGGCAGGAACCGCTCCTGGTTACCACTGACGAACATCCCCGCGCCGATACCAGTGCCGCGGGGCTCGCCGCACTGCCTACCCTTTTCCGGGAGAACGGAACCGTTACCGCGGGCAACGCCTCGGGCATCAATGACGGTGCCTGCGCGCTGTTGCTCGCCTCCAAAGCGGCGGCAGCCAGGCACGGCCTGACGCCTGCGGCGCGGGTGGTGGCGATGGCCTGCAGTGGCCTCGAGCCCCGCATCATGGGTTACGGTCCGGTGGAAGCAAGCAACAAGGTGCTGAAGCTGGCCGGGATATCGCTGGCTGACATTGCGCTGATTGAACTGAACGAGGCCTTCGCCGCCCAGGGCCTGGCGGTAACCCGGGCCCTCGGGCTGGCTGATGACGATGATCGGATCAACCCGCTGGGCGGGGCCATCGCGCTGGGGCATCCGCTGGGTATGTCCGGCGCCCGTCTGGTTGCCACCGCAACCCACCAGCTGCGCCGCTGCGGTGGCCGCTATGCCCTGTGCACCATGTGCATCGGTGTCGGCCAGGGCATAGCACTGATAATTGAACGTACCTGAGGAGATCCAGATGAGCGATTCCAAGGCGATGACTGAGGCGGAATTGATCGAGCGATTCCAGTCCCGCATAGATGATGAGCAGAAAATTGAGCCCAAGGACTGGATGCCCGAGGGTTACCGCAAGAACCTGATTCGGCAGATCTCCCAGCATGCCCACTCCGAGGTGATCGGCATGCAGCCCGAGGGGAACTGGATAACCCGCGCGCCGACCCTGCGCCGCAAGGCGATACTGCTGGCCAAGGTACAGGACGAGGGTGGCCATGGCCTTTACCTGTACAGCGCTGCCGAGACCCTGGGCGTCAGCCGGGAGGAACTGATCGCCGCCCTGCAAAGCGGTGAGGCCAAGTACGCCTCGATTTTCAATTATCCGACGTTGACCTGGGCCGATATCGGCGCCATCGGCTGGCTGGTAGACGGTGCGGCCATCGTCAACCAGGTGTCGCTGCAACGCACCTCTTACGGGCCGTATGCCCGGGGCATGGTACGTATCTGCAAGGAGGAGAGTTTTCACCAGCGCCAGGGCTACGAAATAATGCTGGCGCTGTCCCGGGGCAACGAGGCGCAGCGGGCTATGGCGCAGGATTCCATCAATCGCTTCTGGTGGCCCTCACTGATGATGTTCGGCCCTCACGATGCCGAGTCGGCGCACTCCGGCCAGTCCATGAAGTGGAAGATCAAGCGCCAGAGCAATGACGAGTTGCGCCAGAAGTTTGTCGACCAGACCGTCAAGCAGGTGGAAGTGCTGGACATGACCCTGCCGGACCCGGACCTGAAGTGGAACGAGGGGCGCGGTCATTACGACTTCGGTGAAATTGACTGGGAGGAGTTCAAGCGCTCCATGAGTGGTGGCGGGCCCTGCAGCCGGCAGCGTGTGGCGCACCACGTGAAAGCCCACGAGGAGGGCGCCTGGGTGCGAGAGGCACTGCGTGCCTACCAGAAAAAGCAAAAGAGCCAGGCCGATAAGGCTGCGGCGTAGGGAGACCGGACCATGACGCAAGACAATCTGCACCTTTTCGAAGTATTTATCCGCTCCAAACGGGGCCTGGATCACAAGCACGTTGGCAGCCTGCACGCCGAGGATCCTGCCCAGGCGCTGGAGTATGCCCGGGATGTCTATACCCGTCGCAGCGAAGGCGTGAGCATCTGGGTGGTCAACTCATCCGACATTCACGCTTCGCAGGAAGACGACAGCGAGAGTTTCTACGACCCCATGGATGACAAGCCCTATCGTCACGCGACCCATTACGTGTTGCCCGACGCCGTCAACAACATGTAAACGGAAATAACAGATGACCAGGATCGCGATTGAAAACCCTGTGGAAATGTACGCGGTGCGTCTGGGCGACGACGCCCTCGTGCTGGGCCACCGCCTGTCCGAATGGTCCAGCAATGCGCCATTCCTGGAAGAGGACCTGGCCCTGTCCAATGTGGCCCTGGACTATATCGGCCGCGCCAGGATGTTTTACACCTACGCCGGCCAACTGCGCAACGACGGGACCACCGAGGACGATTACGCCTACCTGCGCGACTGCCGCGATTACTACAACCTGCTGATTCACGAGCTGCCCCGGGGCGATTTCGCCTTCAGCATGGCGAGGCAGTACCTGGTTGACGTCTTTAACCTGGCGTATTTGGCCGAACTGCAGCAATCCCGCGATGAATCACTGGCGGCGATTGCCGGCAAGGCGGTGAAGGAATCCACGTATCATTTGCGGCGCAGCAACGACTGGATAATGCGCCTGGGACAGGGCACCCGGGAGAGCCTGCGGCGCCTGCAGGATGCCGTGGTGGAATTGTGGGGCTTCACCCCGGAGCTGTTTGCCATGGACGCACTGGAGATCGATTTGCTCGCGCAGGGTATCGCGGTGGACCGCGCCGCCCTGCGAGACAGCTGGGACCGGCAGGTGCGCGCCACCCTGGAAGCCGCCGGTGTCACCATGCCGGAACCCGACTGGCAGGTGGATGGCGGGCGGCAGGGCGTGCATACCGAGCACCTCGGACACCTGCTTGGCGAACTCCAGTTCGTGCAACGCGCCTACCCCGGGCTGGAGTGGTAGCAGCGTGTCGGCACCAGACACCATCGACCTGATGCCGCTGGAGCAATACGAGGCCGAGCAGGCCCGGCGGGCGTCGCCGTTTCCACGGCTATGGGAAGTGCTCGACACGGTGAAGGATCCGGAGATACCCGTACTCAGCATTTGGGAGCTTGGCATCCTGCGGGGTGTCGAAGTGGCAGGTGACACGGTCATCGTCACCATTACGCCCACTTACTCCGGCTGCCCGGCCATGGACGCCGTCGCAGAGGATATCGCCGCCGCGATGCAAGCGGCCGGCTACCACGACTGTCGAATCAATACCCGCTGGGCGCCCGCCTGGAGTACCAGCTGGATGTCTGCAGCGGGTCGGGAGAAGTTGCGCACCTACGGGATTGCACCACCGGGTGAGGCCAGGCTGCATTGCCCGCACTGCCAGTCCACGAATGTCGAGCTTGTCAGTGAATTCGGTTCCACCGCATGCAAGGCACTTTACCAGTGCCGGGCCTGCTCCGAACCCTTTGACCGTTTCAAGAATTTATAGGATCCATCATGACTGAAGCGCATTTTCACAAGGTAGTCATTGACCGGGTGACCCCCGAGACCGAGCACGCGGTGCGCCTGCGTTTCGCCATCCCCGGCGATCTGCAGGAGCAGTTCCGTTTTACCCAGGGGCAGTATGTCACGGTGAAATCGGCAGTCGATGGCCAGCCGCTTACGCGCTCGTATTCCCTGTGTTCATCGCCTGCCGACGGTTTTCTGGAAGTCGCCATAAAGCGGGTGGAAGGCGGGCTTTTTTCCAATTACGCGAACGATCAGTTGCAGGTGGGCGACAGTATCGAGTTGATGCCTCCCCAGGGCAGTTTCAACACGCCGCTGTCAGCGTCACAGGCGCGCAAGTACCTGTTCATCTCTGCCGGGTCGGGCATAACTCCCGTGATCTCCAATATCAGGGCGATCCTGCATGAAGAGCCGGCCAGCGAGGTAACCCTGCTTTTCGGCAACCAGCGCACCAATACCATGATGTTTCGTGAGGACCTGAGCTTTCTGAAAAACCGCTACATGAAACGTTTTCACTGGGTCAATATCCTGAGCAGGGAGGACCAGGGAGCCGATATCCTCAACGGCCGGCTCGACAACCGCAAGGGCGGGGAGCTGAACCGCCGGCTCGTCAACCTGTCCAGCTTCGACGAGTACTTTATTTGCGGGCCGGAATCGATGATATCCGAGGTTTCCCGCGGTTTACGCAGTGTCGGGGCCCGGGAGGAGCAGATCCATTACGAATTGTTTGCCTCTTCAGCGGAGGATGCGGAAGCTGTTATCCGCAAACACCACGCCCGCGCCCTGGCGCATGGAGACAAGACCAGCAACGTTTCCATCGTGGTCGACGGCCGCGCCGGCCAGTTCGAACTGGCGGTCAATGGAGAGAATATCCTCGATGCCGGCCTCAATCACGGCATGGACCTGCCTTATTCCTGCAAGGGAGGCGTCTGTTCCACCTGCAAGGCGAAACTCATCGAGGGACAGGTCGATATGGACATTACCCACGGCCTCGAGCCCGGTGAGAGAGAGGCCGGCTTTATCCTGACCTGCCAGGCGCACCCGGTCAGTGACAAGGTGACCGTAGACTTCGACCAGAGGTAGCGGGTCGGCAGCGCCTTCATGTCACGAACCAGAGCAGTCAATACCCTCCTGCGTGACTTTCAGGGTCAGCGACCCCTCAGGGGCGGCTCGCTGATCATCACGGTCTTTGGCGATTCCATTTCCCAGCATGGGAATGATGTCTGGCTGGGATCCATCATAGCGGCGCTGGCGCCCTTTGGTCTCAATTCCCGACTGATCCGCACGGCGGTACATCGCCTGGTGCAGGAAGATTGGTTGACTGCCCGGATGGTGGGGCGTCGAGCCTACTACAGCTTCACCCCGGCCGGGCTCAGGCGGTATGAGAAGGCGGCCCTGCGTATCTATGCCGCCGGACCACCGCAGTGGGATAGCGGCTGGACTCTCGTGATCGCCAGCGACCTGCGGGATGAGGAGAGGGAACGTCTGCGCAAGGAACTGTCCTGGCTTGGCTACGGCCAGATAAGTGGTGGCGTGATGCTGCACCCCGGAGTAACAGCGCGCGGCCTGGACGAGACGCTGCAGGATCTGGGGCTGGCGAACGATGTTGTGGTCATGGATGCCCGGACTTCCGCCAGCTGCTCCGACAGCGCGCTGCGGCAACTCGCGGTGCAGAGCTGGCCGCTACAGGAACTCGCACTGCGCTACGAGCGTTTCCTCGCAAAATTCAGGCCTGTCCTGAAATCACTGCGCAGCGCTACATCGGTCTCTGGCGAGGAGGCCTTCCAACTGCGCACACTTGTCATTCACGAATACCGGCGTATCCTGCTGCGTGACAGTGATCTGCCCACGCAGCTTTTGCCGGCGAACTGGGTGGGCCATGCCGCGCTGGAACTGGTAAGCAATATCTATCGTCAGGTTGGCCCCCTTGCGGAGACCTACCTGGAGGAGTCGATGGAAACGGCCGCGGGCACGTTGCCCGCGGCCATCGCATCGTATAAGCACCGCTTCGGCGGCCTTTGAATGAATAGGAGTAGACCCTATGTACTGCCTGACCGTGACGTACCCGAAAGCAGAAGGCTCATCGTTTGACCATGAGTACTACCTGACAAAGCATATTCCGCTGTGCGCAGAGGCCTTCGGCGGGCATGGTTTCCTCGGCACCGTTGTGCGCGAGCGACAGGGCGCTGCCCCGGGAGCCGACGACCTGAACCATGCCTCCGTCGATATTCTGTTCGACAGTCTCGAAAACCTGAAATCTGCGCTGCAGGCCGGGGGAAAGGTCGTCACTGAAGATGTGCCCAACTACACGAATGTGGCACCGGCAATGGCGTTTGGCAGCGTAACCGTGTCGCTCGATACCTGACTCGGCTCGCTGCGCCGGGTGCCGGCTAGTTCAGCCGCTCGAAGTTTCCGGTGGACTCTTCCCAGGCGCGGGTGATCACGAAATCCCGGTCCATCGGGAGCGGAATGATAAAGCGAATTCGCCG
>JAHEAZ010000039.1 GCA_024642505.1 Gammaproteobacteria bacterium
GATTGGACCTGTTCAGGCGACATGTAGCTCGGGCTGCCAGCGATGCCCTCGATGCGGGAGATGTCGGCATCGCTAAGGATCGCGATGCCGAAATCGATGATTCGCAGATCGCTGTCCGTGGTAAGCATCAGGTTGCTGGGCTTGATATCGCGATGGATCACCCCGCGCGAATGGGCGTAGTGCAGAGCCTTGGCGCACTTGAACATGATGGCAACGACGTCGTCGACGGGCAGCAGGTTGTCCGGCCGCGTGTAGGCGGCCAGTGTCCTGGCGCCGTTGACGAATTCGGTGACGACGTAGTAGAGGCCGTTCTCCTCGCCCGCATCGAAGATCGGCATGATGTTGGGGTGCTGCAGCATGCCCACCATGTGGGCCTCGGACAGGAACATCTTGCGCGCAACGCGGGCGCGTTCCTCGTCATCGGTGCTGGACTGGTAGACCTTGATTGCCACGTCGCGGCCGTAGTACGGATCATGCGACAGGTAAACGGTCCCGGTAGACCCGTGTCCAACCTCGCGGATCACCTCGTATTTACCGAGCCGGTCTGGAGTCAATGCCGACGAGGGTGCACCCGGGCTGTGGAGGATGGGGAGCGTGGCGATCAAGGTGGCTAGGCCCTCTGACAACGGGCGCAGCTTCATCGGATGCGGCCCGGGGAACGAGAGCAAGGATATTCAGTTAAATGGCAGCGCCTCCGTGAACTGGTTCCCGCTTCGCGGCACCGGACCGTCACTCAGCGAAAGTGGTCGAAACCGTGACCGATCTCTCGTTCTACGGGCTCGCCATCGACGGCAACGCCGGTACCCTCGACGACCAGGCCGATCCGGGTGATGGCAACGCCGGCGGCGCGTTCCAGCGCGGCCGCATCGGTACCGGGCGGCAAGGTGAACAGAAGTTCATAGTCGTCGCCACCCGCGAGTGCAACTCGCCGTGCCGCCTCGGGATCCATCGCGCCCCGCATTGCCGCGGAGCGCGGCAGCAGTGTCGAGTCGATGTCGCCGCCCACTCCGCTGGCAGCGCAGAGCTTCCCCAGATCGCCGGCCAGTCCGTCGGATATGTCTATGCAGGCACTTGCAATGCCGCGCAGGACCAGACCGAGCCCAATTCTCGGTTCGGGCCGGCGGAATTTCTGCTGCAATGGCTCCAGCACGTCTGCGGGCGCATCAAGTTGGCCGAGCAGCACCTGCAGGCCGGCCGCGGCATCCCCGGGTGTGCCGCTCACCCAGATTTCATCTCCCGGCCGCGCCCCGCTGCGCCGTAATGCCTGTCCCGGTGGCACGAATCCGGCGATGGCGACGGTCGCCGTAAAGGGTCCTGCCGTGGTGTCGCCGCCCACCAACGCGACACCATGCTGGCGGGCAATTTCATGCAGCCCGGAGGCAAATTCCCGCATCCATTCGGGGTCCGCTCGCGAGAGGGTCAGCGCCAACAGGGCCCAGGCCGGCTCGGCCCCCATGGCGGCCAGGTCGCTGAGGTTTACGGCCAGGACACGGTGTCCGATGTCAGCCGGCGCCATACCGGCCGGGAAGTGTTCTCCCTCGACGATCGTATCCGTTGCCAGAACCAGTTCCAGTCCGGGGGGCGGCCGCAGCAGCGCCGCGTCGTCGCCCACGCCAAGCACGACGTCGTCGCGCTGGGCACCGAGGCGGCTCAGGTAGCGTTCTATGAGTTCGAATTCACCGATAGGCATGGCGCCCCGCGGTGCGCAGCTGGACCGTCAGGCCGCGCCACGCTCGGGCGCCCGGTGAATCCTGGACGCGCGATCGAGCACGGCGTTGACGAAGCGATGACCATCCGTCGCGCCAAACCGTTTGGCCAGCTCGACAGACTCGTTGATGACGACCCGATAAGGTACGTCCGGCCGGTGCATGAGCTCCCACAGGCCGAGAAACAGGATCGCGTGCTCTACCGGATCGAGTTGCGCAGGCGTTATCTCCGCATACCGGCCGAGTTCCTGGTCGAGCTCATCGCGCGAGCCGGCGATTTGCATCAAAGCCTCGCGGAAATACTCGCCGTCTGCGTGGCCGAATTCCGGCTGTACCACAAACTGCTGGTATACGTCCTGCCACGGCTGGTCGGCCAGCTGCCACTGGTACAGGGCCTGCATCAACTGGCGCCGCGCGGCACTCCGGGCCCGCGTGGCGGCATGGCTGGACCGGGGCATTCAGGACTCCAGCCGCCGCAGCAGATTGGCCAGCTCGATGGCGCTGGCTGCTGCGTCCGCGCCCTTGTTGCCGGCCTTGCCGCCTGCACGGTCCACCGCCTGTTCAGTGCTTTCGGCGGTCAGTACCCCGAAAGCGACCGGGATGCCAGTGTCGCTGGCGACCCGCGACAGGCCCGACGCACACTCGCCGGCCACATAGTCGAAATGCGAGGTCTCACCGCGAATCACCGCGCCGAGGGCGATGATCGCGTCATAGCGGCGGCTCGCGGCCAGCTTTCGCGCAACGATCGGCATGTCAAAGGCGCCGGGCACCCGGACGACATCGATCTGCTTCTCGGAGACACCCTGTCGGCGCAACAGGTCCAGCGCCCCGCGGACGAGCCGGTCCACGACAAAATCGTTGAAGCGCGAGGCCAGGATCGCGAAACGCAGGTCACGTGCCTGCAGGTCGCCTTCGATTACGCGGGGATGTTCCATCGGGGCAGTATATCAAGACGCGACTTTCACCCGGAGCGCTGGTCGCCCCCCCTAGTCCACGTATTCCGTGATTTCGAGTCCGAAGGCCGAGATGCCGAACATGAGCTTCGGTGCCGACAGGACCCGCATCCGGGTAACGCCGAGGTCCTGGAGGATCTGCGCGCCGATGCCGTAGGTCCTGAGCACCGTACCACCTGGCGGCGGGGAATGTGACGCCGCCTCGGCGCCGTGCTCCAGCGCCCGCACGGACTGCATGATGTCCCGGGCCGACTCCTGCTGGCGCAGGATGATCAGCACCCCGCTTGGCTCCTCGGCGATCCGTTCCATGACTGCGCGCAGCGTCCAGCCCGCAACATCGCTCTGGACGCCGATCACGTCACGCAGCGTGTCCTTCAGGTGTACGCGCACCAGCGGCGCCACCGGACCGGTCAGGTCGCCACGAACCAGTGCCACGTGGACCGAGCGATGCACATGGTCCTCGTACCAGCACATCCGAAAGGAGCCAAACTCCGTTTCCACGACCTGGTCCGAGACCCTTTCGACCGACCGTTCCTTGTGCAGGCGGTAGCGGATCAGGTCGGCGATCGTGCCGATCTTCAACCCGTGCTCGACGGCAAAGCGCTCAAGATCCGGGCGGCGCGCCATGGTGCCGTCCTCATTGAGAATCTCGACGATGACGGCCGCGGGCTCGCAGCCAGCGAGGCGCGCCAGGTCGCAGCCGGCCTCTGTATGCCCGGCCCGCGTCAGCACCCCGCCGGGCTGTGCCATCAGCGGGAAAATATGCCCGGGCTGGCGCAGGTCTTCCGGGCGCGCGTCCCGGACGACCGCCGTCCGCACCGTGTGTGCTCGATCGTAGGCCGAGATGCCGGTCGTGACTCCCTCGGCAGCCTCGATGCTGACCGTGAAGTTGGTAAGCTGCCCGGTGTCGGTTTCGCTGACCATCAACGGCAGGCGCAGCTGGCGGCAACGCTCGCGCGTGAGGGTCAGGCAGATCAGTCCGCGCCCATAACGAGCCATGTAGTTGATGTCTTCCGGCCGGATATGCTCCGCGGCCATGATCAGGTCGCCCTCGTTCTCGCGCGATTCGTCGTCCATGACGATGACCATGCGCCCGTGGCGCATGTCCTCGAGCAATTCCTCAACGGTGTTCAACTCGGTCATCTGGACGTATTCCCTTCTGCGCTGCCGCGGAAGCGGTCCGCGAACACTGGAGGGCCTGACTTTACGGTGTTTACCCAGGCCAGCGCCATGCTGACGGGAGCAGGACACCGGCGCTGCGACACGCTGTAACAGGCGTGCGGGTGCGCAGTGTTCAATTCCGGCCTGCCATCAGCCGCTCCAGATAGCGAGCGATGATGTCTACCTCGAGATTGACGCAACTGCCCGGCTCGAGCTGGCCGAGGGTGGTCATCTCACGTGTATGCGGAATGAGGTTGACCCCGAACCGGCGCTCCTCCACCTCATTGACCGTCAGGCTCACGCCATCGATCGTCGCCGAGCCTTTCGGCGCGATATAGCGGGCCAGGTGTTCTGGAACCTCGAAATGCACCCGCCAGGACCGCCCGTCTTCCCGGACGCCGATCACGCGGGCCGTGCCGTCCACGTGACCGGTCACGTAGTGGCCACCGAGGGCCTGTCCTGCCCGCAGCGCCGGCTCGAGGTTGACCCGGGAACCCGCGCGCAGCGTTCCAAGGGTCGTCTTTTCCAGAGTTTCCCGCGACACGTCTGCCGCAATAGAACCTTCTTCGAGCCGGGTGATCGTCAGGCAGACTCCGCTGACACAAATGCTGTCACCGATCGACGCCGAGGACAGGTCGAGACCAGCTGTGTCGACCTGTAGTTCCAGGTCGCCGCCGTTTCCAAGCAATTCCCGGACCCGACCAATCGCCTGCACTATCCCGGTGAACATCGGTCAGCTGCCTGCTACCGGCGCCGGGCGCAGTGTCAGCTTGACGTCGGGGCCTATGCGCCGCATGGCCAGCAACTCGAATTCCGGGCGGTCTTCCATGCTGGTCAGCGGCCCAAAGGCCATCAGCGGCAAGGCGCAGTCTCCCAGAAGGGTCGGCGCCAGGTAGACCACGAGCTCGTCAATGAGTCCGGCCGACATCAGCCCGCCGGCCAGGGTCGCGCCACATTCCACATGTAGTTCGTTGATCTCGAGTTCGGCCAGCCTGGCCATGACAGCATGCAGGTCGAGCCCGGCGCCGTCTGCCGCGATCGTCTCCACCCGCGCCCCGGCAGCGGCCAACTGCCCGGCGCGAACCGCGTCGCTCGATGCGGTCATGATCACGGCCTCTCCTGGCGGCGCCACGATCCGGGCCGCCGGCGGTGTTTCGAGCCTCGCGTCGAGCACGATCCTCAGGGGCTGGCGGGTTGCGCCGGGCAGGCGCAGATTGAGGCGCGGGTCGTCCTTCAGCACCGTTCCCGAACCCGTCAGGATTGCCGAAGACCGCGCACGCAGCCGCTGCACGTCGGCGCGCGCAGTCTCACCGGTAATCCAGCGGCTCTCGCCATTCGCCAACGCCGTGCGTCCATCGAGGCTAGCGGCCAGCTTGACGCGGACCCAGGGACGGCCGCGTTCCATGCGTGACAGAAAACCGATGTTTAGCGCCCGCGCGGCACTTTCGAGTACACCGCTGGAGACCTCGATCCCGGCGGCCATGAGTCGCGCCTCGCCGCCACCGTTGACGCGCGGGTTAGGATCGCGCAGCGCGTAAACCACGCGGGCCACTCCCGCCTCCACCAGCGCGTCGGCGCATGGCGGGGTGCGGCCGTGGTGGCTGCATGGTTCGAGCGTCACGTAGGCAGTCGCGCCCCGCGCCAGCTCTCCAGCGGCCGCCAGTGCGGCCGACTCGGCATGTGGGCCGCCAGCACGCTTGTGCCAACCGTCGCCGACGACGTCTTCCCCCTGCGCGATCACGCACCCGACGCGCGGATTGGGGTCCGTCGTTTCGAGACCGCGGGCCGCTAGCTTCAAGGCCCGCGCCATGTGCCTCGCGTCCAGGGCGGCGTCGTTCATTTCCTGGCCTTGCCCTGGCCGGATCCTGGCAGCAGCGGCAGCTGGCCAGCCGCCGGGTCGCGGCGGCGCGACGAGTCGAGCTGTTCGAGCTGCTCGCGAAACTCATCGACGTCCTGGAAGCGGTGATAGACGGATGCAAAGCGCACGTAAGCTACCTCGTCGAGTTGCCGCAGTTCCTCCATCACGAGCTCACCAATGATCCGCGAGTCAACTTCGCGTTCCCCGAAATTGCGCAGCCGGTGGCAGATGCGCTCCACCGACGCCTCGAGCGCCTCCAGCCCCACGGGCCGCTTCTCCAGCGACTTGATCATGCCCGCCCGCATCTTGGGCATGTCGAAAGGCTCGCGTGTCTGGTCGCCCTTGACCACCTGCGGCATCACCAGCTCGGCGCTTTCAAAGGTGGTGAACCGCTCACCGCAGGCCAGGCACTCGCGTCGCCTGCGGATCTGCCTCCCTTCCCCAGCCAGCCGGGAGTCGGTCACCTTGGTTTCGTCATGTCCGCAGAACGGGCAATGCATGGCCGTCCCCGGGGTATCAGGCGTCCGGCCTCAGCCGTAGACCGGAAAGCGGCTGCAGAGCGCAACGACCGCCTTACGGACGCGCTCGATTGCTGGCTCGTCGCCCATGCTGTCAAGAACGTCGGCGATCAGCCCGCCGACCTGTACGCACTCCTCCTCGCCGAAGCCCCGCGTCGTGATCGCCGGCGTGCCGATACGCAGTCCACTGGTTACGAACGGCGGTCGGGGGTCGTTTGGCACCGCGTTCTTGTTGACGGTGATGAAGGCCCGGCCGAGGGCGGCATCCGCATCCTTACCGGTGTATTCGCGCCCGATCAGGTCGACCAGGAACAGGTGGTTCTCGGTGCCACCGGAGACGATTCGGTAGCCACGCGACTGCAGGGCCGCCGCCAGGGCCCGGGCATTGGCCACGACCTGCTGCTGGTACTGCTTGAATTCCGGCTGCAGCGCCTCGAGGAAGGAGACGGCCTTGGCGGCGATGACATGCATCAGCGGCCCGCCCTGAGTCCCCGGGAAGATCAGCGAGTTGAACTTCTTGTGGAGATCCTCGTGCGCACGCGCCAGGATCAGCCCGCCGCGCGGGCCGCGCAGCGTCTTGTGGGTGGTGGTGGTGACCACGTCTGCGTGCGGCACCGGGCTCGGGTAGACGCCGGCCGCAACCAGGCCTGCGACATGCGCCATATCAACCATGAACCATGCGCCAACGCCGTCCGCGATGCGGCGAAAGCGCGCCCAGTCCACGATCCCCGAGTAGGCCGAGAATCCGGCCACGATCAACTTCGGCCGGTGTTCCTGCGCCAACTGCTCGACCTGCCCGTAGTCGATCTCACCGGTCACCGGATCCAGGCCGTACTGGACGGCATTGAACACCTTGCCAGAAAAGTTGACCTTGGCACCGTGGGTCAGGTGGCCGCCATGATCAAGGCTCATGCCAAGCAACGTCTCGCCCGGCTTCAGCAGCGCGAGGTAAACGGCGGCATTCGCCTGCGAGCCGGAATGCGGCTGGACGTTCGCATAAGCCGCGCCAAACAATTCCTTGGCACGGTCGATCGCAAGCCGCTCGGCGACGTCGACGTACTCACAGCCGCCGTAATAGCGCTTGCCCGGGTAACCCTCGGCGTACTTGTTCGTCAGCACAGAGCCCTGGGCCTCTAGCACCCGCGGGCTGGTGTAGTTTTCGGAAGCGATCAGCTCGAGGTGCTCCTCCTGCCGGCGGCGCTCGGCCTCCATGGCTGCACTCAGTTCGGGATCGAATCGGGCAATGGTCATGTCAGGACCGAACATCGGCAGGGCTCCGGGGAAGCTTGGCGAGGGAACTGGTGATTCTAGCGTCCGCGTGAGCCGCAGGCATCATCCGAGTGACTGCTGCCACGTCACTGCCGGGCGGGTGCGCCGCCCACTACCCGGCTTCCACGAATTCGCGCAGTACTCGGGTCCAGGCCCGGGCGAGGTTGTGCCGGTTGTAGCCACCGCCGCCCACGCCAAGGATCCGCCCCCGGGCGTGCCGGTCGGCGATGTCGACCAGCCTGCGGGCCGCGTGGGCGTGGGCTTCCTCGGTCAGGCGCAGGTGAGCGAGCGGGTCACCCTCGAGGCTGTCCGCTCCGCACTGGAATATGATGAATTCCGGCGGGCTCTCCTCGAGATGAGCCTCGACCCGTTGCCAGGCCTCGAAGAACTCGTCGTCGCCGGCACCGGGCATGAGCGGAATGTTCAGTTTCAGGCCGCGGCCCGGGCCACCGCCCGCCTCGGTGGCTGCACCGGTGCCCGGGTACAGGAAGCGTCCATCTTCGTGGATGTCCGCAAACACCAGCGACGGGTCGTCTTCGAAGGAATAGTAGACGCCGTCGCCGTGGTGCACGTCGATGTCCACGTAGGCGACGCGCTTCAGCCCATACCGTCGCTTCAGGATCTCTACGACGACGCCGCAGTCATTGAACACACAAAATCCGGCGGCGTGGCTGCGCGAGGCGTGGTGCAGACCGGCGATCGGCACGAAGGCGCGGCGGGCCGCACCGGTCATCAGCGCCTCGGTCGCGACCAGCGTCGCCCCGACGACACTGCTGGCGGCCTCGAATACGCCCTTCCATGCCGGCGTGTCACCGGCGTCGAGGTAACCCTGGCCGGTAGCGGATCGCTCGCGCACCAGGGATATGAACGCCGGTGTATGGAACGACTCGAGTTCCTCCTGCGTCGCAGGCCGCGGATCGAGTGAGATCACGAGCTCGAGCAGCCCCTCTGACTCCGCCTCCCGCATGAAGGCCTCGTGCCGGTCCGGGCCGAAGGGATGACCCTCACCGAAGCCATAGCGGGCGATCGCCTCGCCGTGAACCAGCGCTGTTCGGGAAGGCGCTCCAGAACCCAATCTTGCGGTCTCCTCCGAGGGCGCATGAGCGTAGCACAGCTACTCGCGGCCGCGCGGTGGCATCGCCGCTGCGCTTGACCCATAATCCGCGACCTTTCCCGCTTACCCCCGGCTGACTGAACCATGGCCCAATTCATCTACACCATGAACAGGGTGGGCAAGATCGTGCCCCCCAAGCGACACATCCTGCGCGACATTTCGCTGTCGTTCTTCCCGGGCGCGAAGATCGGCGTGCTGGGCCTGAATGGCTCGGGCAAATCCACGCTGCTCAGGATCATGGCCGGACTCGACAACGAGATCGAGGGCGAGGCACGGCCGCAGCCGGGAATCAAGATCGGCTACCTCCCACAGGAGCCGCAACTCGACGCCAGCAAGGACGTCCGCGGCATCGTCGAGGAGGCCGTCCAGCCGGTGAAAGACGCACTCGCCCGCCTCGAGCAGGTCTATGCGGAGTACAGCGAGCCGGATGCCGATTTCGACAAGCTCGCCGCCGAGCAGGGCGAGCTGGAAGCGCTCCTGGCTACTGTCGACGGACACAATCTCGAGCGCCAGCTCGACATCGCGGCGGACGCGCTGCGGCTGCCCGCCTGGGACGCCAGCGTGGAGCACCTGTCCGGTGGTGAGAAACGCCGCGTCGCGCTGTGCCGGCTGCTGCTTTCGAAGCCGGACATGCTGCTGCTCGACGAGCCTACCAACCATCTCGATGCGGAGTCGGTGGCCTGGCTGGAGAAGTTTCTCGAGGAATATCCGGGTACCGTGATCTGCGTAACCCACGACCGGTACTTCCTCGACAACGTCGCCGGCTGGATCCTCGAGCTCGACCGTGGTCACGGAATCCCCTGGCAAGGCAACTATTCGTCCTGGCTGGAGCAGAAGGAAAGGCGCCTGGCGCAGGAGGAGAGACAACAGGAGGGGCTGCGTCGCACGCTCGAGCGCGAACTCGAGTGGGTGCGCGCCAACCCCAAGGCCCGGCAGGCGAAAAGCAAGGCGCGGCTCAGGCAGTTCGAGGAACTGTCGTCAACCGAATTCCAGCAGCGCAACGAAACCAACGAGATCTATATTCCACCGGGTCCGCGCCTCGGCGACTCGGTCATCGAGGTCAGCGGCCTGAGCAAGGGATTCGGCGAGCGGCTGCTCATCGACGGCCTGTCCTTCAGCCTGCCGCGCGGCGGCATCGTCGGCATCATCGGCCCGAACGGTGCCGGCAAGACCACACTGTTCCGGATGCTGACCGGCATCGAGAAGCCTGATGCAGGCAACATCAGGATCGGACCAACCGTCCAGATCGCTGCGGTTGACCAGTCACGCGACTCGTTGCAGTCCGATCACACGGTCTGGCAGGAGATCTCCGGCGGACTCGACATGATAAAGGTCGGCAGCTACGAGACCGCCTCGCGCGGCTACGTCGGACGCTTCAATTTCCGCGGCTCTCAGCAGCAGCAGCATATCGGCGACCTTTCCGGTGGGGAGCGCAACCGCGTCCACCTTGCCAAACTGCTCAAGAGCGGCGGCAACCTGCTGCTGCTCGACGAGCCGACCAATGATCTCGACGTCGAGACGCTGCGAGCGCTGGAAGAGGCGCTGCTCAGCTTCCCGGGCTGCGCCGTCGTGATTTCGCACGATCGCTGGTTTCTCGACCGTATCGCCACCCACATCCTCGCCTTCGAGGGCAACAGCGAGGTGGTCTGGTTCGAGGGCAACTACCAGGAGTACGTGGCCGACTACCACCGGCGGAAGGGTGATGAGGCGGACCAGCCGCATCGGCTGCGGTTCAAGCCGTTGCACGGCTAGCCCGCACCTGAACCTCATATTTTACATAACACTATTGTGTAACTATTTGATTGCGCTAGACTGAAGTCCAGGCTTGGATGCCGGGGACTGTCATGGCGGTGATCATCGATTCCAGCGGCCGGCTGCACCACGACCAGGATCGCGGGCTGGCGCTGCTTTGCCCACACTGCAGTGTTCTGGCCCACATCACCCCGATCTCCGTCCCGGACTTCAACCAGGTCCAGCTGCACAAGCCGAGCCACGTGGGCATCGTCTACCGCTGCGAAGCCTGCAACGCGCCCATCTTCCTGAAGTTTCCGGTCAAGTTGTATGCAGGAAGCCGGATCGAACTGAGCCCGAGCTTCGTCGAACTGGAGCGCCCCAGGGAGAAGTTCAGCTTCACCCACCTGCCGGAGGAGGCCGAGGCTCTGTTCAAGGAGGCTCTCGCGTGTTTCTCGACCGGCTGCTACGTGGCCTTCGCGGCGATGTGCCGGCGCACCGCGCAGTCAGCGTTTGCGGACCTAGGGGAAAACGCCAAGCTGGCGTTGTACGACCAGCTCAACGACGTCCGCCGCATGGCGGAAATCGAGGACCGCACCTTCGTGGTGGTGAAGCAGGTGATATTCGGCAGCGACAGCGACCCAAAACCCAACCTGCCCAGGCTCGACGCCTACCAGGCAGGAGTGTTGCTCGAAGTGATGAAGGACATGCTGTACCAGGCCTATGTCCGCCGCGGCCGCCTGCAACAGGCAATGATGGTGCGGCGGTACTTCGCCGAGGAGACCGGCAACAAGGTCACGCCGCTCGAAAAGGCACGCTCCTAGCGCACCGCCGCTTCGGCGTTCACTCCAGCCAGCGCCTGGCGTTCCGGAACATACGCATCCAGCCCGTGTACTCGCCCGCCGCGCGCGGTCGCCAGGAATTCTGCACGCTGCGGAAAACGCGCTCCGGGTGCGGCATCGTGACGGTGACGCGTCCATCGCGCGTGGTCAGGCCCGCCAGGCCACCAGGCGAGCCGTTGGGGTTTGCCGGGTAGTGTTCCGCGATCCGGCCGAAATTATCCACGAATCGGATCACTGCAAGCCCGGCCGCGCTCTCGAGTCCATTGGCCGCCGCGAATTCGGCACGTCCCTCGCCATGCGACACCGCGATCGGCAACCGCGAGCCTGCCATTCCTTCGAAGAACAACGACGGTGAGTCGCAGACCTCGACCAGCGACAGGCGCGCCTCGAACTGCTCTGAGCGATTGCGGACGAAACGTGGCCAGGCCGCGGCGCCAGGTATCAGTTCCTTCAGGGCCGAAAGCATCTGACAGCCGTTGCAGACACCCAGGGTGAACGAGCTCGGACGCTGGAACCATTCGGAAAATGCCTCCCGCGCACGCGGGTTGAACAGGATCGACTTGGCCCAGCCCTCGCCCGCGCCGAGCACGTCGCCATAGCTGAACCCGCCACAGGCTACGAGTCCGTCGAAATCCGTGAGCGCGACGCGTCCTTCCAGCAGGTCGGTCATGTGGACATCCACTGCGCTGAATCCGGCGCGATCCAGCGCCGCCGCCATCTCCAGCTGGCTGTTGACGCCCTGCTCACGTAGCACCGCAATCCGTGGACGGGCCCCCGTGACGATCAGCGGTGCCGCAACGTCGTCCTGCGGATCGAAGCCCAGCTGCCACGACAATCCCGGATCCGCCGGATCGACACGGGCTGCCTGTTCCTCGTCCGCGCACTGAGGATTGTCCCGCAGTCGCTGCATGCGCCAACTGGTCTCCGACCAGGCAGCCCGGAGTTCGTCCATGCCGGCGTCGATCCAGGTCCGCCCGTTGCCGCTGACGCGAAAACGGCGAGTCTTGGTCTGGCGACCGACGCGATGCACACAATCCCCAAGACCGTGGCGTGCGAAGACCGCGCGAGCATGAGCATCAAGTTCTGCCGCGACCTGGACCACGGCTCCCAGTTCTTCGCTGAACAAGCTCGCCGGCAGAGACGCTACCTCTCCGAGGTCGAGCTCGACCCCGGTTTTGCCGGCGAATGCCATCTCGAGCGCCGTAACGGCGAGACCGCCGTCTGAACGGTCGTGATAGGCGAGCAGGCAGTCATCGTCGGCCAGCTCGCGTATGGCGGCGAAGAAGCCCTTGAGTCGCGCCGGTTCGTCGAGGTCAGGGGGCGTGTCGCCAAGCCGGCCATGGACCTGCGCCAGGCAGGACCCACCCAGCCGGTTGCGGCCGGCCCCCAGGTCGACCAGAAGCAAGGTGCCATCGGCGTCGCTACGCAATTCCGGCGTGAGGCTGCGGCGCACGTCGCCAACCGGGGCGAACGCTGAGACGATCAGCGACACCGGCGCGACCACCGCACGGTCTTCGGCCCCCTCGCGCCAGGCTGAACGCATGGACAGCGAATCCTTGCCGACCGGGATCGCGATGCCGAGCTCCGGGCAGAGTTCCTCGCCGACGGTCCGCACCGTATCGAACAGCGACGCGTCCTCGCCGGGCTGGCCGCAAGCCGCCATCCAGTTAGCCGACAAGCGTACGTCACCGAGGCGTCGTACGTCAGCCGCGGCGATGTTAGTGATGGCCTCGCCAATCGCCATGCGGCCCGATGCGGGACCGTCCAGCAGGGCCAGCGGCGTGCGCTCGCCCATCGCCATCGCCTCGCCCGTATTACCCTTGAATCCCGCCAGGGTGACCGCGGCATCAGCGACAGGAACCTGCCAGGGGCCCACCATCTGGTCGCGGCTGACGAGCCCTCCGACCGTCCTGTCGCCGATCGTCACCAGGAACGTCTTGTCCGCCACGGTGGGCAGCCTGAGCAGGCGCATCAGCGCCCCGGTCGGGTCGATCTCCGCAGCGTCGAAGCCATCGCCGCGCCGCGTCACCCGTCGCACGTCGCGGCTCATGCGCGGCGGCTTGCCTAGCAGCAGGTCGATCGGCATCTCAACCGGATCATTTCCATGAAATGAATCGTGCACATGCAGGATCGCGTCGTCGGTCGTGTGACCGATGACCGCGTAGGGACAGCGTTCGCGCCGGCAAAGTGCCTCGAATAGCGGCATGTTGCCGGGGGCGATCACCAGCACGTAGCGCTCCTGCGCCTCGTTACACCAGATCTCCAGCGGCGACATGCCGGGCTCGTCATTCGGCACGCTGCGCAAATCGATGCGGCCACCCCGATGGCTGTGCGCTATGGCCTCTGGCACCGCGTTGGAGAGGCCGCCAGCACCAACGTCATGGATCAGCAGGATCGGGTTGTCGTGCCCTAGCGCGGTACAACGGTCGATCACCTCCTGGGCGCGACGCTGGATCTCGGGATTGCCACGCTGGACCGATGCGAAGTCGAGATCTGCTGAACTGGCGCCACTGCCCACCGACGATGCCGCCCCACCCCCCAGGCCGATGAGCATGGCGGGACCACCGAGTACGACGACACAGGCGCCGGTGGGAACGTCGCCCTTCTCCACGTGCTCGCGTCGCAGCGTGCCGAGTCCGCCGGCAATCATGATCGGCTTGTGGTAGCCGCGGATCATGCCGCCCGGATCCGACGCGATGCGCTGCTCGAAACTGCGGAAGTAGCCAAGCACGTTCGGGCGGCCGAATTCGTTGTTGAAGGCGGCCGCGCCGATGGGTGCTTCAAGCATGATGTCCAGCGCCGATGCAATCCGCGCCGGGCGCCCGTTGTCCGTTTCCCAGGGCTGCTCGCCACCGGGAATGCACAGGTTCGACACCGAATAGCCGACCAGACCCGCCTTCGGCCTGCCGCCGCAGCCGGTCGCGCCCTCATCGCGGATCTCGCCGCCAGACCCGGTTGCGGCGCCGGGAAACGGCGAGATCGCGGTCGGGTGATTGTGCGTCTCGACCTTGATGAGTATGTCGAGCGGCTCTTCGACGTAGCGGTACTCGCCGCTCAGCGGGTCCGGCAGGAAGCGTGCGCCGGCGGGGCCAGCCAACACCGCGGCGTTATCCTTGTAGGCAGACAGCACGCCCTCCGGACTGTGCGCGTGCGTATTGCGGATCATCGCGAACAGAGACTTCGGCTGGACGACCCCGTCCACGATCCAGTCCGCATTGAAGATCTTGTGCCGGCAGTGCTCGCTGTTGGCCTGGGCGAACATCATGATTTCGACGTCGGTCGGGTCGCGGTGGAGCCGCACATAGGCATTGAGCAGGTAGTCGATCTCGTCATCCGACAACGCGAGTCCCATCCTGGCGTTAGCGGACTCGAGCGCAGCGCGGCCGCCTTCAGCGACTGGAATGTGCTCCAGCGGACGGGACTCGTGGGCCGCGAACAATCGCGAAGCATCTCCGGTCGAGAGCAACGGCGACTCGGTCATGCGATCAAAGAGGGGCAGCGAGAGGTCGAGCAGCTCCGCATCCGCCACTTCGCCCTCGACATCAATATGGTAGGCGATGCCGCGCTCCATCCGCCGGACCTGGCCGAGTCCGCAGACGTGGGCGATGTCGGTGGCCTTGGACGACCAGGGAGAGATCGTGCCCGGTCGCGGCACCACGAGAACCAGTCGACCGGTCGGCGCACCGGCATCGAGGCGGGGTCCGTACGTCAGCAGGCCGCAGAGCACTTCGTACTGCTCCCGCTCGAGGGATGCCGACAGCTGCACGAGATGCAGGTAGCGGGCGGAGATCCCACGAACCCGCGCGTCGCGGGCGCGGAGGGTCTCGACAACCTTGTCTAGCCGGAACCGGGATAGCGCCGGGGCGCCGGTCAGTTCTAGGATCATTGCGTCAGGGACCGCTCCGCCGTCTCAACGCACGGCGCTCAGCGTTTTGGGCCGGGCTCACCACCCGCTGGAAAAACCGGAATCGGGAACTGTGCTACGTTGCCACCTTCGTAGGCGCTGATCTTGCTGACACCCTGCTTACGGACCTCGTCGATCCTCAGGATCGAGTGAAGCGGCAGATAAGTACGATTCACGCCCGCAAACTCGGACTTGATCTTCTCCTCGGCCGGGTCAACCACCACGGTGCTGCGCTCGCCAAAGACCAGTTGCTCGACCTCGATGAAGCCGAACAGGTCCCCGTGGCTTACTTTCCGGGCATAAATCTCGTAGATCTTGCCCTGGTTGACGAACTGGACCTTGAAAATGTGACTTGAAGCCATCTTGGCGAGGTAGGAGCACAGCTATGGTGAAGGCCTTATTATAGGCGCGTTCACCGGGCCGCGGGCCCTATTGGCGCTGCCAGGTCCGGGGCCCGGCCGCGTAGTGACCGCCGAACGGAGCATGACGGCGTTATTGGGGAAGCGGGACGATGGCTCTCAGGCTTAGCATCATGAGCGGCGATGTCGCTGACAGCGGCAACCGCAGCCGATGGGCCTTCGGTGTGAACGGGGGTCGGATCGGCCGTGCCCCCGATAACGACTGGATACTGGTCGATCCCGAGCGGTTCGTGTCCGCCCACCACGCCGAGATCGAGCACCGGGCTGGCGAATGGTGGCTGTGCGATACGAGCACCAACGGCACCTTTGTCAACGGCAGCCCGCGACCGCTCGGCCGGGGCGGCAGGCATCGCATCGCCGATGGCGACCGCATTCGCATCGGCTCGCTCGAACTGGTTGCAGAGATCTCGGGCGGCAACGATTTTCTGCCGGACGAAGACTTCGATCTTTCCGAAACTGCGCTGGACAGCTCTTTCGAGGTCAAGTCCCTGCTCTCGAACGAGGCACGCCCCGGCAAGGTCAGTCCGGCTGATGCCTATGGTCAGCCGCTGCCGAAGACTCCGGCTGCCAGGGCCGGCGCCCGTACGCCGGCCAAACAGAAACCCAAGGAGTCATCGCAGGCCGCCGCACCCAGACCCGCCTCCGCGGGGGAGCCACGCGCTGCCGCGCCGGCCGAGCGTGAGATCTGGCCTGGTCTGCTGGCGTTCTGCCAGGGCGCGGGCATCGATCCTTATTCGCTGCCGGCCGCCCAGCGCAACGATGTGTTGCGTGAGGCGGGACAGGCGCTGCGCGAGACAATGCTCGGCCTGATGGAACTGGCGCGCTCACGGGCCGAGTTCACCCGCGAGGTTGGCATAACCGGCAGCCGACGCCAGCGCGATGCGACGAGCCCGCTAATGCAGGTTCGCGCAGTCGAGGAGGCGCTGACACAGCTGCTGACGGCAACCGGTCCCGACAATAGCCGTGCCGTCGACGAGGTAAGATCGCAGTTTTCCAAGACCCGGCATCATCAGCAGTCAATGCTCGTGGCTTTGCGCGAAGCCCTGAACGCGATGCTCACTGGCCTTGACCCCGAGGAACTGGAACAGCAATTCGGCGGCACCACCCGGGGGCCCGCCAGTGCTGATGCCCATGCTCGCTACTGGTCGCTCTACCGGGAGTTGTACCGCTCGGTCGCCACAGCGGGCGACAGCGGCCTGCCCACGGTATTCCAGGAAGAGTTTGCGCGCGCCTACCAGTCGCTCGCGGCGGTCGGGCTGCGTGCGACGGCCAAAATAGAGGATTCGAATTGAGTGCAGCGTGGGCCAGCGAAGGGCCCCGCTGGGGCCCTTCTTCAATGACCGGCGGAGAGCGTGGGATTGTGCGCCCTGCGGGCGCATTCCTTACCTCGCGCCTCAAAACCAGCGCCGTTTCACGGCGCTGTCCTGCGCCGCCAATCCGTGGCCGCTGGTCGAACCCCAGCGGGTTCGTCCACGTACCCTCACTGGTCAATGAAAAGGGGCCCCGCTGGGGCCCCTTTTCATTGATTGGCGGAGAGGGTGGGATTCGAACCCACGTGGGGCGTAATGCCCCCAACCGATTTCGAGTCGGTGCCGTTGTGACCGCTTCGGTACCTCTCCTGGAATGGTTGCCGACGGGCCCAACCTGAGCCTTCGCGGGCGCGGTATTCTACACGAATGCGGTTCCAACTGGCGCAGCTTCGACCCCAGCTGACCGAAGTCCGCCGTCCCATCAGGGCCGCAGGGATCGTCGTGGCCGGACTGCTGGCGGGAACCTGTTCCCAGCCGCCCAGCGTGCTCGAGCAGATCCGCGATGCGGGCCGGCTCGAGGTAGTCACTCGCAACAGCCCTACAGCCTACTACCTCGGGATCGAGGGACCGGAGGGTCCCGAGTACGAGCTGGCCAGCGGATTTGCCCGATGGCTCGGCGTCGAGGCATCGTTCAGCATCGCGCCGTCAGGCGCCGAGGCCCTGCACGAGGTTATCCACAACCGTGCACAGCTTGCGGCTGCCGGCATCGTGGTGTCAGAGGAGCGCCGCTCGCTGCTGTCGTTCGGACCTGTCTACCAGACCATCAGGCAGCATATCGTTTACAGGAAGCAGGAAGACGCGCCGGGCAAGGCCACCGACCTGCTTGGCAAGCGAATCGAGGTGATTGCAGGCTCGACCCACGCCCGAGCGCTCGCGGCATTGGCTGTCGAGGTTCCCGGACTCGCGTACTCGGAGATTCGGGACGTTGACCAGCTCGATCTCCTCGCGCGCGTGTCGAGCGGCGACATCGACTATACCGTCGCCGACTCGTCCGAGTTCTCGCTCGGCCGGGTCCTGCATCCCGACCTGCGTGCGGCTTTCGAACTCGCTCAGTCCGAGTCTGTCGCCTGGGCCTACAGCCTGCGGGACGACTCGCTCGCGCCACTGGTGCGCCAGTACTTCGCCGCACTCGAGCGGAACGGGACACTGGCCTCGATCCTCGAACGCCATTACTCGGCAGCCGACCGTTTCGATTACCTCGACTCGCTCAATTTCCTGCGTCGCGTGCAGTCGAGCCTTCCACAGCTGCGTCCGTTCTTCGAGGAGGCCGCGCACGAAAGCGGCTTCGACTGGCGGCTGCTCGCCGCCATCGGTTACCAGGAGTCGAAGTTCGATGCCACTGCCACCTCACCTACCGGAGTCCGGGGCGTGATGATGTTGACCGAGGACACTGCGGCGCGGGTTGGCATCGACGATCGCCTCGATCCGCGCTCAAGCATCCTGGGTGGCGCACGTTACCTGGACGAGGTTCGCAGAAAGATACCTGAGCGGATTCGGGAACCGGATCGTACCTGGCTGGCGCTAGCTGCCTATAACATAGGCTTCGGGCACCTCGAGGACGCGCGCATCCTGACTCAGCGTCACGGTGGCGACGCGGATTCGTGGAACGACGTGCGCAAGTACCTGCCGCTTCTTGCCCAGGAGCGCTGGTACATGCAGGCGCGCTTTGGCTATGCGCGCGGCTGGGAGCCGGTCTTGTTCGTCGACAACATCAGCAACTACCGCGATGTGCTGGTGTGGATGACCGGTGACCCGGCCAGTGAACTGCGGCAGGTCGGCGCACGGCAGGCCGGTGATCCGGCAAACTGACACGGCCGGCTTGCCCCTGCGGATGCCTCAGCGACGGGACTCAAAGAACTGCCTGAGGATGGCACCGCATTCGTCGGCCAGCACGCCGCCGAAGCAATCCACCTGATGGTTCATGGCGCGCGCCGTCACCAGGTTGAAGGCGCTGCCGGCCGCGCCCTGGCGCGGATCCCAGGCGCCGAACACCAGCCGCGCGACACGCGCATGCACGAGCGCGGCCGCGCACATCGGGCAGGGCTCGAGCGTTACGTAGAGCGTCGTACCGCCGAGACGGTAGTCGCCCAGCGTGGTGGCGGCGGCTCGCAGCGCCAGGATTTCCGCGTGCGCCGTCGGATCCTTGAGCGTAATCGGCTGGTTGAAGCCTTCGCCAATCACTCGATCGCCGAGCACGACCAGCGCACCGACAGGCACCTCGCTGAGGGCCTGCGCGTTGCGGGCCAGATCGAGCGCGCGGCGCATGAAATCAGTATCGGAAATCACGCCAGGAATCCGGGTTACTCCCACTCAATCATCAACGAGCCTTCACCACGCAATCCCTAGGCCAGGCCGGGAAAGTCTTTGTACAGGCCGGTGTATATCACCAGCACGGCGACAGTGTCGGACAGTCCGTGTGCGATGTAGGCGGGCCAGATTGAGCGGCGGCTTACCAGATAGACGCCAGCCAGAATCGCGCCGTTCAGACCGGTGGTCAGGACGGCACCCCATCCGGTGGGGAGATGGACCAGCCCGAAAGTGACGCTGGAGATAACCAGTGCCGCTGCCCAGGCGACGCGGCTCTGGCCCAGGCAGCGTGCCAGGCCGGCCATCAGGAAGCCGCGGAAGATCAACTCCTCACCGAAGCCCGCGGTCGTCCAGGAGATGGTCATGAAGGCTGCCAGCATGCCGTTGTTGCCTTCGATACTTGCGTAGCCTGACAGGTCCTGCGACGGCAGACCGAACAGGTTGAGGAGGAGCGGATAGATGAACTGCCCGAAGGCCAGGATCAGGATGACCCCGGCCACGCCGATCGCCACTGCCCGCCACCAGCCGCCATCCGGTCTGCGAATACCCACCACTGCCATGCTCTGGCCCTGCCAACGCAGCAACAGCCAGATGGCAAGTATCGCGGCCGGAATCCCCAGCGGTGGCATCACTTTGTCCAGCAGAAGAGGGGCGCAACCAGCGACCAGCATCAGCAGCGTGGCGACGGCTGTTCCCCGTCCTGGCAGCTCGGGTGTCGACACGGACATCAGGCTCTCCGAATGATTTCTGGCACGGTCACGGCGTTGGCAGGCAACGGGCGCTGGCCCGACATCAGCGGCTGTTGGGACAGTGTCTCCATCCCAGCACAACCCGCCGGATAGGACAACTGGAAGGCGTCATGGGCACATTCCTCACCATGGATTGCGGGCCGCGGGGTTGGGGTTGGCGTGGATGCAATCTGGAACGGCAACAGGCCTCTCGACCAAGCGCGCAAGACGGTTCGTGCCACACACGGCGGTGCTGACCGCCGTTGTTCATGTCACGCCAGTGGAGGATTGCCAACGTTTCGCATGCGAATGGAAGCACCTGTGCGGTCCGTATGACCCTGGCTCGGAGCTGTCCGATCACGGCCAGAGAAACTGCACCGCTCCGGGCAGGCAATCGAACTGGGCCGGTGTGCCGGCAAGAACCTCACTGTCGGGAATCAGCGGGCCGGGAAACTGCTCGGTTACCCTGATCGAGCGCGCCTGGTAGTACTCAATCTGCGGGTGCTGGATATGTGTGCCGTCGAAGACGGTCCGGAACAGACGCAGCAGGCCGATTCGGGAGATGCTCTTTAACAGCACGACATCCAGCAAGCTATCGTCCAGCCTGGCCTTGGGCGCGACAAGGAATGACGTGCCGGTGTAGGTCGAGTTGGCGACTTCGACGAAAATTCCCTGCCGGACGATTGTCTCGCCGTCAATTTCCAGCGTGATCGTCTGCGCTTTCAGCCAGGGCAGCTTCAACGCGGATAGGAAATTCAAACGGCCTTCCCTGCCCGACCTGGTTCGCGTAACGGGTCTCTGGCCACCGAAGCAAACTGCCCTCGCCTGCCGCCCACCGGAATCCCGGGCGCGCACCGCCCCTGCCTGGCCGGTTCACCGGTCAGCGCAAATGCCCTTCACCTTCGGATCTATAGCAGCCTGGCCTGCGACGGCGGCGCCCGTGCACCGACGATCAGAAACACCCACATCTTCCCTGAATCTGCCCGCTGACTTGCCCGCGCCTTCAGCGCATCCTTAAGCGCCGCCCCTCACTCCCATTCGATCGTCGCCGGCGGCTTGCCGCTGATGTCGTACACCACGCGCGAAATACCCTTGACCTCGTTAACGATGCGGCGTGAGCAGACGTCGAGCAGCTCATAGGGCAGCTGCGCCCACCTGGCCGTCATGAAATCGATCGTCTCGACTGCGCGCAGCGCGATGACCGGCTCGTGGCGGCGACCGTCTCCGGTCACGCCGACGCTCTTGACCGGCAGGAACACCGCAAAGGCCTGGCTGGTCTTGTCGTACCAGCCCGCCTTGTGCAGCTCCTGCATGAAGATATGGTCGGCCAGCCGCAGCGTGTCGGCGGCGGAGCGGGTCACCTCACCGAGGATACGAACCCCCAGTCCCGGTCCGGGGAACGGGTGTCGGTGGACCATCTCCGCAGGCAGGCCGAGCTCGACGCCAATGCGCCGCACCTCGTCCTTGAACAGCTCACGCAGCGGTTCCACCAGCTGCAACTTCATGGTCGTCGGCAGCCCACCGACATTGTGGTGGCTCTTGATAACGTGGGCCTTGCCGGTCTTGCCGCCGGCCGACTCGATGACGTCCGGGTAGATCGTCCCCTGCGCGAGGAACTCCACGCCGCTCAGCTTGGCGGCCTCTTGGTCAAACACCTCGATGAACAGCCGGCCGATGATCTTGCGCTTGGCCTCTGGATCGCTGACGCCCTTGAGCTCGTGGAAGTAGCGCTCGGCCGCGTTGACACGGACCACGCGCACGCCAAGATTCTTGTCGAACACACGCATGACTTCGTCGCCTTCCTGGTGACGCAGCAACCCGTGGTCGACGAAGACGCAGGTGAGCTGGTCCCCTATCGCCTTGTGCAGCAGCGCGGCCACCACCGAGGAATCCACGCCTCCTGATAACCCAAGCAGCACGCCGCCGGTGCCGACCTGGGCCCGGACGCGCGCCATCGCATCATCGATGATGTTGTCTGCCGTCCAACCGGCCTCGCAACCGCACACCTGTCTCAGGAAACGCTCGTAGATGCGCGTGCCCTGGCGCGTGTGCGTGACCTCCGGATGGAATTGCAGCGCGTAGTAACCCTGGGCCTCATCAGCCATGCCGGCAATGGGCACGTCGGCGGTGGATGCAATGACCTTGAACCCGTCCGGCAGCGTCACCACGCGATCGCCATGGCTCATCCAGACGTCCAGCAGGCCGTGTCCCTCGACGTTGACACGGTCCTCGATGTCGCGCAGCAGCAGCGAATGGCCGCGGGCGCGCACCTCGGCGTAGCCGAACTCGTGGACGGTGCCCGCCTCGACCCGGCCACCGAGCTGGACGGCCATGGTCTGCATGCCGTAGCAGATGCCGAGCACGGGCACCCCGAGTTCGAAGACCGCGGCAGGCGCCGCCGGAGCGCCTGGGACCGTGACCGAGTCCGGCCCGCCCGAGAGGATGACCCCGCGGGCACCGAAGCCGCGCACGTCCTCGTCGCCGATATCCCAGGGATGGATCTCGCAGTACACGCCGGCTTCGCGCACACGGCGCGCGATCAGCTGGGTGTACTGGGACCCGAAGTCAAGGATCAGGATACGGTGCGCATGGATGTCGGCAGCGGGTCCCTGCATGTCTCCCCCGTCAGCTGACCCGGTAGTTGGGCGCTTCCTTGGTGATTCTCACGTCGTGCACGTGGCTCTCACGCACGCCGGCGCCGGTGATGCGAACGAACTGCGGGCGCGTCCGCATCTGGTCGATGCTGGCGCTGCCGGTGTAGCCCATGGCGGCACGCAGGCCGCCGGCCAGCTGGTGCACGATGGCAACCAGGCTGCCCTTGTAAGGCACACGGCCCTCCACGCCCTCTGGAACCAGTTTCTCGAGTTCCTCGACCGCGTCCTGGAAGTAGCGGTCGCTCGAGCCGTGACGCTGCGCCATGGCGCCGAGAGACCCCATTCCCCGATATGACTTGTAGGAGGCACCCTGGTACAGCTCGACTTCGCCAGGCGACTCTTCGGTACCGGCGAACAACCCGCCGATCATGACGCTGTGGGCGCCTGCAGCGATCGCCTTGGCCACGTCGCCCGAGTAGCGTACGCCGCCATCGGCGATCAGCGGTACGCCGCTCTCGGCCAGCCCGGCGGCTACAGCCGCCACCGCCGAGATCTGCGGCACGCCGACGCCCGCTACCACGCGGGTGGTGCAGATCGAGCCGGGACCGATTCCGACCTTGACGCCGTCTGCGCCCGCGGACACCAGGGCCTGGGCCGCTTCGGCCGTGACGATGTTGCCACCGATCACCTCGAGACCGGGGTG
>JAHEAZ010000109.1 GCA_024642505.1 Gammaproteobacteria bacterium
AACAGGAGTGCGCCCAGCGCGATGCGCATTTTCCAGCCCCCCGAGAACTTGTCGACCGGACAGCGCTGCATGTCTTCGTCGAATCCCAGTCCCCGCAGGATCTTCGCCGCCCGCGCCGGAGCACTGTATGCGTCGATTGCCAGCAATCGCTCATGCACTTCGCCCAGCCGGTCGGGGTCGGTGCAGGTCTCGGCCTCGGCCAGCAGGTGTTCGCGTTCGGTATCGGCAGCCAGAACGATCTGTTCGGGTGTCATGGACCCGCTGGGTGCCTGCTGCGCGATATAGCCGATCCGCGCGCGCGATGGTTTCGAGATTTCGCCGTCGTCGGGCTCGATCTCGCCTATCAGCGTCTTCATCAGGGTGGACTTGCCCGAGCCATTGCGCCCGATCAGTCCCACGCGCGCGCCCTGCGGTATGGTTGCGCTTGCGCGTTCAATTATCGGCCGGCCGCCAAGCCGGACGGTGAGGCCGTCGATCGTAAGCATGCGCGGCCCTTTAGCAGCGTGGCCGCGCGATCCCAATGAAATCGCGGCACCCGGTTTGCAATGCAGCTCTGCTCCGCTAGCCAGAGGCAATGGACATGCAGGATATCTTGCAGCGCTACTTCGGCACGCGCGATCTGGACAACATCTCGCCCGCGGCCATACCCGCCGGGGTGGAACGGATGCAGGTTGATTTCGGGCTGGAGCAGGATCGCAGTCGGCGCTTTGCGCTGTGGACGCTGCTCCTGATGTTCGAGGCGGCGCCCGATCTTGATGTCGCCTTCGAAGAAGAAGAAGACCGTGAGGCAGCGCGCAATTTCATGGACCTGCTGGCGGCAACCTGAACCGGTCGATGCTGGTTAGCAGAGGCAATGGCCCATCGTCGTCCTGCCACGGGCCCTGCGTAACAGGTCGTCACAGGGCGCGAACATCTTTACGGCTGCGGGCGCTGTAGCCCGACCACAGCTACAAGAAACTCACGCTCCCGCTAGCCGCACCGAGATAGGACGCGCGCAAAACCGAGCGGGTGGGAATCCTGCGGGTGTGGCTCAGTTTCTCCCGGCACCTGCTGCGCAGACATCGCCAGAGGCGAATTCCTGCCGGGCAATTTCAGCACCGCCCGCCAGAGCTTGCAGCTTGGCCCGCGCGACGCTGCGCGAGAGCGGTGCCATCCCGCAATTGGTGGAGGGGTAAAGCTTGTCCGCGTCCACGAATTGCAGCGCGCAGCGGATCGTGTCGGCCACTTGTTCGGGGGTTTCGATAGTGTTCGTCGCTACGTCGATCGCTCCGACCATGACCTTCTTGCCGCGCAGCAGTTCGAGCAACTCCAGCGGGACGCGGGAGTTGTGGCACTCCAGCGACACCATATCCACGCCGGAAGCGCGGATGCTCGGGAAGATTTCCTCGTACTGGCGCCATTGCGAACCGAGGGATGCCTTCCAGTCGGTATTCGCCTTGATACCATAGCCGTAACAGATGTGGACTGACGTCTGGCACTTCAGGCCCTCGATTGCCCGCTCGAGGACAGCAATCCCCCAATCCCTGACGTCGTCGAAGAACACGTTGAAGGCCGGTTCGTCGAACTGGATGATATCCACGCCAGCCGCTTCAAGCTCGCGCGCTTCCTGGTTGAGGATCGTGGCGAATTCCCGGGCCAGCGCCTCGCGGTTCGGGTAGTGGGCATCGAAAACCGTATCGGCCATCGTCATCGGCCCCGGCAGGGCCCACTTTACCGGGCTTGCCGTGTGGGCTCGCAGGAACCGTGCATCTTCCACGAAAACCGGCTCCTTCCGTGACACGGCACCGACAATCGTCGGCACGCTGGCGTCATAGCGATTGCGGATCTTGACGGTCTCTCGCTTGGCGAAATCGACACCCGCAAGCCCTTCGATGAAGGTAGTGACGAAGTGCTGCCGCGTCTGTTCGCCATCGCCGACGATATCTATGCCCGCGTGCTCTTGCTCGGCCAGCGCCACGAGCAGCGCGTCTTGCTTCGCTGCGGCAAGATCACGGCCTTCGGGCTTCCACTGTGACCACAGCTTTTCGGGCTCCGCCAACCATGAAGGCTTGGGCATGCTGCCCGCGGTCGACGTGGGGAACAGGTGCGGCGCGGGGCCGGGCGATCTCATGCGTACTGCCCCTTCAAGCTGCATACTGGGCTGACCATCGCTCAAGAATTGCGCGGTATGGTTTGATGAAATGGTCCTCGGCAAACTTGCCTTGCTGGACGGCCAGCCGGCTGCGCTCTTCGCGGTCGTAGACGACGCAGGTCAGCGAATGGTCCGGTTGTTCCAGGCTCGGCGCAAACACCTCGCCTGCCGCCGAATTGGCGTTGTAGATTTCGGGACGATAGATCTTCTGGAAGGTCTCCATCGTAGCGATGGTGCCGATCAGCTCAAGATTGGTGTAGTCGCCCAGCAGGTCGCCAACGAAATAGAAGGCCAGCGGTGCCGCGCTGTCCGCCGGCATGAAGTAGCGCCCCTGCATCCCCATCTTGCGGAAGTACTGCTCGGTCAGCGAGCTTTCGTCGGGCAGGTATTCGATCCCCAGGATGGGGTGGTGGTTTGCCGTCCGGCGATAGACCTTGTCATGCGAGACGCTCAGGCAAATCACCGGCGTCTTGCGGAAGTACTGCTTGTACGCTTCCGATGCGATGAAGTGCCGGAACAGCCGGCCGTGCAATTCGCCGAAATCGTCCGGGATGCCGGCGCCCGCGTGGCTCTGGCGGAGTTCCGGAAGCCGGATGCCGAAATCGTAATCGCGGACGTAGGAGGAAAAATTGTTGCCGACGATCCCTTCGATCCGGGTGTCGGTTCTCCGGTCGACGATGGTCGTCTTCAGGAACTCGATAGCGGGGAAAGCGCGCCCGCTGCCGTCGATATCGAGGTCAGCGGAAACGATGTCGAGCTCGACGCCGTAGCGGGTGCCATCGGCATTGTCCCAGCGCGCCAGCGTGTTGAAGCGGTTGTTGATCATCCGCAGCGCGTTGCGCAGGTTTTGCCGCCGGCCTTCCCCTCTCGCCAGGTTCGCGAAATTGGTGGTGAGCCGCGTGCTTTCGGCGGGACTGTAGTCCTCGTCCAGGCGCAGCGTCCTGATCGTAAAGGCAAATTCCGTGCTCATTTCGGTCCGGTCTCCTGGCGTTCAGCCACTTGTTGCGCGTTCAGGTCAGGCCCGCCTTTCCTGATGGCGGGCGTGGGCGGTGGACGACGTGTGCCGTCCGACGCGAGCCATGTGCCTGATCTTTGGGATGAAGAAAAATGATCATATCTCAGCCGAGTATGATCAGGAGTCATGTTGTCTACTGGCCAACTGTTGTGGCGCAGCAAGCGAAAGGTCAGATCCTGACGCTCCCGGCCAGCCTGATAAAGCCTTCGAGGTAACGGCTCGAACTGCCGGTGCGGTGCCCCAGGTGGATGGACTTCGCGATCCCGTCCCCGATCCGCACGGCCTTCACCCCGTCGACAGCACGCAACAGCCAGTCGGGAGTGGCGCTAACGCCGCGGCCAGATGCCACCAGGCGCAACATCAGGTCGGTCGTTTCCACGGTGCGATGGCGGTGGGGCAAGGCGTGGGCCGGGGCAAGGAAGCGGGTGTAGATGTCCAGCCTCTCGCGCGGGACCGGATAGGTAATGAGCGTTTCTGCCGCGAGGTCGCCGGGTTCGGCCCGCTGCTGCTGTGCCAGGGGATGGGCTGCGGCGACGGCCAGCACCAGTTCGTAATCGAAGACCGGTGTGTATTCGAGACCGGGATGAACGACAGGGTCGGGTGTGACAAGGACATCGATTTCGTGGCTGAGCAGCGCGGCCAGTCCATCGAACTGGAAGGCGGTGGTGACGTCCAGTTCGACATCCGGCCATTCGGCCAGGAACGGATCGATCACCCGCATCAGCCAGTCCTGGCAGGGATGGCATTCCATGCCGACCCGGATTGCACCGCGGCGGCCACGGGCAAAATCCTCCACGACAACCGCGCCGTGTTCGAGTTGCGGCAAGACGCGGTGGGCCAGGGCGAGGAGATATTCTCCGGTCAGCGTCAAACGCAGCTTGTGCCCCTCGCGCTCCCACAGCTTGATCGCGTGACGTTGCTCGAACCGGCGGATTGCATGGCTGACCGCCGACTGGGTCAGGTTCATTTGCTCTGCCGCCTGCGTCAGGCTTCCGGTCCGGTCGATCTCCCGCAAGATTACCAATGGCTGGATATCAATCACTGGTCATGACTCCGTGTCACGGGAAACGTCTGAGGTGCTACTGCGTCATCATGATCAACTTTGGCACCGGCACTGTCAAAGCGGAAACGGCGAATGGCGAAGATTGGCAATTCTGGCGTGGCCCGATCTTGCTGTCATTGGCCTTATCAGACGCTAGCTTTCAAGCTTGGCCAGCGCCCGCGCCCGGTGCAGTACCGGCTCGGTGTAGCCTGAAGGCTGGCAAGTGCCGGTGACGATCAATTCGCGCGCGGCGTTGAAGGCGAGCGATCGCCGCTTGTTTCCCGCCATCGGCACGTAGTCCGGATTGCCGGCATTCTGGGCGTCCACCCGCTCTGCCATGCGGTGCAGCGTTTCGTCGATCATCAGGCGGTCGACGATGCCGTGGAGCAACCAGTTGGCGATGTGCTGGCTGGAAATGCGCAGCGTGGCGCGGTCTTCCATCAGGCCCACATCGTTGATGTCGGGCACCTTGGAACACCCGATGCCCGCATCGATCCAGCGCACCATGTAACCCAGGATGCCTTGCACGTTGTTGTCCAGTTCGGCAGCAATCTCTGCAGCGGACCACCGGGTGTCCTCGGCCAGCGGGACGGTCAGCAGCTTCTCAACCGGCACCACCGGCTCGTCCAAGCGCGCTTGCTGCCGGTCGGCAACCCGGCAGCGGTGGTAATGGGTAGCGTGCAGCGTGGCGGCGGTGGGCGAAGGCACCCAGGCCGTGTTCGCCCCGCTCATGGGGTGGCCGATCTTGTCGGCCAGCATGGCGCGCATGGCATCGGGCGCGGCCCACATGCCCTTGCCGATCTGCGCGCGGCCGGCAAAGCCGCAGGCGAGGCCGATCTGGACGTTGCGATCCTCGTAGGCGGCGATCCATTCGGCCTGCTTGATGTCGGCCTTGCGCTGCATCGGCCCGGCCAGCATCGAGGTGTGAATCTCGTCTCCGGTGCGGTCGAGAAAGCCGGTATTGATGAAGAACACCCGGTCCTTCACCGCATGGATGCAGGCGGCAAGATTGGCGCTGGTGCGCCGTTCCTCGTCCATCACCCCGATCTTGATCGTGCTGCGCGGCAGGCCGAGCATGTCTTCGACCGCAGCGAACAGGCTATCGGCAAAGGCGCATTCGTCAGGGCCGTGCATCTTCGGCTTCACGACATAGATCGAACCGGTGTGGCTGTTGCGCAGGCGGCCAAGGCCATTGCGGTCGTGCAGCCCGATCAGCGCGGTGATCGCGGCGTCGAGAATGCCCTCGAACATCTCAGAGCCATCGGACAAGCGTACGGCGGGCGTGGTCATCAGGTGGCCGACATTGCGCACCAGCAGCAGGCTGCGGCTGCGCAGCACCTGCTCCTCGCCATGCCGGTCACGGTAGGTGCGGTCAGGATTGGCGGTGCGTTCGACCATCCGTTCGCCCTTGGTGAACTTGGCCGCCAGGTCTCCGCGCAGCGCGCCGAGCCAGTTGCGATAGCCTGCAACCTTGTCTTCGGCGTCCACCGCCGCGACCGAGTCTTCCAGGTCGATGATGGTGGAGAGCGCGGATTCCAGACGGATATCGGCAACCCCGCCCGGATCGCCGCGGCCGATCATGTGCTCGCGATCGATCACCAGTTCGATCAGTAGCCCGTTGCTGCGCAGCAGGATGTTGTCGCCCGCGGTCCCGACGAATTGCTCCGGCTTGGCCAGCTGCAGCGGGCCGCCGGTCCAGCCGGACCAGCTGCCCGCTGCCAGCGGCACACAATCGTCGAGGAAG
>JAHEAZ010000110.1 GCA_024642505.1 Gammaproteobacteria bacterium
AACCACGCGGGCCGATCGGGTAGCCATTTGGCTCGGATCGGCCCGCGCATTCACGATCGAACAGTGCATTTTTCGGAGCAAGGTTCTGGTTCACTGCCGCCGAGTTGACACACGAGGTAGAAAGGAACGACCCATGAGGAAACTGACGAAGGCAATGCCAATCGTTCTGGCACTCGTACTTGCTGGCGCGTTTTCGGCAGTCGTGCAGGCACAGGAGGTCGAACAGAATCAGGTGGCCGATCGCATGTATGTGCGAAAGGCGACCGAGGTCGTCATCTGGGCGCAGCCAATGATGAATGCCATCGCGATGAGGGACGGTTTCGATCGAGATGGCGGTGCTGGCCAGAACGATCTTCTCTACTTCAGGAAACCGATCGACTGGCGCTTTCAGATCACGACGCCCAACAACACGACGATGTATGCGTTCGCCTTCTGGAAGACGCTCGATGGGCCGATGGTCGTCGAGATACCCCCGACTAATTCGACAGTGGGCCTCTTCGGCACAATGATGGACATATGGCAGCGTCCGGTAATCGATGTTGGCAACGCCGGATTTGATAAGGGTCTTGGCGGGAAGTACCTTCTGCTGCCGCCGAACTACAACGGTCCGTACCCGGCCGGCTATTTCGTGTTTCCCCAGCTGACCTATAACGGCTGGTTTGCCCTTCGCGCCATCGTCAAGGATTTCAGCCCGGAAAGCCTGGCGGCAGCGGAAGCTCTTCTGAAGAAAGTCAGGATCTACCCTCTCTCGGCGGCGCAGCATCCGCCCGCGATGCGGCATGTGGCGGTGGACGGAAAGCTCATCAACGGAGTTCCCCTCTTTGACCTGAATCTGTTCAAGCAGATCAACGAGCTGATCCAGGTGGAACCTGCCGAAGAACGCGACCGCACGGCGTATGACATGTTGAAGTACATCGGCATCAGGAAAGGAGCGCCCTTCAACCCGACAGATCGGGAAAAACGACTCCTGACTGCGGCGGTCGAAGAGGCACACGAAAGCATGATGACGCTGTTCACGGAGGCCGACCCGAGCTGGCGCTACTGGCCCGAGCTGCACTGGCGCGACATCGTGCCGTTCGAAGTCGTGCTGACAGAAATGTCGTGGGACTTCCCGACCTATACTTCGGTCACGGAACGAGCCCGTTTCTATTACGGGATCTGCACCAGCTCGAAACAGCCGGGGGCCGCGACCCGCTACTTCATCGGCTCCTATGACTCGAAGGGACAGATGCTCAACGGCAGCAACAAGTACGTCCTGCACGTGCCGCCCAACGTTCCGGTCTCTCAGTTCTGGTCAGTCCTCGCCTACGACACCCTGGATTCCGCGGCTTTCATACAGAACATGCCGAAGCCCGGAGTCTCCTCGCTGGACAATGGACTCAGCGTCAATGGCGACGGATCGATCGATCTCTACTTCGGGGCCACTGCGCCCTCGGGCAAGGAGGCGAATTGGGTACCCATCGCCAAGGGCCGCGATTTTGTGCTGCTATTCCGTCTATACGGCCCGCAGGCTCCGTTGATGGACAAATCGTGGACATTCAGCGACCTGGAACAGGTGAACAGTTATTGAGTCAGGCTGCCTGGTCCCATGTCGACGATCTTCGCCACCAGGACTCATGGACGAAAGACAATGAAGAAAAGTAAACCGAAACCGATACTTTTAGTAATCGTGGCGCTTGCGGTGTTTGCCAGCGTGGTACCCACGCTTTCCTGGGCTCAGGAAGCTTCAAGAAAGGTAGACGGGATCACCATCAAGCCGGGGTATCCCCTGCCACCCGACGCCGTGAAGCTCAAGCAGGACCTGCGGTTGAACCGTGCTGTCGAGCTCTTCCTGTGGTCGCTGCCCCTCAACCAGTCATATGCCGGTCGCGACGCCATGTTCAAGGCGTCAGGCGGCGGCATGCTGGACGTCACATACATTGGCGGATTTGCCGATCACACCGCCAAGCTGTCGACACTGAATAACGAGACCGTCTACGCCATGGTGCACATGGACCTGCATGACGGTCCTGTTGTTTACGAACAGCCCGCGATGGACAACAAGGGTTATCTGTTCGGGTCGATCATCGACGTCTGGCAGGTCCCGTTGACCGATGTCGGTATTCCCCAGGTCACACCGGACCAGGGCAAGGGCGGTAAATACTTGATCCTGCCGCCGGGCTACCAGGACGAGGTCCCCGAAGGGTATCTGCCCATTCGTTCCACGTCGTACCAGGTGCGCCTGGGGTTGCGCTCGGTGATGCTTGGCGACGCGACGCTCGCCGATGCCGTCGACCGTGTCAAACGTGTCAAGGTGTATCCATTGTCTGATCCTGCGCGCCCCCAGCGCTACCTCGATGTGCTGGGCAAGCCGGTGGACGGGGAAGTGGACAAGGGCGTCGGCGCATTCCGGCGGATCCACGACTACCTCGGCCGGGAGCCAGTCCAGGAGAAAGACAAGTATCTCATCGGCATGCTCAAGTCACTGGGCATCGAAAAGGACAAGCCATTCCCGTCGGACAAGGCGACCCTGGAGCTGCTGCAGGATGCTGCAGACCTGGGCTGGATGACCGCCAAGCTGAACATGACCAAGGCCTGGCCGGCCAGCCCCCTTCCGGGCTGGTTGGCGCTGGGATTGGTCGAGTCGTGGAACCCGAACTACACGACAGATGACCTGGTCCAGGTGGATGAGCGCGCGGCGTACTTTGCGCTGGCGATCTGGCCACCCAAGAACATGGGGAACTCGACGTTCTACGGCATTACCTTTTCTGACACCGACAACAAGCCCTTGCAGCCTGGCGTGCACTACAAGTTGCACCTGCCCGCCAATGTTCCTGCAAAGAGCTTCTGGTCGGTGATTCTTTACGATGCCGAAACCGACGCCATGATCGCCAATCCCCAGAAGAGATACGCGATCAGTTCGCTGAACAAGACGCTGAAGTACAACGAAGATGGTTCTATTGACGTCTTCTTTGGACCCGATGCGCCCAAGGGCCTGGAGAACAATTGGATACCGACCACCAGGAACGATTTCTTCGCTGGTATCAGGTTCTACGGGCCCGACTGGGAGCGCCTGGGAAAGACCTGGACCGCCACGCGTCCTGAAAGGGTTCTGCCACAATAGGTCTGACGCCAACGCGATTTCTCATGGTCATTGATGACACGAGGCAGGTGCTTCCTGGGCCACTGTCCGGCACCGAGTGCCGCGCTTCCAGGGGGCGCGTTAAGATGGGAAGGCAGAGTGATGGCCGACCCGATGATTGCGAACTACTACAACACAGGCAGATACACGATGACTAACATGCACAAACGGGCACTTCTGGCACTCAGCTGCCTCGCCTGCGGCCTGCCGTCCGCGCAAGTCCTTGCCGAGTCGAACGAGGAACTGGCCAAGAAGCTGGCCAACCCGATTGCCGCGATGATCAGCCTGCCATTCCAGATGAACTGGGACGGCAACATCGGGCCACTGCAGGACGGCGATCGCTTCACGATGAACGTGCAGCCGGTCGTGCCGATCTCGCTCAATGACGACTGGAACGTCATCTCGCGCACCATCCTGCCGATCGTTGACCAGTCGGACATCTTCCCGGGATCCGGTAGCCAGACTGGCATTGGCGATACCGTCCAGAGCCTGTTCTTTTCGCCGAAAGCACCCACCGCCAGCGGCTGGATATGGGGCGTGGGACCGGTGTTGCTGCTGCCGACTGGCAGTCATGACCTCCTTACCGCCGATAAATGGGGTGGCGGCCCGACCGGTGTTGCGCTCAAGCAGCAAGGACCGTGGACCTACGGCGTGCTGGGCAATCACATCTGGTCGTTCGCGGGCGACGGCAAGCGCAACGACATCAGCAGCACGTTCGTGCAGCCCTTCGTGACGCATACCTGGCCAGGTGGCTTGAGCATGACTGCGACTGTGGACTCGACCTACGACTGGAACGGGAACCAGTGGACCCTCCCGCTAGGGGTATTCGTCAACAAGGTCACCAAGGTTGGCGGACAAATCGTCCAGTTTGGCGCGGGACCCCGCTACTACGCGGAAAGTGGCTCCGGCGGTCCACATGACTGGGGCTTCCGGGCCGTGGTCGTGCTGCTATTTCCGCGCTGACCACCCTGGACGTTCATTGCCACGGTACCCGTATTGCGTGCTGGTATCAGGTGCTCCCAGGTCTATTACGGACAGCAGTTCAATTCCGTCCCTGGCCACCACGCCCAAGCGGGTCCGTTCCGGACACCTAGGTAACGGATCATGGGGTTGTTGCGGTCCGCCATGTCAGGCACCAGACGAAAGCGGACAGGCCGGTGAGCTGGCGCGCGGCGAGTGATAGTCTTGGCCTGCACCGAGTTTCCGGAGGACAACCATGACAGCCAGCCACGCGGTTCGAGCCGCAGCGCGGCATGTCAGCGGCGATCGCGTCTTGCGTGCGTACTGCGAGCTGCACGACGAGCTGTTCCTGATTCGGGACGTGGTGCCGGCCGCCTCACTATCGTGGAGAGAAAGACAATGCAGTTATTGATGCGACGTTCTCTCGGGATCGTAATTCTGTCGTTATTTGCCGTCGCCATGCCGCAGCAAGGCGTTGCGGAGTCACCGTCCGTGCAGAGGGCCGTCCTCGTCACGGGCGCCAGTTCGGGTATCGGCCTGAAGATCACGGAGCGGCTGGCGACCGATGGCTACTACGTCTACGCCGGGGCGAGGAAGGCCGAGGATCTCGAACGACTGAACGCAATGGAGAACGTCAGCGCAGTGAAGCTGGATGTGACGGTCCAGGATGACGTCGACAATGCCGTGGCGTTCATCAAGCGCGAAGGCCGGGGCCTGTGGGGCCTCGTGAACAACGCGGGCGTCGCTGCAATCGGTTCCGTGGCCGAAACATCGCAGCGGGACCTCGACTATCAGTTCGGCGTGAATGTATTTGGTGTGCACCGGGTGACGCGGGCATTCTTGCCGCTGATCATCGAGTCGAAAGGCCGCATCACGATGATCGGGTCGATATCCGGATACATTGCCGAGGAGAGCTTTTCCACCTACTGCATGACCAAGTTTGCGATAGAAGCTTTGCGCGATTCGCTGGCGCTCGAGATGGCGCCGCTGGGCGTTACCGTCAACATCATCGAGCCGGGATCCTTCAAGACGCCCATCTGGCGAAAAGTGGCGGATCGCCAACTGGAGCAGGCGAGCCAGGGCGGCGCAGTGTCTACCGAGGTGCAGCAGAGCGCCGAAGGCATCGTGAGTTTTGGTGCAGGGAAGCCGGAGCCAGGTGCAGTGGCCGCTGCCGTGGAGGATGCGCTGTTCGCGCAGTCCCCCAAGCGGCGCTACATGGTGACGCCCGACCAGGAACAGGCCATGGTCACGTTGCAGGCCGCGCTCCGTCGTGTCGCGGAGCTCAATCACGCTCAGGAATTCACCTACAGCCGGGACGACCTGGTCAAGATGCTGGATCAGGCACTAAGCGCTCTGTAGGGTTGCCCGGCTTCGCGTCGTGGCCGGTGAAGGTCCAGACGTAGACGGCACGCGAGCCGGAGCAGCGGATCTCGTCGCACGTCAACGACAGGTCGGGAACGTCGGCGAAGAAGCCCGCCGCCATTTCGGTAACCCGGGGCCGTCCCGGCCATGGCTCGCCACGATTGATGACAATCTCGCCATCTTGCGCATAGAACGAAGCGACCTTGTCCGCGGACTTCGAATTCCACGCCTCGGCATCGTCAAGCGCCAACCTGGCGACGGCTTTCGGGTCAGATCGCATACTGGTGTTCTCCCTGGCTTCTTGGGTATTGCCGAGCGGGCCGGATCGCAGTCAGCCCCCGACATCCGCTCCAGGATGAAACGGTTCACCGCATCGGGCCTTTCCATGTGCGGCCAGTGGCCGGCTCCACGGATCCGTTC
>JAHEAZ010000040.1 GCA_024642505.1 Gammaproteobacteria bacterium
GGGTAAACAGATCACTGGTTTGAAACTCCCACACCGCGGCGATCCTGGCTTCGTTGGCTCCGGCCATTCTGACCGCACCATGCGCCGTGTGGGCTTGGCAGTAGCGGCAACCAGAAGTACCACTGACGATGGTGGCGATCATTCTCTTCAGGTCGGGATCCAGCTCTCCCGGCCCATAGACCACGTCCACCAGGTGCTTGGCTGCCTCCAGCAATTCCGGCCAACGCGCCATCGTCAACACATCGTTGGGCGTAAACCCCATCAGTGTCTTGGCGTATTCGAGGTTGTGACGGGCCGCCTCGGGAAGGTCTTCCAGATCCAGGGGTTTGATCCTAGCCATGGCCGCTCCAGTTCCGACGCGGTTCGTTGAGAAGCACCGAGCATTGAGAATACTCAGGCCCGACGGAGATCGCTCCGTTCCGACCGTTCAAATTCGTCCACATGATCGCCATGGGCGCTATCGGTGCGTCAGTCGCATTTCTACATACGCCGCACGCGCAGAACGCTTGGAAGCAGGATTGACAACGGTTCCCCTACTCCACCCAGTGATTCTGAAGGAACGCACAGAAAGATCATGGCCTCATGACCGGCTATCGCTACTGATCACGAATGCGTCGCGGCGTCACCGTAAAGAGTATCTATGGGGTGGCCATCTCCACCTGACCGAGCATGACAGCCTGGATGTCGAGGAAAACCGAACTCGTGCATGCGCCAGCCGCCGTTGCGAGCCCGCGCACAGGCACTCCTGGCGGCAAGCGGACCATCGCCGCGTAAGCCCTAAATGCCTGATCTAGGTATATCGATAGTTACCCTCTATCGGGAAAGTTTTAATTATCAATTGGATCAATGGCTGAAGAAGGTCTAATGTAGCTCTCAGCATAGATTCGAAACAGCCACAAAGAGAGAACCATGGCCAACGAAGCAAAGTGCCCGTTCTCGGGTCAAGCCAGCAAACACACCGTAGCCGGGGCTTCGGCGAACGCCGGCTGGTGGCCCGACCAGCTGAACCTGAAGATCCTGCACCAGCATTCGGCCAAGTCCGATCCCCTGGGTGAGACGTTCGACTATGCCGAGGCATTCAAGAGCCTCGACCTGGATGCCGTGATCAAGGACCTGCATGCCCTGATGACCGATTCGCAGGACTGGTGGCCCGCGGACTACGGCCATTACGGTCCGTTCTTCATCCGCATGGCCTGGCACGCCGCGGGCACGTACCGCATCGCCGATGGTCGCGGAGGCGCCGGCACCGGCGCGCAGCGATTCGCGCCCCTGAACAGCTGGCCGGACAATGGCAACCTCGACAAGGCGCGCCGCCTGCTATGGCCGATCAAGCGGAAGTACGGCCGCAACCTGTCCTGGGCTGACCTGTTCATCCTGACCGGCAACGTCGCGCTGGAGTCAATGGGCTTCAAGACCTTCGGCTTCGCCGGGGGCCGCGCGGACATCTGGGAGCCGGAAGAAGACATCTACTGGGGTCCCGAGGGCAAGTGGCTGGCGGACGAGCGCTACAGCGGCGACCGCGAGCTCGCCAATCCGCTGGCCGCCGTACAGATGGGCCTGATCTACGTGAATCCGGAAGGCCCGAATGGCAACCCGGATCCGCTCGGCTCCGCTCGTGACATCCGCGAGACCTTTGCCCGCATGGCCATGAACGATGAGGAGACCGTGGCCCTAACGGCCGGCGGCCATACTTTCGGCAAGACCCACGGCGCGGCCGATCCGGGCAAGTACGTCGGCCCGGAACCGGAGGGCGCCGGCATCGAGGAGCAGGGCTTTGGCTGGAAAAACAGCTTCGGTAGCGGCAAGGACGGCGACACGATCACCAGCGGCCTGGAAGGCGCCTGGACGCCCACACCCATCCAGTGGGACAACAGCTACTTCGAGACCCTGTTTGGCTACGAGTGGGAGCTGACCAAGAGCCCCGCGGGCGCCCACCAGTGGAAGCCCAGAGGCGACGCGGGCGCGGGCACCGTTCCCGACGCGCATGACCCGAAAAAGCGCCATGCCCCGATGATGTCCACGGCGGACATGGCCATGCGAGTGGACCCGGCCTACGAGAAGATTTCGCGCCGCTTCCTGGCCAATCCGCAGGAGTTCGCCGACGCCTTTGCCCGCGCCTGGTTTAAGCTTACGCACCGTGATATGGGCCCGCGTGCCCGCTATCTCGGCCCGCTGGTGCCAAAGGAAGTGCTGATCTGGCAGGACCCGATCCCCGCCATCGACCATGCGCTGGTCGATGATGAGGACATCGCGGCCCTGAAGGCCACGGTTCTTTCCTCCGGCTTGACCATCCCCCAGCTGGTCAGCACGGCCTGGGCCTCCGCCTCGACCTTCCGCGGCGGTGACAAGCGCGGCGGCGCCAACGGCGCGCGAATTCGCATCGCTCCGCAGAAGGACTGGCCAGCCAACCAGCCGGACCAGCTGGCAAAGGTGCTGGCAAAGCTCGTGGACATCCAAAAGGAATTCAATAACGCACAGTCCGACGGCAAGAAGATATCCCTCGCCGACTTGATCGTACTGGCGGGCAACGCGGCGGTCGAAGCTGCTGCCAAGAAGGCCGGCCAGGACGTGACGGTACCCTTCGCGCCGGGGCGCACGGACGCCTCGCAGGCGCAGACTGACGCCGACTCCTTCGCACCCCTGGAGCCACAGGCTGACGGGTTCCGCAACTACCTTCGCAAGGGCCTTGAGGGCTATGCGGCCGAGCTCCTCGTGGATAAGGCGCAGCTGTTGACGTTGACCGCGCCGGAGATGACGGTGCTGATCGGTGGCCTGCGCGCCCTCGATACGAACGTGGGCCGCGCCAGGCACGGCGTATTCACCGACCGGCCCGGGACGCTGTCCAACGACTTCTTCGTCAACCTGCTCGACATGGACACGAAGTGGCAGAAGTCCGCCACCGTGGAAGGCATACTGGAGGGGCGTGACCGCAAGACGGGTAAGCTCAAGTGGACAGGTACGGTCGTCGATCTCGTCTTTGGCTCGAATTCCCAGCTCCGCGCCCTCGCCGAAGTCTATGCATCCAGCGATGCGCAAGGTGCCTTCGTACGTGACTTCGTGGCGGCCTGGAACAAGGTGATGAACCTCGATCGCTTCGATCTGGTGTGATCCGGTAGATACGGGGAGCGGGGTCCCGATGGGACCCCTTTTCCATTCATTGGCGCGCCCGGAGAGATTGCTCGCGGCCTGCGGCCGCTCGTCCCTCGCTGATGCTCGGGACCGCCGCCGCTCAGGCGGCGGCGTCCTTCGGCGGCACTGTATGCCGCCTCGTCGAACATCCCGACCCGCTCCGCTCCGGGAGTTCGAATTGCACCACCTCGACTGATGAATGAAAAAGGGGTCCCGTTGGGACCCCTTTTTCATTCATTGGCGCGCCCGGAGAGATTCGAACTCCCGACCCCATGGTTCGTAGCCATGTACTCTATCCAACTGAGCTACGGGCGCGTGTTTCTGCAGTTTACCGGAGCGGCATTCTGGGCCACTCCTTCACAGACCGGCATCGTGGCCGGCCCGCATTCCGACTGGCGGAGAGAGAGGGATTCGAACCCTCGATGAGCTTTTGGCCCATACTCCCTTAGCAGGGGAGCGCCTTCGACCACTCGGCCATCTCTCCGGGTTCTTTCCCCCGGCTTCCCGGAAGGGCCGCAAATGATACTGACCGGCCGGTGGCCGGTAAAGGGCGCTGGCCGAATCTAGCTTCAGGCCAGGGCGGCGGTGGCCTGAGCGAGCGCGTCGGGCTCCGATTGCTGCTCGGCGCGGATCCGCTCGTAGATCTCTTCGCGATGCACGGAAACGTGCTTGGGCGCGCGAACGCCGATCCGGACCTGGTTTCCCTTGACGCCGAGTACGGTAACGGTGACCTCGTCACCCACCATGAGGGCCTCACCAACGCGCCGAGTAAGAATGAGCATCCCTGTATCCCCCGATTTCCATGCGAAAACGCTGATATATGGATGCTAGGGCACCACCGAGGCAAATGCTCTCAGGAAATCCCTTAATCTCGACGGGATCGAGAGATTAAGAATCATTATAAATTCCAGTGGCTTGCCGGCCCCCGAGGCGGAGGCTCCAAGGTGGGCCCTGGCCGGCCATGCGGCAGTCTTTCGACGCCGGTTTCAAGCCGGTACGGCCTGTTGTACTCGGAATGACTACTTTCCCGCCAGCCCGTAGGCGCCATGCAGCGCCCGGACTGCCCGTTCGATGTCGTCCTCTTCCACCAGCACCGCGATCTTGATCTCGGACGTCGACACCAGCCGGACGTTGATCTTCTCCTGCGCCAGCGTCTCGAACAGCCGGGCGGCCACTCCTGCGTGTGAACGCATGCCCGAACCGACGACGGCAAGCTTGGCCACCCGATCGCTGCCAGTAATGGCACTGCCTGGATGGCTGGCTGCCACCGTCTGCATGAGTTCAAGAACCCGTTGGTAGTCGTCACGATGCACCGTGAAGGTGAAATCGACGCACCCGTCACGAGGCGCGTTGACCACGATCATGTCTACCTCGATCTCGGCAGCGGCCGCTGGGCGCAGAACCTCGAAGGCGATGCCCGGCCGGTCGGGCAGCCCGGTTAGCGTAATTTCGGCCTCGTCGCGGTTGAAGGCAATGCCGGAGACAACTGGGGCTTCCACGTCGGGATCCTCCTTGGCGATCAGCGTGCCAGGGCCGGGGCGAAAACTGGACAGGACCCGCAACCGGATGTCGTAGCGGGCAGCGAACTCGACTGATCGTAGGTGCAACACCCGCGAGCCCTGCCCCGCCAGTTCGAGCATTTCCTCGAAGCTGACGCTGTCGAGCCTGCGCGCATCGGGCACGACCCGTGGATCGGCCGTGTAGACGCCGTCCACATCGGTCAGGATCTGGCACTCGTCGGCACCGATCGCGACCGCGAGTGCGACCGCGCTGGTGTCGGACCCGCCACGACCGATGGTGGTGATCGACCCATCCGGTCCGCGGCCCTGGAAACCGGCAACAACGGGCACGATGCCGGCCGCGAGGTCGGCGCGCAGGCATGCCGACTCGATGGCCGTAATGCGCGCCCTGCCGTGCGACCCGGTGGTCGTGACCGGCAACTGCAGCGCGTTGTAGGAGCGTGCCGGCCAGCCGCGATCGGACAGGGCCATGGCGATCAGCGAAGTGGAAATCATCTCGCCCGTCGCCAGCAGTGCGTCGAGTTCACGCGCTGCGGGGGTGGCGGAGACCTGCCGGGCGAGGTCGAGCAGCCGGTCCGTCGAATCGCCCATCGCGGATACCACGACCGCCACGCCCTGGCCTTCTGCGCGGCGGGCGGCGACCAGGTCGGCCACCGCCAGCACACGGGCCGGCGAACCGACCGAGGTTCCACCGAATTTCTGGACGATCAGTGCCATGCGGCGGGCATTGTCGGCGGACTGCCGGCGCAGTGCCAGTCGGGAACACGGGGGGGGAATACGGGGACAGTTTACCTATTTCCTGCACTGGCCGACCCGAAGGTGTTGAATGGCTTCTGCCATGCAATAGGTAAACTGTCCCCGCATTCTCCTACGTCAGCCGGGCTGCGACGATTCCCGGCACCGCCGCCAGCGCGGCATCGAGTTGCGACGGGTCGGTGCCGCCGGCCTGGGCGAAGTCGGGCCGCCCGCCACCCTTGCCACCCACCTTGGCGGCGACAGCACCGACGAGTTCCCCCGCCTTCGCCCTGCCGACCAGGTCAGAGGTGACGCCGGCGACCAGCAGCACCTTGCCATCCTCGGTCGGCGCACCGAGGACGATGACAGCGGACCGGAGCTTCGCCTTCAAGGCATCCACCGCCTCGCGCAGCGATTTGGCATCCGCGCCGTCGACGCGCGCTGCAACCACCCGGATCCCGGCGACTTCAACGGCCGAATCAGCCAGGTCGACGCCCTGCCCCGACGCCAGCTTCGACTTCAGCGCGGCCAGCTCGCGCTCGAGCCTTTTCTGCCGTTCCAGCAACTGGCGGATCTTGTCCTCCGCATCGGCCGGACTGCCACGCACCAGTGCGGCGATCTGCCTTAGCGTCGTTTCGCTGGCGGCGGCGTAGTTCAGTGCCTCCTCGCCGGTCACCGCCTCGATACGACGCACGCCGGCCGCAATACCGCCCTCGCTGACGATACGGAACAGGCCGATGTCGCCGGCACGATGAACATGGGTGCCACCGCAGAGCTCGGTCGAGAAGTCGCCGAGGGCGAGCACCCGGACTTGGTCGTCGTACTTCTCGCCGAAGAGCGCCATGGCGCCCGCGGCGACCGCGTCGTCATAGGACATCAGGCGCGTCGCGGCCGGTGCATTGCGGCGGATCTGGACATTGACCAGCCGCTCGATCTGCTCGAGTTCCTCGGGCGTGACCGCCTGGAAGTGGGAAAAGTCGAAACGCAGCCGGTCCGGGGCGACCAGCGATCCCTTCTGGGTGACGTGGGTCCCGAGCACCTTGCGCAGCGCCGCGTGCAGCAGGTGCGTCGCGGAATGGTTCAGCACCGTCGCCTGGCGGGTCTCGGCGTCGACGCGAGCGGTGACGCGGTCGCCAAGCTCGAGTTGGCCTCGGGTCACCGCACCCACGTGACCGAACGCCTTGCCCAGCTTGTGCGTGTCGGTCACCGTGAATTGTGCGTGTTCGGCTTCCAGCACGCCGATATCGCCGACCTGGCCGCCGCTTTCCGCATAGAACGGCGTGGCATCGAGCACCACCTGCCCCGCTTCACCGGGCGTAAGCCGCTCGACCTGTGCGCCGTCCCGGATCAGGGCGACCACCGTGCCGACGCCCTCGAGCGCGTCGTAGCCACGAAACTCCGTGGGCGCATCGAGCGACACGCCGCCGCGCAGGTCTACGCCGAAACGGCTGGCCGACCTGGCGCGTTCCCGCTGGGCCTCCATGGCGGTCTCGAAGCCGGCCTGGTCGATCGACAGGCCGCGCTCCCGCGCGACATCGGCGGTCAGGTCGAGCGGAAAGCCGTAGGTGTCGTAGAGCTTGAAAACAACGGCGCCGGGAATGACCTTTGAGTCAAGGCCTGCGATCTCGCCCTCCAGCAGCGACATGCCGGTCGACAGCGTCTCGGCGAAACGTTCCTCTTCCTGCTTCAGCACCCGCATGGCCATGTCGGCATTGGCCACCAGCTCCGGGTAGGCCTTGCCCATCTGGTCAGCCAGCACCTGTACCAGCTTGAAGAAGAACGGGTCGCCCTGGCCCAGCTGGTAGCCGTGGCGGATCGCGCGACGAACGATGCGCCGCAGCACGTAGCCCCGACCTTCGTTGGAGGGCACGACACCATCGACGATCAGGAACGCGCAGGCTCGGATGTGGTCTGCGATGACCCTGAGCGACGGGCTGTCGACCGACTTCTGGTTGGTCACATCCGCCGCAGCCGAAATCAGGTTCCTGAACAGGTCGATGTCGTAGTTCGAGTGCACGCCCTGCATGACCGCGGCAATGCGCTCGAGGCCCATGCCGGTGTCCACCGACGGCTTGGGCAGCGGGCTCAGTTTGCCGTCGGCCGAGCGGTCGAACTGCATGAAGACCAGGTTCCAGATCTCGACGTAGCGATCGCCGTCCTCATCCGGCGAGCCGGGCGGACCGCCTGGAATGCCAGCGCCGTGGTCGTAGAAGATCTCGCTACATGGTCCGCAGGGCCCGGTGTCGCCCATGGCCCAGAAGTTCGAGCTCTCGCCCAGCCTGCCGAACCTCGCCGGATCGACGCCGACTTCCTTCAGCCAGATATCGGCCGCCTCGTCGTCGTCACGAAAAACCGTCACCCACAACCGCTCGGCCGGAATCCCGAGCGTGCCGGTGATGAACTCCCAGGCGTAGCCGATGGCCTCGCGCTTGAAGTAGTCGCCGAAGCTGAAGTTGCCCAGCATCTCGAAAAACGTATGGTGGCGCGCCGTGTAGCCGACGTTCTCCAGGTCGTTGTGCTTGCCACCCGCGCGGACGCAGCGCTGTGAACTGGCCGCACGCGAATACGCCCGCTTGTCCTGGCCCAGGAACACGTCCTTGAACTGCACCATGCCGGCGTTGGTGAACAGCAATGTCGGGTCGTTGCCCGGCACCAGGGGGCTCGACGGCACGACGGCGTGTCCGCGCTCGCGGAAGAACTCCAGGAACGCGCTTCTCAGCTCGCTGCTCGACAGGCGCTTGGCTTGCTCGGTGCTCATTCGTCCAGCTCGATGTCATTACCCAGGGCTGCGCGGACCTGCTCCGCGCTGAACCCTCGATATTGCAGGAAACGGGCCTGGCGCGCCCGTTCCTTCCAAACCTGCGGCACCTCGCTGCCGAAGCGGCGCCGGCGCACCCGGAGACAGCGTTCGCACCAGGCCGCGGAACCGGACTCCACCGCGTCCTCGACGATCTTGGCTGCCACACCGAGCTCCCGAAGCTCGTGGGCGATGCGCATCGGTCCCTGGCCGCGCCCAGCGTGCCAGGCAACGTAGTGCTCGGCGTAACGCGCGTCGTCTACCATCCGCTCGCGGCCGAGGTCTGCGACGACGGCCGCGGCGGCGGCGGGATTGGCACCGCGCTCAACCAGCCTGGCAGTCAGCTCGGCCGCGCAGAAGTCGCGGCGATTCAGCAGCCGGAGCGCCGCCAGCCTGGCCGCGGTGGGATCGTCCGCCGCAAGCCCCGGGGCGGCACCCCGCTCAGGCCCGCGCCGCCTCACTGGCAGCCGCGGCCGCCGCGGCGGCGATCGCAGCCTTGGTCGGCAGTAGCTTGGCGCGCAGCGCGGTATCGATCTCGGCAGCGATTTCCGGGTGTTCGAGCAGGTAGTTGCGGACGTTGTCCTTGCCCTGGCCGATACGCTCGCCGTTGTACGAGTACCAGGAGCCGGACTTCTCGACCAGACCGTGGATGACACCCAGGTCGACCAGCTCACCTTCGCACGAGATGCCCTTGCCGTAGATGATCTCGAACTCCGCCTGGCGGAACGGCGGCGCGACCTTGTTCTTCACCACCTTGACGCGGGTCTGGTTGCCCACGACCTCCTCGCCGTTCTTGATCGCGCCGATGCGGCGGATGTCGAGCCTTACCGACGAATAGAACTTGAGCGCGTTGCCGCCGGTGGTGGTTTCCGGGCTGCCGAACATCACGCCAATCTTCATGCGGATCTGGTTGATGAACACGACGATGGTGTTGGAACGCTTGATGTTGCCGGTAAGCTTCCGTAGCGCCTGCGACATGAGCCGCGCATGCAGGCCGACCTGCATCTCGCCCATTTCGCCCTCGATCTCGGCCTTCGGCGTCAGCGCCGCGACCGAGTCGATGACCACGATGTCCACGGCACCCGAACGCACCAGCATGTCGGTGATCTCGAGCGCCTGTTCGCCGGTGTCCGGCTGCGATACCAGCAGGTCCTGCAGATTGACGCCGAGCTTCTCCGCGTAGGACGGGTCGAGCGCGTGCTCGGCGTCCACGAAGGCGGCGACCCCGCCGGTCCGCTGCGCCTGCGCGATGGCGGAGAGCATCAGCGTAGTCTTGCCCGACGATTCCGGGCCGTAGATCTCGACCACCCGGCCGCGCGGCAGACCGCCCACGCCCAGTGCCACGTCGAGCCCAAGGGAACCGGTGGAGACCACTTCCATGTCCGGCACCGTCTCGGCGTCGCCGAGGCGCATTACAGAGCCCTTTCCGAACTGTTTTTCGATCTGGCCCAGTGCTGCTGCCAGCGCCTTCTTGCGATTGTCTTCCATCTGGTTCCTTCCCTCCGCGTGAGTCCGCGATTATTTCACATCCATTCGCCCCTCGCCGGCGCCTGATAAAGCAGCGCGTACGGGGCAATTCACTGTTGGGCTCAGTCTGCGGCCGGCGGTGGGTCAGCAGGCGACCCAGGCGCCCTGCATCACGCGGGATCGAGCGGCCAGCGCTTCAGCACCGCATACCGCACCCCGGCTGGGTCGGTAACGGACTCGACCAGCGCGACGTCGGTGGCCGGCCAGCGAACCGGCCGCATCGCCAGTCCCGGTGCGGGCTTGCGGACCTTGCGGGCCAGCGTCACGTGAGGACGGTAGGGTTGCAGGTCCGGCTTGATTTCCAGGGGCGCCAGCCGTTGCCACAGCTGGCGAGCCAGGCCTTCCGCCGCCGGCGTCGGATCGCCGCAGACCGCCACCAGCACCTGCGGTTTCGGCCAGAATTCGATCCCATCGAAGAGCAGATTGATCGGCCCACCGCCCAGCCCTGCAGCCGCGGCTTCGACCTCGGCGAGCCGGGCCTCGGCGACGAAGCCCAGGAAGGCCAGCGTCGCATGCAGGTTCTGCACCCTGACTGGTCGTCCGCCACTGCCTTTAACCGCCTTGCGGCAGGCGTGCACCAGCTCCTCTCGGGTGGCTGGATCCGGCCAGAATGCAAAAAACAGTCGCCGGGTTGCCTCGCCGGCTTCCCTCATGCCTCGAGCAGCCCCTTCAGGGCCATTGCCACCGTCTGGCGGCGCACGGCATCCCGCGTTCCGGCAAACAGGTACCGCCGCGATACGACCCTGGCGCCCGCAGGCTGGCGCCGGGCCCAGGCGATCCAGACTGTCCCGACGGGCTTCTGCTCGGTTCCGCCATCCGGGCCGGCGACCCCGGTTACTGCGACCGACACACTGGCCCGGCTCGCCTGCAGCGCGCCGCGGGCCATGGCGCGCGCGACCGGTTCGCTGACCGCCCCATGACGCTTGAGCAGGCCGCTGGCCACGTCGAGCTCCTGGCGCTTGGAACGGTCGCTGTAGGTGACCCAGCCGCGCTCGAACCAGGCCGAGCTGCCCGGCAGGTCGGTGATGCACTTGGCGATCATGCCGCCGGTACAGGACTCCGCCGTCGCCACCAACTGGTTCGCTGCGAGCATCCGCCCGGCCACCTGTCGGACCAGCTTGTTCAGGGTCGCATTGGCAGGTGCAGCCATAATCAATGCTCCTTGCGCAAACCGGCAAAGTCGGGCGTCCGTTTCTCGAAGAACGCGCCGACAGCCTCGCGGACCTCCGGCCCGCCGAGCCGTGCACCGAAGATCTTCGCCTCTTCCAGGATGGTCTGCTCCACCAGCCGCGCCCGCGCCTGCTTCATCAGCCGCTTGCTGTCGCGCACGCCCGCGGGCGGCAGGGTGTTGAAGCGCTCCGCCACCTCGCGCGCGACGTCGACCACCTGCTCTTCCGGCACCGCCATGTTGGCGAGACCCATCGCCACGGCGTCCCCGGCCGCAATCGGCGTTCCCAGCAACAACATGTCGGCCGCCCGGACGTGCCCGGCCAACAGGGGCAGCAAGAGGCTGGAGGCAAATTCCGGCACCAGGCCAAGGTTCACGAATGGCATGGTCAGGCGCGCATCCGTGGCCACGTAGACCAGGTCGCAGTGCAGCAGCAGCGTGACGCCAATTCCAACGGCGTGGCCGGTCACCGCTGCGACGACCGGCTTCTCCATGCGCGCCAGGCCCAGCATGAAACGCAGGACCGGCGATTCAGCATCAGTCGGCGGGTTCATGATGAACTCGGTCAGTTCGTTGCCTGCCGTGAAAATGCCCGGTTGGCCGACAATGAGCACGGCGCGAACGTCATCGTCGGCAGCGGCCGAGTCGAGTCCCTGGCACAGCGACCGGTACATCTCCTGGGTGAGTGCATTCTTGCGCTCCGGCCGGTCGATTTCGAGGGTGGCGACGCCGTTCTCGACGCGGTAGAGAATGCTCATGCTGGCGCTCCGCCTGCGGCCGGGGGTACTGGTGCATTATCGCACGGTCGCCCGTGCCGTCCGGTTCCGCGTCCGCGGCCCGATTGCTAGACTTCGGGTTCGCCCCGGGGCCTGCATGCCGCAGCCCCGCTCACAGGAAGCCTCATGGCCATTTCCGTCCCGTTCGCGGACCAACTTGCGCTGCCGCTGATCGGCGCCCCCATGTTCATAGCCAGCTATCCGGAACTGGTGGTCGCCCAGTGCAAGGCCGGGGTGCTCGGCACCTTCCCGTCCCTGAATGCCCGCTCGATCGAGGTGCTGGACGAGTGGCTGACGCAGATCGAAACCCAGACCGCGGCTTTCCGCGAGGCCAACCCGGAGCGGCGGGTCGCGCCCTATGGCATGAACCTGATCCTGCATGCGTCCAACACCCGACGCGAGGAGGATTTGGCCCTGGCGGCGAGCCATCAGGTGCCGTTGATCATCACTTCCGTCGGCAAGCCCGACCGCGTCTGCGGAACCGTGCACGCCTACGGCGGCAAGGTATTCCACGACGTCATCTCGGTACTGCATGCCAGAAAGGCGCTCGATTGCGGCGTGGACGGACTGATCCTGGTCTGCGCCGGGGCCGGCGGACACGCCGGCAGCCTGTCGCCGTTTGCCTTGCTATCGGAGGTGCGCGAGTTCTTCGACGGACCGGTGGCACTGGCCGGCGCCCTGTCGAATGGCCGCCAGCTGCGCGCCGCCGAGGTCATGGGGGCCGATTACGGCTACATGGGCAGCCGCTTCATCGCGACGGTCGAGGCCAACGTATCTGACGAGCAGAAACAGGTGATGCTGGACTCCGCCGCGTCCGACATCGTCTACACCCCGTTCTTCACCGGCATCCGCGCTAATTACCTGCGCGGCAGCATCGTCAAGGCAGGGCTCGACCCGCAAAAACTGGATTTGCCGCGCGGCACGCCAACCGACCTCTTCAATCCGGAAAAGAAGCAGGCCAAGGCCTGGAAGGACATCTGGTCGGCCGGCCACGGCGTCGGCACCCTCCACGATCTCCCGACCGTCGAACGACTGGTCGCGCGACTGGCCGACGAGTACCGCGAAGCCGTCAGGCTACCGTCCGCCTTCGCCTGAAACAATTGTCCAAGATGCCCGAGCGCCCCCAGACACCAGCAGAGACCAGGCCCTTGTTCGAGGGGTTGTCGGCACACACGCCGATGATGCAGCAGTACCTGCGCATCAAGGCGGAGCACCCGAATGAACTCATGCTCTATCGCATGGGCGACTTCTACGAGCTGTTCTACGACGACGCGCGGCGGGCTTCGGGCCTGCTCGACATCGTGCTGACGCAGCGCGGCGAATCGGGCGGCGCACCCATACCCATGGCGGGCGTGCCGGTCGACAAGCTGGACACTTACCTCGTGCGGCTGGTACGGCTGGGCGAGTCGGTCGCCATCTGCGAGCAGGTCGGTGAGGTCGGCAAAGGCAAGGGACCGGTCGAGCGGCAAGTCGTGCGCGTCGTCACGCCGGGGACGGTCACCGACGAGGCCCTGCTGGAGGAGCGGCGCGACACGCTGTTGGCCGCGCTGGCGGTGGACCAGGATGCGTTCGGCCTCGCCTGGCTCGACCTGAGCGCGGGTCGCTTCAGCGTCATTGAGGGCCACGGGCACGAGGAACTCGCCGCGGAACTGGAGCGGCTGCGCCCGGCCGAGCTGCTGTTGCCGGAAGACGTCGATCCCCGCGCACTCAGGCTGAGTCAGCCCGGGCTGCGCCTCAGGCCACCATGGCACTTTGAATCCGAGTCAGCGATCCGCCAGCTGACCTCGCAGTTCAAGGTACGCGACCTGGCTGGCTTCGGCTGCGCGGAAATGCCCCTGGCCGTTCGTGCGGCCGGTGCGTTGCTGTCCTACGTGCGCGACACCCAGCGCTCCGCGCTGCCACACCTGACCGGACTCACGACCGAGGTCCGCGACAGCGCCCTGCAGCTCGACCCGGCGACTCGCCGTAACCTGGAACTGGACCAAAGCCTGTCGGGGCACCCGGAGGCAACGCTGGCCGGTGTGCTTGACCGGACCGCAACGGCGATGGGCGGACGCGAGCTGCGTCGCTGGATGCACCGACCCCTGCGCGAGCGAGTCGTACTGGAGCGCCGCTACCACGCTATCGAGACCCTGATCGACTCCAGCCGGCGCGACGCACTGCGCGGACCGCTCAGGCAGGTGGGCGACATCGAGCGCATCCTCGCGCGGATTGCGCTGAAGAGCGCACGGCCACGCGACCTGGCCGCGTTGCGCGCCGGCCTGGCGGTGCTGCCGGAACTGCACCGCGCGCTGGCGGGCCTCGACACACCGTTGCTGGAGGAGGCCCGCGTCGGTATGGCGCTGCGCGCCGACCTGCATGGCCTGCTGGAGCGGGCCATCGTCAGTTCCCCGCCGCACCTGCTGCGCGACGGCGGCGTGATCGCCGACGGCTACGATGCCGAACTCGACGAGTCGCGGTCCATTTCGAGCAACACCGACCAGTGGCTGCTGAAGTTCGAGGAGCAGGAACGGCGCCGCACAGGCATCGCCAGCCTCAAGCTCGGCTACAACCGGGTGCAGGGCTACTTCATCGAGGTCGTCCGCAGCCAGGCGGAGCGGGTCCCGACCGAATACCACCGCCGGCAGACGGTGAAAAGTGCCGAGCGCTTCATTACACCGGAGCTCAAGCAGTTCGAGGACAAGGTGCTGGGGGCCCGGGATCGTGCCCTGCAGCGGGAGAAACTTCTATATGACCAGCTGCTCGATCGACTGATCGAGGAGCTGGCTGCACTGAAGCGCGTCGCCGCGGCGCTGATGCTGGTGGACGTGCTGGCCAATCTCGCCGAGCGCGCCGTTGAGCTGGACTACGTGAAGCCGCAACTGACCGACGAACCGACACTCGCGATCGAGGCCGGACGCCACCCGGTGGTGGAGCGCATGCTCGACACACCATTCGTGCCGAATGACCTCCAGCTCGATGACGACAACAGGATGCTGGTAATCACCGGTCCGAACATGGGCGGCAAGTCCACCTACATGCGCCAGGCAGCGCTGATCGTCATTCTGGCGGGCATGGGCAGCTTCGTCCCGGCCGGGAGCGCAGTGATAGGCCCGTTCGACCGGGTGTTCACCCGCATCGGCGCCTCGGACGACCTTGCCGGCGGGCGCTCCACGTTCATGGTCGAGATGACCGAGACTGCGGTGATCCTGAACAGCGCTACGGAATCCAGCCTGGTGCTGATGGACGAAATCGGCCGCGGCACCAGCACCTATGATGGGCTGTCGCTGGCCTGGGCCTGTGCCAGCCACATCGCGCGCCGGGTGCGGGCGTTTACCCTGTTTGCAACCCACTACTTCGAGCTGACCTCGCTTGCCGAGGAGATCGCCGGCGTGGCCAACGTGCACCTGGACGCCACCGAGCATGGCGACGAGCTGGTATTCCTGCATGCGGTGAAGCCGGGTCCGGCGAGCCGAAGCTACGGGCTGCAGGTGGCCCAGCTCGCCGGCGTGCCGAGGGAAGTAATTGCCAGCGCCAGGCGGTACCTGCAGCAGCTGGAGGAGAGCGATACCGGCGGGAAGGGGGCAGTCCCCATGCGGGGGCAGTCCCCGTCGCCGGATCCCGCCCCCCTCAGCCCTCAATCCCGCCTTGACCTGGCTCCCGCCACGCAACCCAACGAAGCGCTGGAGTTGCTGGCCGCGACGGATCCGGACCTGCTGACGCCGCGGGAAGCGCTGGCGCTGCTGTACGACCTGAAAGCAAAGATCTAGAGAGGAAACGTTCCAGTTTTCCTTCGTGGTGCAGGCACTCGCTGCGCGATCGAAACCTGCCAAGAGAACATTTAAGTGTCTACTTTCTAGAACCTTCCCGTCGTCAGGAATCGCGCCACGTGCTCGGCGACGCCGGCCGAAACCAGCATGCCGGTATGCGTCACCGGCAGGACGAGATGATCGGCCATCCCTTCGATGTGGGTCTCCTCGACCGCCACGGTTCCGTCATTGGGTTCGGGCAACTGCGACACCAGCCGCCCCATTCCGGCCGACGTCGATCCGGCGATGATCCCCAGCTCGCGGGGCAGTGTCCAGCGACGCGGCCCGCGCTCGACGATTTCCTCCAGCGCAATCCGGCCGAGCAACGATGGCCCGATGGCCCAGCTCGCGACACTGCGGGCTGCGTGGCTGCCAGCGACGGGTGAACCGAGCAGCACGACCCGTCCTGGGGGCTGCTCCGGCAGCAGTTCGAACAGCTTCAGCAGCATCAGCCCGCCGAGGCTGTGTCCGACCAGGTGCACCGGCGGCTCCAGCGCCGCGATCTGGTCAGCGAGCAGGGCGACGACCTCCCCGGCCGTCGCGTGCATAGTCGGATAGCTCAGCGCCTGGGTCGTAAATCCGTGCGATTCCACCCGGTGGCGAAGCCACCAGGTTTCCAGGCCATTCATCCACAGGCCGTGGAGAAACAGTACGTTTTCAGGTGGAACTTTGGATTGTTCGTGCGACACTAATGAACTATCCCATGGACGGCTCAACGAGGAGCAGAAGTATGACCGCAACAGGGAAACAAGATCTTACGACGATCCACGGCGCCAAGGCCCCATTCTCGCTGCCGGCGCTGCCGTACGCGGACAACGCGCTGGCGCCCGTCATCAGCTCGAACACCCTCGGGTTCCACTACGGCAAGCACCACAAGGCCTACGTGGACAACCTGAACAAGATGGTCGCGGGCACCGCCCACGCGGACAGCTCGCTCGAGGGAATCATCAAGGCCGCTGCGGGCAAGCCAGCCGACGCCGGCGTGTTCAACAACGCCGCGCAGATCTGGAATCACACGTTTTACTGGAACAGCCTGCGAGCCGGCGGCGGCGGCAAGCCGGGCAAGGCCCTGCTGGATCGCATCGAGGCGGACTTTGGTTCGTTCGACACGATGAAGGACGAGTTTACCAAGGCCGCGCTGACGCAGTTTGGCAGCGGCTGGGCGTGGCTCGTGGTCAAGGGCGGCAAGCTCGCCATCAGCAAGACCGCGAATGCGGATACGCCCATGGTCCATGGCGAAAAGCCGCTACTGACCATCGACGTCTGGGAGCACGCCTACTACCTGGACTTCCAGAATCGCCGGCCCGACTACGTGGCTGCCGTGCTCGACAAGCTGATCGACTGGGGCTTCGCGGAAGCGAACCTGGGCTAAAGAGGGGACAGTCCCCTTACTGAGGCTGCGCCGGCAGCCTGACCCGGACGTGCAGCTCCTTCAGCTGCTCGTCAGGAATCGCGGTCGGCGCGTCGGTCAATGGGCACCAGGCCGACTGCGTCTTCGGGAAGGCAATCACGTCGCGGATGCTCTCGGCGCCCGCCATCAGCATGGCCAGCCGGTCGAGGCCAAAGGCAATACCGCCATGGGGCGGTGCACCGTAGCGCAGGGCTTCCAGCAGGAACCCGAATTTCAGCTGTGCCTCCTCCGGCCCGATACCGAGCAGGCCAAAGACCGTGTTCTGCATGTCCTGGCGGTGGATACGTACCGAACCGCCACCGATCTCCGAACCGTTCAGCACCATGTCGTAGGCGTTGGCGAGCGCCGTGCCCGGACTGTCGCGCAGCGCCTGCGGATCGGGGTTGATCGGTGAGGTGAACGGATGGTGCATGGCGCCCCAGCGCTTGCGGTCCGCGTCCCACTCGAACATCGGGAAATCGACCACCCACAACGGCTGCCAACCCGGCTGCAGCAAGCCGAGATCCTGGCCAACACGCAGGCGCAGCGCGCCGATGGCGTCGTTCACGACCTGGGCCTTGTCCGCGCCGAAGAAAACCAGGTCTCCCGACTGTGCGCCGGTTCGTTCGAGGATGCCTGCTACCGCTGCGTCCGAAAGGAACTTCAGGATCGGTGACTGCAGTCCTTCACGGCCCGCCGCGGCATCGTTGACCTTGATGTAGGCCAGCCCCCTGGCGCCATAGCGGCCGACGAAGGCGGTGTAGTCGTCAATCTGCTTGCGGGTCAGTTCACTGCCCTTGGGCACGCGCAGCGCCGCAACGCGGCCCTCGGGATCCGAGGCGGGGCCGGCGAAAACCTTGAAGTCGCAGCCGGCAACCAGGTCGGCGATATCGGTCAGCTCGAGTGCTATGCGCAGGTCCGGCTTGTCTGACGCGTAACGGCGCATCGCCTCAGCATAGGTCAGCCGCGGAAACGGCGCCGGCAGGTCCACATCCAGCACGCGCTTGAACAGGAAGCGGATCAGGCCTTCCATGAGGTCCATGATCTGGGCCTGGCTGAGGAAGGATGTCTCGACGTCGAGCTGCGTGAACTCGGGCTGGCGGTCGGCGCGCAGGTCCTCGTCGCGGAAGCAACGAACGATCTGGTAGTAGCGGTCGAAGCCGCTCATCATCAACAGCTGCTTGAAGATCTGCGGCGATTGCGGCAGCGCAAAGAACTTGCCGGGCTGGGTGCGCGAAGGCACCAGGTAGTCCCGCGCGCCCTCCGGCGTTGCCTTGGTCAGCATCGGCGTCTCGAGGTCGATGAAACCCTCGCCGTCGAGGTACTCGCGCATCGCACGCGTCACCGCGTGGCGCTGCCGCAAGCGGGCCTGCATGACGTCGCGCCGCAGGTCGATGTAGCGGTACTTGAGGCGCACCTCCTCGCCCACGTCCTCGTCCAGCGCAAACGGCGGCGTTGCGGACTCATTGAGGACCTCGACCGCCTTCGCCAGCAACTCGACCCCGCCGGAGCGCAGGTTCGCATTGACGGTGCCTTCGGGGCGGGCCCGCACCCGTCCGGTGATGCGCAGGCAATACTCGCGGCCGAGGTGTTCGGCAGCCTTGAAGGCTTCCGGCGTGTCGGGGTCGATGACAACCTGCAGCAATCCTTCGCGGTCGCGCAGGTCCACGAAAATGACTCCGCCGTGGTCGCGGCGGCGGTGGACCCAGCCGGCGACACTGACGGTCTCGCCGACGAGCGATTCGTCGACCATCCCACAATAGTGCGTACGCATGACTATAGAAACCTGATCTGGAACAAGAAACTCCCGTGCTCGAGGCACGGTAAGGCGCTGAATTCTAGGGCCGTGCAACTTTATCTGGCAAATTCGTCGCGGCTACAGCCATTAGCACGGACTTAACCCCTCCGGAGGGACCGCCATTTGCCCGACAACGTCGAGGCTGGTGATAGTAGTACACACTCTCTAGTATCAACCCTAGCGACATGATGGCCACCGAGTGGAGCGCAACAATGGTCAGACCGGCGTTGGTTGTAACGCCCACGTTGGCTTTTGCCGCCTGCGTCCCGTGGCTTGTCGGAAAAATGCATGCGGTACCGGGGCTTGATACCGCCGCACCTGTCTGGTTTTGGGATCTCAGGGCATACGACCAGCACAGGGTCCTGCAATTATGCACTCTCACCATGTGTTGTCTGATTGGACTCCTGCAACCGCGCTGGCTCATTCTGGGACTGCGCGCCATCAAACGAGAGTATCGCTGGACGCTAGCGGCCTTTCTTTTGCTAGGTTTGGTTTCAGCAGGTCTCGCTCCGCGACCTCCATTTGCAATGCTGGAGATCGTCCTCCGACTCCTTCTATTTTGCATCATGCTGCAAATTGCCGGCTGGCGAACAAAGGATGCTCAAGCCGACCAGGTAATACTTGCGATCATCCTAATTTCTGCCGTGGGGCACCTACTCACATTCTACCCTTCTTATTTTTCCTCTCTGCATTGGGCGCCGCTGCAGCTAGACGTACACATGTTCCAAGGCTACGGAAATATCCGGCATTTTAACCATTACCAGACACTGCTTGCGCCAATCCTCCTGACCGCCTGTTACCGGTTCCCCGCAAGTCGTCCGTGGGCCGCTGGAATGGCTCTCGTGTGCGCGCTGTGGTTCGCATTGATATTTGGCAGCGGGGCTCGAGCGACCCTGCTAGCGCTGTCTATTGCCTTGCTACTCGCGGTTCTTGTCCTCGGCGGGCGAGGGCGATCAATCGCGAAATGGGCGCTTGGAACCGCTGGACTGGGCGTCGTTTCCTACCTCTTGTGCTTCCACCTAGTTCCGTACCTGATCTGGGGAGTGCCTGCGACGAGTATCGGCATTGCGCGGAGCGGCATCACTGGTCGGGCAGCGCTCTGGGAACAGGCTCTGCATTTGGCCGCCAGTTCCCCGTGGCTTGGCGTCGGACCTATGCACTTCGCCTATTTCAAAAGTTCGACGCACCCTGGACCACACAACGCCAGTCTGCAGCTGCTGTCTGAATGGGGCATCCCTGCGGCGGTCATAATACATGCCGTGATCGGTGTGGCACTCGTCCGCTACTGGCGCCACATCGTGCGCATGCCCTTGGGGAACGGATCGAAATCATGGCTCGATGTCGCCTTGTGGACCAGCCTTGTGGCCGCTTGCGTTGACGCGCAGTTTTCCGAGAGCCTCAATCACCCTTATATGCAAATGTGGTTGGCCATTCTGTGTGGCTGGGCGCTTGGACGCGTAAGAAGTGGGACGCTGCCTGACGACAACGCAGTCGTCCATTCGTGGACATATGGAGTCAGTGCTAGGCTGCTCCCAGCTCTGCTCGCTGGCTGCATATGGTTCATCGTTTGGCCCGCTCCCAAGGATCTTCAGGTCATGTACGTCAGAAATCAAGGGGCCCTAGCCGCTGTCACGAGCGGAGATCGATTTGCGTTCAGGTACAGGTTCTGGCGCCAGGGCTGGATCATCCCGGGCACTTGGCAGGCTATTGAAGCAGACACCACCGACGACAACTGAGCGGGTTAACACGTTCGGCTATGGCCAACGGCCAACCGAAGTCGCCTCCGACCTTTCAGCCCCTAGATCAGTATTCCGGTCGTTCTGCATCCTGGTCCTGGCCGCCTGACTTATGAATTTGTGGCCAGGGCGGGGCCACGACGCCGAGCGTGAATACCAGCCGCATGGCGTCGTCCACACTCATGTCGAGCGGAAGGACATCCTCCCTCGGTACCATGATGATGAAGCCGCTGGTCGGATTCGGGGTGGTGGGAATGAACACGCACACGAGCCTCTTGCCGGCCCGGTGAGCCGCTTCTGCGACTTCTTCTCCCGACTGGAAACCCACGGTCCAGATACCCTTGCGCGGGTACTCGACCAGCAGCACCCGCTTGAAGGCCTGGCCCTTGCCAGTGAAGACGGTCTCGGTGAAGGTCTTGGCGCCAGAGTAGATGGAACGCACGAACGGAATGCGCTGCATGAACTCTTCCCACCAGGTCACCAGCTTCCGTCCGACCAGGTTGGTCACGGCGACCCCGGTCACCAGCAGCACCAGCAGCGCAAGCAGCAGGCCGAGCCCGGGAATGCCGAAGCCGAGGACGGCCTCCGGACGCCACGCCGCCGGCAACAGCAACAGCGTCCCATCCATCAGACCGACCAGGAACTTCACAACGAAGATCGTGACGACGATCGGCAACCAGATGAGCAGGCCCGCCACGAGGTAGCGCCGCAGACGCTGCGAGAATGTCCGTGCCTTGCCGTCGTCTTCGGGTTCGATCACGTCACGCTTCCATGCTTAGCGGCGCCGCGCGGCCGGACGAGCCGTCTTCTTCACGGCGGATTTCTTCGCGGCAGTCCTGGACCTGGCCGGCTTCGTTGCCTCGACCGTAGCCTTGCCCGACGACTCCTTCTTGTCGCTGGGCGCGTCGGCTTTCTTCTCCGCGGAAGCTACCGGCTTGTCGGCGGTGTCTACCTTCTTCTCGGCTGGTTCCTTTTCGCCCGCCAGATTGCGCTTACCCTCCTTGTCGGACTTGAAATCGGTCTCGTACCAGCCACCACCCTTCAGCCTGAATACCGGCGCCGACATCAACCGCTTGAGCGTCAAACGGCCGCATTCGGGGCACTTGCGCAGCGGCTTGTCCGAGACCTTCTGTAGCTCCTCGTGGTGGTGGCCACACCTGGTGCAGTGATATTCGTAGAAAGGCATCCGAAACGAACTCCGTCAATGGGCCCGGGGCGGCACAGCGGGGCGAAGCCCGTGTTGTTCACATCCCAGGCTACTGGATGGATTATGCCGGAGACGTCGCAATCATGGCCGGTTTCCTACGACCTCAATGCGCAGCGAACGCCAGAAAGCTGCCATGGTCCGGGCCGGCAGCCGATCCAAGACGCTACTTGGTGAAGCTGAGCCCGGCGTCGCCGGCGATGATCCTTACCGTGTCCCCCGGCCCGAACTCGCCCTTGAGGATGCGCTGCGCCAGCGGGTTCTCGACCTGCTGCTGGATGGCGCGCTTGAGCGGCCTGGCGCCGTAGACCGGGTCAAAGCCGGCCTCGCCGAGCTGGTCGCGTGCGGCGTCGTCTAGCTCGAGCCTGATGTCGCGCTCGGCCAGCCGCTTCTGCAAATAGCCCATCTGTATGTCGACGATGCGGCGAATGTGCTCCCGCCCCAACGGGTGGAAGACAACGATGTCGTCGATGCGATTGACGAACTCAGGCCGGAAGTGCTGCCCGACGATCTCGAGCACGGCCGACTTCATGCGGTCGTAGTTCGCCTCGCCGGCCATTTCCTGGATCAGCTGGGATCCCAGGTTCGAGGTCATGATCACGACGCTGTTACGAAAGTCCACGGTCCGTCCCTGACCATCGGTCAGGCGGCCGTCATCGAGGACCTGCAACAGCACGTTGAACACGTCGGGGTGCGCCTTCTCGATCTCGTCCAGCAGGATCACCGAGTACGGCCGGCGACGGACAGCCTCGGTCAGGTAGCCACCCTCCTCGTAGCCGACATATCCCGGCGGCGCGCCAATCAGCCGCGCCACGGAATGCTTCTCCATGAACTCCGACATGTCGATGCGGACCATCGCGTCTTCGGTATCGAACAGGAACTGGGCAAGCGCCTTGGTCAGTTCCGTCTTGCCGACGCCGGTCGGGCCCAGGAACAGGAAAGACCCGTTCGGTCGGTTCGGGTCCGACAACCCCGCGCGTGAACGACGGATGGCGTCGGCGACCGTGCGAACGGCCTCCTCCTGTCCCACGACGCGCTGGCCGATCGCGTCCTCCATCTGCAGCAGCTTGTCCTTCTCGCTCTCGAGCATCTTGGAGACCGGGATGCCGGTCCACTTGGAGACGACCTCGGCAACCTCCTCGTCAGTCACCTTGTTGCGGACCAGCTGCGTTTCCTTGGTCTCGGCGGCCTGCGCGGCCGCTAGCCGA
>JAHEAZ010000111.1 GCA_024642505.1 Gammaproteobacteria bacterium
CGAACAGCGAATTGCAGACTATTCGGTCATCCTGCCGGCGGCGCAGGCCATGACGCCGGCGCGCCATGACCGGATGCCATACCGCGTTTTCCTGTCACAGGTCGCCGAGCGGCTGCGCACCACCTACGACGGCCGCCCGAACGGTTACGAAACGGCTGCCCATTTCATCGCTGACGTCGAGGCAATTGCGCACAGCCTGCGTGATAACGGAGGGCGGTTCGGCGGGTTGTTCCTGGTCGAGCGACTGTTGCGCCGTGCGCGCACCTTCGGTTTCCACCTGGCGACCCTCGATGTACGCCAGCACAGTGACGTGCACCACAAGGTCATCGCCCAGGGGCTCGGCGATGCGGGTTGGCACCAGCGTTCGCGTGCTGAACGGACCCGGATCCTCGCGGAAGCGGTCAGCCGCGACCAGGGCCCATCAGGGGCGCTGGACGCGCTTGGACGCCGTTCGCTGGCGGTGTTCGAGGCCATGCTCCAGTGCCGCAACCGCTACGGGCCAACTGCCATCGGCGACTACATCGTCAGCGATACCGGGGGGACCGACGACCTGCTGGCGGTGCTGCTGCTGGCACGCTGGGCTGACGCGACCGACAAGCAGAGTGGCCAGGTGCCACTCGATGTTGCCCCGCTGCTGGATTCTTTCGCTGCGCTGGGCGCATCCGGCGAGATCCTGGGCCAGCTATGCGCCGAGCCGGCTTACCGCGCACACCTCGAGGCGCGTGGGCGCAGGCAGTCGGTGCTGATTGGTTACTCGCACAGCAACCGCGAGGCTGGAATTGCCGCGTCCCGGTTCGCCGTCTACGAGGCACAGGCTGCGCTGGTAGCTGCAGCGGCTGACGCCAAGGTCGAGCTGAGCATCGTGCATGCCCGGGGCGGTACCGCAAGCCGTGGCGGCGGGCCGATTGAGATCCTCGTGCAGAGTTCGCCACCTGGCGCCGTGCGTGGCAGCCTGCGTGCCACCGAGCAGGGCGAGGTCGTCAACAACAACTATGGGCTGCGCCCGATCGCCATGCGCACCTTCGAGCAGGCCATACATGCCGTCCTGCTGGCTTCCGCCGGACGCAAGGACGGGCCAGCCGATCTTCGCAGCCACCTCGAAGTGATGGCGAAGATCGCCAGCGCGAGCCGCGAGCGCTACCAGTCGCTGGTATTCGGCCAGCCCGGCTTCGAGCAGTATTTTCGCAGCGTCACGCCGATTGACGTGATCGAGCGCATGCAGGTCGGTTCACGGCCGGTATCGCGCCAGGGCAGGACAGGGCTGATGGCACTACGCCCGACCCCCTGGGTTTTCGCCTGGACCCAGAGCAGGCACACCCTCCCGGGCTGGTTCGGCGTCGGCACCGGATTCGAGCAGGCTGCGCGCGAACTGGGGGCGGCGAGCCTTGCGCGCGCCTGGTCGAACTGGCCGTTCTTCGCGCACTTTCTCGACGACGTCGAGATGCAGCTGGTTCGCGCCGACCTCGGCATCGCCTCGCTCTATGACGAGCTGGCGCCACCTGAACTGCAGCCGCTGGCCGAAGAAATCCGGCGCGAGCACGCAACCGCCAGCCGCTGGATTACCTGGGTCAAGGGCGAGATCGACCTGCTTGACGACGATCCGCGGATGCAGCGCTCGATCATGCTGCGTTCTCCCTACCTGGACCCGATGCATTACATGCAGGTCGACCTGCTGAGCCGGTGGCGAGCGACGGATCGCGCCGATTCCGCGCTGTTTCAGGCCTTGCTGGCAAGCATCTCAGGAATAGCGCAGGGCCTGCAGGCGACGGGATAGTCGCTGCACCGATCAGGAGGAGACCGGCGCCCTGGCCCGTCCCGGCCCTCAACCGACTACAATCCGCGCCATGGATCCGGCACGCGAATTGTATTCCTACCGCAGGCATTGGGCGCAACGCTTCGGCGTCGCGCCGTTCCTGCCCATGTCGCGCGCCGAGCTGGACCAGCTCGGATGGGACAGCTGCGACATCGTCATCGTCACCGGCGATGCGTACGTCGACCACCCCAGCTTCGGCATGGCGGTTATCGGTCGCGTGCTGGAGGCGCAGGGATTCCGCGTAGGCATCATCGCCCAGCCTGATTGGTCGAATGCCGACGCCCTCCGCGAGCTGGGCCGGCCCAACCTGTTCTTCGGAATCACGGCCGGGAACATGGACTCCATGGTCAATCGCTACACCTCTGACCGGCGCGTACGCAGCGATGACGCCTACACGCCGGGCGGCGAGGGCGGCAAGCGGCCGGACCGGTCGGTCATCATCTATGCGCAGCGCGCACGCGAGGCCTTCGCCGACGTCCCGGTGATCATCGGCGGGATCGAAGCGTCGCTGCGGCGGATAGCACATTTCGATTACTGGTCCGAGAAGGTCAGGCGCTCGGTGCTGCTGGATTCCGGCGCCGACATGCTGGTCTATGGCAATGCCGAGAGGCAGATTTGCGAGATCGCGCACCGGTTGGCGAAGGGCGAAGCAATCGGACAGCTCGATGATATCCGTGGCACCGTATTCCCGCGACGCCGCTCGCCGGCTGGCTGGATCGAGATCGACTCGACCCACCTCGACCGCCCGGGGCCGCTGAATCCCCCGGTCGATCCCTACGCCTCGGAAGAGCAGCGCCTGGCCGCTAACTCAGGCGGTGCAGCGGTGGAACCGGGGGTGCAGGTGGTGCGTTTCGTCCGCAAGGTCAACAATGTGGACCGCGCGCGCAGTGTCATCCGCCTGCCGGCCTTCGAGGTGGTTCGCGACGACCCGGTGCTCTACGCCCACGCGTCGCGCATCCTGCACCTGGAGTCAAACCCCGGAAACGCCCGCGCGATGGTCCAGCGCCACGGTGACATCGACGTCTGGCTCAATCCGCCGCCGATCCCGCTGACGACCGGCGAAATGGACTGGGTGTACGAGCTGCCTTACCGGCGCGTTCCCCATCCCGTCTATGGCGACGCCAAGCTGCCCGCCTACAAGATGATCCGCTTCTCGGTTGCGATCCAGCGCGGCTGCTTCGGCGGCTGCACGTTTTGCTCGATCACCGAACACGAGGGCAGGATCATCCAGAGCCGCTCCGAGGACTCGGTGATCAGGGAAGTGGAAGCGATCCGTGATCGCGTTCCGGGATTCACCGGCATCATTTCGGATCTCGGCGGTCCAACCGCGAACATGTACCGCCTGCACTGCAAGGATCCGAAGATCGAGTCCGCCTGCCGGCGCCCGTCCTGCGTCTACCCGGGGATCTGCCCCAACCTGAATACCGACCATGCGCCGCTGATCAGCCTCTACCGGCGGGCGCGCGGGCTCAAGGGCGTTCGCAAGGTACTGATAGCTTCTGGCGTTCGTTACGATCTTGCAATCGAGTCCCCCGACTACGTGCGCGAGCTGGCGCAACACCACGTCGGCGGCTACCTGAAGATTGCACCCGAGGCCATCGGCGAGCGCCCGCTATCCAAAATGATGAAGCCAGGGGTAGCGACCTATCACCGGTTCAAGGAACTGTTCGACCGCTACTCCAAGGCTGCGGGTAAGGAGCAGTACCTGATTCCTTACTTCATCGCGGCACATCCCGGCACGACCGACGAGGACATGCTCGAACTCGCGCTATGGCTGAAGCAGAATGGCTTTCGCGCCGACCAGGTGCAGGCGTTCCTGCCGTCACCGATGGCAACCGCGACAGCCATGTGGCATTCGGGCAAGAATCCCTTGCACAAGGTCAGCCGGACCAGCGAAGAGGTAGTCATCCCGAAGAACCTGCGGCAACGGCGGTTGCACAAGGCGTTCCTGCGCTATCACGATGCCAATAACTGGCCGCTGTTGCGGGAGGCGCTGAAGCGCATGGGCCGGGCCGACCTGATCGGCAGCGGCAAGCGCCACCTGGTTCCCGCCTGGCAGCCGAAGGGCACTGGAGTTGGCGAGGGCGCGCGGGCTCGGGCCGCGACCGGCAAGACCATCCTGACCCAGCACACGGGGCTACCACCGCGGGAAGATGGCGCTCCCCCGGGGGCGCGCCGAGCGAGCCTTACGAGGCCGGGACCGGCGGGGCCGCAGGCGGGGCAGGGAGCCTCGCGGCGACAGGCTCGGGGCAAGTCCAGCGGCGGTCGCAAGAAGCGCCGCTAGCAAGTCCATGTCGCATGGTGCCACCATGATTTTCGGGCGCAGTGGCGCCCCGCTCGCGAGGATGAAATGAGCAGCATCGTTGCACTGGCCGATTCGCGCCAGACGGTTTGTGTTTACTGCGCGTCGAGCAATGCCTGCGAGCCGCACTACCACGAGGTTGCCCGGACACTGGGCGGCCTGCTGGCGGATGCAGGCTGCGCGCTGGTCTACGGCGGCGGGCGGGCCGGGTCAATGGGCGCCCTGGCCGACGGCGCGCTGGCCCGCGGTGGCCGCGTCGTCGGGATCATCCCGCGGTTCATGCGTGAACTCGAGTGGGGGCACGATGAACTCACAGAGTTGCACGTGGTCGAGGACATGCGCACGCGCAAGCACGAGATGCTGGCGCGTTCGTCGGCGGTGGTGGCACTGGCGGGAGGGTGCGGAACCTTCGAGGAGCTGATGGAGGCAATTACGCTCAAGCGCCTGGGGCTCTACCTCGGCCCGATCGTCATAGTAAATACAGATGGGTACTACGACCCGCTGCTCGAGCAGTTCTCCCGTGCCATCGAGGGACGCTTCATGGACGCCCGACACGGTGCCATGTGGCAGGTCGTGGCGCTGCCCGAGGACGTCGTGCCGGCGCTTGAGTCCGCGCCCGGCTGGGACGCCGACAGCATCAATTTCGCCGCTGTTCGCTGAGCCGTCCCGGACCCCGGTCAGATTCCTGCCTTGGCCAGCAGGTCAGCGATCTGGCGGGCGACTGCCGCCAGGGACGGGTGCTCGGACTCGAACTGCACCGCAAGGCGTTTCAATGCGGGTACGTGCCCGGAAACGCCACCCGGTGCCGCAGACAACGCCCCGACGTCCTCGGCGATCAGGCCCAGCAGCTGGCGCGATTCATCGTCGATCGACTCGGCGCTGCCGAGCTCGTCGTGCAGCCGCCGGAGCAGCTGGTGAAGGTCGCTTTCTTCGTTGTTCATCCGTAACTGGTCCCTCCGCGGGCAAGGGCAGCCGCCCTTGCCCGCGTAAAGGTCTTGACTAGTCTGAAGCGGGCTCGACCACCGGGATGCTGCGCTGAACCTGCAGGTCGACCAGGTTGTCGATCCTGGACTCAATCTGCAGGAAACGCATCAGCTTGGTCGGTGGCAGCACCTTGAGGAACTTGTCGGCATAGCGGGCCTGGAGGTCGCCGAGCTTGTCGCGGTTCTTCAGCGACCGTCGAACCAGGTTCTTCGCCGTCTCATCGCCAACCTCTGGGTAGGCCTCGGCGTAGTCCATGATGATCTTCAGGCGTTCGTCCCCGAGCGCGGCCTTCTTGGTGTTGTACTCGCGGTACAGCGGCCAGAATCCATCCGCTTCCACCGTCGTCAACGACAGGTTGGCGGCAAGCAATTCTTCGCGGCTGGCACGCATCTCGGCGCGGGCCGACTCGATAACTGCCTTGATCTCGTCGGTACCGGGTTCCTGGGCCGAGGCAGCGGGGGCCGCGCTCAGCAGCGCTGCGGCAAGCGCCGCAGACGCGGCCCAGGTGAAAATTGGTCGAAACTTCATCAAATGATTCTCCTGGTTTGGATCTGTGTGCGGTCTGGGCGCCGAACGCGGTTACATCGCGGTCTTGCCGGGCAGCGGCCGCATCATTTCGGCGACGACGGCATCGATCGCCGGCCCCGGATTCTTGCGGGCATCCCTGGAGACGCGCCCTTCCGCGGTAGAGCTCCAGACCAGCGCTTTCTGCGCCGGGT
>JAHEAZ010000041.1 GCA_024642505.1 Gammaproteobacteria bacterium
GGTCTGGTAGCTCACCCGGGCCTTCTGGGTACCGCCCCTGGTGGAGCTAATGTCCCACTCGAGGGTCGGCTGGGTGATGAGCCCGCCCGGTAGCTCGCCGAAGCGTACGCCCGACCACTGTCGCAGCGCATGGACCTGGCCGTCGTCGCCACGGACTACCAGGCCGTCGTGGGCGGAGAGCAGCGTACCCTCGAGCAGCTTGATGCCGTCGCCCTGCGGGCTTTCCACCGTCACCTTGCGGTCGACGTAACGCGACAGCAGCTTCTGCGTGCTGACGAGATCAAACTGGAAGTTCTGTTCCAGCACTCGGGTGCCGGAAGGGTCGGTCAGCGACTGGAAACTGACGGTCGTGGGATCGATCAGCGCCGCGACATCCGTGAACTTGAGCAGCGAGCGCCCCTGCTGCAGTGACAGGTCACGATCGACACGCACGACCGCATAACCGGGCAGCGCACTGGCCGGCGGCGCGCCCTGGCCGGGCAGCGGCCGGTACCAGTCGGCCGGGATGGCGCCCGGCTGGGCCGAGCTGTAGACGGTCAGCGCAGTCTGGGCGGCGTCTGCCTGCGCGCCGGCAGCGGGCACAGCAAGCACGATTCCCGCCATCACGGCGGCCGAGCGGTGGCGAATACGGGGCATGGGACTCTCCTGTCCGGTTTCACGAATAGAATAAACGCTCCAGACCCGGAGGCCGGGTTAACTGAGGGCAGGAAGGCATGCAGGAACAGACTGAACGGCCGGGCCCGGGCGAGCCGGTCGGTCGCGCCTCGCGGTGGGCCAACGCCCGGAAGCCGGGCGACAGGTCACCCTGGTGGCAAGACCGGCGCGTGGCTATTGGGGCAGCTGCCGCCATTTGCGTCCTGGTCATTGCCTGCATCTGGCTGGCGGGGAGCGCCAGCGTCGCGCGCGAGCGCATGGCCATGCTGGAAGCGCGGGCCGCGGAAGGCTTCCTCGCCCCTCCATCCACCGTTCGCACGGAGCGCGTCAGCCTGGGGTCCGGCGGCAGCGTGTCAATGGGTGGCGGCACGCCCGAGCGGCTGGAGATCCACATCGATGCGCGCAGCAAGAAGTTCAACCTGTTCCGAATCGCGGTGCTGCGCGACGACGGTACCGCGGTGATGCACTTCGACCGGCTGCAGCGTGATTCCAATGGTGAGCTGCGCTTCGCGCTCAACTCGACCTTGCTGCCGCCGGCGCGCTACTCCATTCGCGTCGAGGGCTTCACCTGGCGGGGCGAGACGGTGCCGGTTGGAGGCATCAGCATGACCGTCGTGAGATAAGAAGGAGACCTCCCCCTTTTTCAGGCTTGGCGGAGCGTGGAGATCGGCGGCTGATTGATGACCGAGCGGGCCGCCAGCGTGCCAGCGCCCCCGACCAGCAGGGCGCCGGCGCCGATGCCGATGAGCCAGACGCTGGGATCGAAGCGATATTCGAGGTTGAACAGCTCGGTCGCCAGGTACCAGCCGCCGACGCTCGCGCCGATCGCCGCCAGCAGGCCGGCTAGCACCCCGAGCGCGATGAACTCGGTGGCGACCCCAGCCAGCACCACGCGCCGGCTGGCCCCCAGGGTTCGCAGCATCGCGCTTTCGTAGGCACGCTCATCACGCGTCGACTGGATCGCGGCGAGCAGGACCGTGATGCCAGCCAGCAACGTAAACAGGAACACGTACTGAACGGCCAGCGAAGCCCGGTCGCCCACCTGGCGGACCTGGTTCAGGATGGCCTCGATGTCGAAGATCGACACGCTGGGAAACTGCCGCACCAGTTCGACCAGTGAGCGCTTGCCGGCCTGGTCGAGGTTCAGCGCCGTGAGCCAGGTACCGACCATGCCGTCGAGCGTGCCCGGGGAAAACACCAGGAAGAAGTTCGGCCGGAACGTGTCCCACTGTACCTCGCGGATACTGGTGACCTCGGCCTCGAGCGGCTCGCCGGCGACGTCGAAGGACAGCACGTCGCCAAGCTTGATGCCGAGTTCCTCCGCGTAATCGGTCGCCACCGACACCAGCTTGCGACCGCGATCCTCTTCTGTCCACCAGCGGCCCTCGACAATCTTGTTGTCTTCCTGCAGAGCGGCAGCCCAGCTGAGGTTCTGCTCACGTTCGGCGAAGTTCTGCGCCCGGTCGCCTGCCAACGGCAGCTCCGCGATCGGCGTGCCGTTCAGCGCGGTCATGCGCGCCCGGATCATGGGAAAGAGCCGCGGCTCGATCATGCCCCGCCCGGTGAAAAACAGGCGGAACTCGTCGGTCTGGTCGGAGCGGATGTTGATCAGGAAGTGATTGGGCGTGTTGGCGGGCAGGCTGGCCTGCCAGGTGTCGAGCAGGTCCTTGCGGACCACGCCGAGCAGCAACAGCACCATGAGTCCGAGTCCAAAGGCAACCACCTGGACGATGCTCTCCCGACCGCGCCGCGACAGGTTGGCGACGCCATAGCGCCATGCGATGCCGACACCGCCGCGCAAGCGGCCGGCTGCGCGCACCAGCAGCCAACCCGCGGCCAGCAGGGCCGCAAGGGTCACGGCGGTGCCGACCGTCACATAGGTGACCAGACGCGCATCCCGCACCAGCCAGAACAGCATCGCCACCAGCGCACCGACCGCCAGCAGATAAGCCGCCGCGTAGCGCAGCGGCGGCGGCTCCAGGTTACGTCGTAGCACGCGCGCCGGCGGGACATTCTTAAGTTGCAGCATCGGCGGCAGCGCAAAACCCACCAAAATGGTGACGGCAGTCACCAGGCCGAGGATCGCTGGCGCCCAGGTCGGCGGTGGCAGGTCGCCACGAACCAGGTCCTTGAGCAGGTAGGCCAGGCCTTGCTGGGCGACGAATCCGAGTACGGTGCCCGCTGCGGCCGCGATCACCGCCAGCAACAACAGCTCGAGGGCCGTGACACGCAGTACGAAAGCCTGCTGGGCGCCCATGCACTTCATCAGGGCGACGTTGTCGAGATGCCGGCGCACGTAGCGCCGCGCCGCCATGGCAACCGCCACGGCCGCAAGCAACACGGTGATCAGCGCCGACAGGTTGAGGAAACGACCGGCGCGGTCCATGGACGCCTGGATCTGCGGGCTGGCTTCTGCAACATCCACCAATCGCTCGGAAGGCAGCTTGGTTGCCTCCAGCTCGGTCTTGAAGGCACGCACCGTCGCGGGTTCGCCCGCGAACAGGATGGCATGCGTGGCGCGGCTGCCGGGCTGGATCAGCTCGGTCGCCGGCATGTCGTCCAGGTTCATGAGCAGCGATGAGGCCAGGTCGACAAAGGCGGAGCCCTGATCCGGCCGGTAGTCGAGCACCCGCGAGATCCTGAAGATGGCAGCGCCGATGCTGACTTCATCGCCCACCGCGGCGCCCAGGCGCGCGAGCAGCCTGGAGTCGAACCAGACCTCGCCTTGCGCTGGAATTTCGTCAGTCTCGCGCCCCGGCGCGAACGGCTCGTCGGCGATCTTCACCTTGCCGCGCAGCGGATAGCCGCGGCTGACCGCGCGGATCGAGGCGAGGGAGGAGTCCTCGCCGAAGAATACGACCGTCGGGAAACTCAGTGTCCGCGCAGTCAACAGGCCGCGTGAACGCCCCTCGGCAACGTAGTCGTCCGACGGCGGGCGGCTGGCCTGCAGCCTGAGGTCCGCAGCGATGACTTCCGCGGCCTGCTGCCCGACCGCCTGCGCCACGCGGTCGGTGAAGAACCCCACGCCGGTCAGCGCGGTGACCGCCACCAGCAAGGCCGCCAGCAGGACCATCAGCTCGCCCGACTTCCAGTCGCGTGAGAGAGCCAGCAAGGCGAAGCGCAGTGCCTTCAATTCAGGCCACCAGCCGGCCGGCGTCGATCTCGATCATGCGATCGCAGCGCGCCGCCAGATCGCGATCGTGGGTTACCAGCACCAGCGTTGCACCGGTCGCGGCATTGAGATCGAACAGCAGTTGCACGACCCGCGCTCCGGTTGCGGTATCGAGATTGCCGGTCGGCTCGTCCGCAAACAGCAGCGACGGGCTGGTGACGAAGGCGCGCGCGATGGCGACCCGCTGCTGCTCGCCACCCGAGAGCTGGCGCGGATAGTGCCCGAGACGTCCGGATAATCCGACCTGGCCCAGCACCTCGCGTGCCGCCTGTCGGGCATCGGCATGCCCGGCGAGCTCCAGCGGCAGCATCACGTTCTCCAGTGCCGTAAGCGACGGCACCAGGTGAAATGACTGAAACACGAACCCGACGTGGCGGGCGCGCATGGCCGCCCGCCCGTCCTCGTCGAGGGCCGACAGTTCCGTGCCTTCGAGCCAGACTTCACCCGCGCTGGGCTCATCGAGCCCCGCCAGCAGCGCCAGCAGCGTGGACTTGCCAGCACCGGAGGCGCCGACGACCGCGACCGATTCGCCAGCACTCACCGCGAGACTCACGTCATCGAGGATGGTCAGTGTTCCCTCGGGACTGCTAACCTCCTTGCGCAACTTTCTGGCCTCGAGCACTGTCTTCCTGTCCATGCGAACGTCGTTCCTGATCCTGTTCCTTGTCCTGTACAGCCTCGCCGGCCCCGGTATCGCACCCGCCCGGGCAGCCGGTGGTCCCGCTATCCTGGTCGTCGGCGATTCCTTGTCCGCCGGCTACGGCCTGCGGCCTGGCCAGGGCTGGGTTTCGCTGCTCGAAGGTCGGCTGAGCGCGCAAGGGTACGAATACCGCGTCGTCAATGCCAGCGTATCGGGCGAAACCACGGTCGGTGGACTCGAGCGGCTGCCACGCGCCCTCGAAAAGCATCGCCCAGCCGTCGTCATCCTCGAACTCGGCGCCAACGACGGGCTCCGCGGCCTGCCGGTCGCCGAGCTCGAAGCCAACCTGGAATCAATGATCCAGCTGAGCCGCACGGCCGGGGCCAAGGTCCTGCTGACCGGCATCCGCATCCCGGTCAACTACGGACCGCGCTACGCGGAGCAGTTCTTCGCTGTGTACGGCGAATTGGCCCAGCGCTACAAGCTCTCCCTCGTGCCCTTCATCCTCGAGGGAATCGGGGTCGACGAGACGATGTTCCAGGCGGACGGAATCCACCCTAATCCCGAAGCCCAGGCCATCCTGCTCGACAATGTCTGGCCCGCTCTGCAACCACTGCTTGGGCACTGAGCCGGCATCGTCTGGCTGTTCGCGGGCGATCGAAACATGGATGCACTTGATCACATTGCCGCGCGCCGGAAACGGGTGCTATAAGTAGTTAAATTCGCATCTGGCGGCGCATTTTCTTGCGGCGCGACAATGGTTTGCGACACCGCGGAGACGGTCCACGTGGAAAAAATCTGGCTGAAGAACTACCCGCCCGGCGTCCCGGCAGAGATCGACCCCGAGCAGTACCCGTCGCTCAAGCACCTGTTCGAGGAGGCCTGCCGCAAGCACGCCGCCCGTCCAGCCTTCACCAACCTCGGCCGGACGCTCAGCTACGCCGAGACGGACGAGCTGTCGCGTCGTTTTGGCGCGTGGCTGCAGAACGAGGCGGGGCTCAGGAAGGGTGACCGCATCGCCATGATGATGCCCAACCTGCTGCAGTACCCGATCGCCCTTTTCGGTGCGCTGCGCGCGGGGCTGACGGTCGTCAACACCAATCCGCTGTACACGGGGCGCGAGCTCGAACACCAGCTGAACGACTCCGGCGCAACCGTAATGCTGATCTTCGAAGGCGCCTGCTCGACGCTGCAGGAGGTCGTCGCGCGCACTCCGCTGAAGAAAGTGATCGTCACCGGCATCGGTGACATGCTCGGCTTCCCAAAGGGCCTGATCACCAATCTCGTCGTCCGGCACGTCAAGAAGATGATCCCTGCCTGGAACCTGCCCGGGGCGCTGCGCTTCAACGACGTGATGTCCCGCGGAGCGTCGCTGACGCTCCATCCGGTTGAAGTCGGTCCCGAGGACATCGCCTTCCTGCAATACACCGGCGGAACCACTGGCGTGTCCAAGGGCGCGGTACTCACCCACCGCAACCTTGTCGCAAACACCATCCAGGTCGTGTCGTGGATGCCGGAACTCGAGCGGCTCCAGGAATCCGTCGTCATCACCGCCTTGCCGCTCTACCACATCTTCGCGCTGACCTCGAATTGCCTGGTGTTCACCTATGTCGGCGGCCAGAACGTGCTGATTACCAATCCGCGCGACATGAGCGCGTTCGTGAAGGAACTCTCCAAGGTCAAATTCTCCTTCATCACCGGCGTCAACACGCTGTTCAACGGGCTGCTGAACACACCCGGCTTCGACCAGCTCGACTTCAGCTCGCTGAAGATCGCACTCGGCGGTGGCATGGCCGTGCAGGGTGCGGTGTCGGAACGCTGGCGCAAGCTGACCGGACGGGACATCTGCCAGGGCTGGGGGCTCACGGAGACCTCGCCCGTCGCGACGGCAAACCGCCCTGATGAAACCAGATTTACCGGAGCCATCGGCTATCCGCTCCCGTCAACCGATGTGTCCATCCGTGACGACGACGGCAGCGAACTGCAGGTCGGACAGGTCGGCGAGATCTGCGTGCGTGGTCCGCAGGTAATGCGCGGCTACTGGAACCGGCCCGAGGAGACGGCCAAGGTCATGCTGCCGGGCGGCTGGTTGCGTACCGGCGATATCGGTCGCATGGATGAGAAGGGCCTGAGCTACATCGAGGACCGCAAGAAGGACATGATCCTGGTGTCCGGTTTCAACGTCTATCCGAACGAGGTCGAGGGCGTAGTCGCCAATATGCCCGAGGTGCTCGAGGTGGCCGCAGTCGCGCAGGACGACGAGAAGTCCGGCGAGGTCGTGGCACTGTTCGTGGTGAAGAAGGACCCCGCTCTCACCAAGGAGCAGGTGGTGGCCTTCTGCAAGAAGGAACTCACTGGCTACAAGATCCCGCGGGCCATCTATTTCCGTGACGAGCTGCCGAAGACCAATGTCGGCAAGATCCTGCGGCGGGAGTTGCGGGACGAACTGAGGAAACCGGCTGCCTAGGGCCTGATCTCCGCGGATTCGATCCAGCGGCGGCCCGGCCGATCCTCGCGCGCGGCGCTTACCAGCGCCGCGGCCACGTCGCGCGCCTGCACCGGACGATATTTCCGCGGCGTCGCCCAGGCGAGGCGCCTGGCGACTTCCTCACCCAACCTGAACTCGTCCCGAGCGCCCAGCAGCAGGGATGGGCGAACGATCGTGACGGCGGGATAGCCCAGCGCCAGGACGGCCTCCTCGAGCTGGCCCTTTACACGGCTGTAGAAGACCCGCGATCCTGAATCGGCGCCGAGCGCGCTAACCAGCAGGAAGTGCCGCGCACCCTGCGCGAGCGCCAGGCGGGCGACGGCCAGCGGGTAGTCGAAGTCCACGCGGCGAAACGCCTCGCGCGTGCCGGCCCGCCTGATGGTGGTGCCCAATGCGCAGATGACCTGGTCAACCGAGAACAGCTCGGCTTGCCGGTCGAGGTGTTCGAAATCGGCGTTTGCGAAACGGACCTTGCCGCCGAATCGAGCCGGATCCCGCGGCGGGCGACGGATGATTGCAGTGATTCCGGAAACGGTCCCGTCAGCGGCCAACAAGTCCAGACATTCGCCGCCGACCAGGCCGGTTGCCCCGGCAAGCAGGACCTGACGGCCTGGCAAAGCGGACTACCCGCCGCGCTTGTCGCGGCTGCGCTTCAATGAACGGCCAGCGACCAGCCGCGAGGCGACGGCATCGCCCTTGTCAGCGGCGCGGCCGATGCCGGCGGTGATCAGCCGCTCGGCCTGCCGCGGGCCGATCCAGTTGACGATGGTGACCCACTTGCCTTTCTCCAGGTCCTTGTAGTGTTGGAAGAAATGCGCCATCTGCTCGGTGAGGATGACCGGCAGGTCCTTGTAGCTCTTCACGCCCTTGTAGAACGGGTGGAGCTTGTCCGCCGGTACCGCGACGATCTTCTCGTCGGGACCGGCCTCGTCCTTCATCAGCAACGCACCGACCGGGCGGCAGCGGATGATTGCACCCGGGACGACAGGTACCTGCCCGACGACGATGACGTCCACCGGATCGCCATCCTCAGACAGCGTGTGCGGCACGAAGCCGTAGTTTCCCGGGTAGTACATCGCCGTGTGCAGGAAGCGGTCTACCCGCAGCACGCCCGAGTCCTTGTCCAGCTCGTACTTCACCGGCACCCCGCCCTGCGGGATCTCGATCAATACGTTGATATCGCGCGGCGGGTCTTCGCCGATGGTGATCTTGTCGATGTCCATGTTCGTACCACGCGTTCAATTCATTCCGGGACAGTTTACTGAATTAACGCAAGGGAGCACCCCAATTCGGGACTCCCGTGAAGTCAATTAAGTAAACTGTCCCCGAATTCGCTAGCGGTGATACGCCGGGCTCAGCTCGTGCACGGCTGCGACCATCGCGCCAGCGTGTTCCGGCTTCACATCCGGGTGGATGCCGTGGCCGAGATTGAACACGTGACCGTGTCCCGCACCATAGCTCGCCAGTACGCGCGCGACTTCCTGCCGAATCACTTCGGGCTGCGCGTACAGCACGCAGGGATCGAGGTTGCCCTGCAACGCGACCTTGCCGGCGGTCAGCGCCCGTGCGTCAGCCAGGTCGGTGGTCCAGTCGACGCCGATGGCGTCCGCCCCGGTCGCAGCCATGTGGTCCAGCCAGCGTCCGCCGCCCTTGGTGAACAGCACTACCGGGACTCGCCGACCCTCGCGCTCGTGGGTGACCCCGGCGACGATGCGAGCCATGTAATCGAGCGAAAACTCGCGATACTGCGCCGGCGCCAGCGCGCCACCCCAGGTGTCGAACACCATCACCGCCTGGGCACCAGAGTCGATCTGGGCGTTCAGGTACACGATGGTAGCGCGCGTCACCACGTCGAGCATGCGGTGCAGCAGCGCTGGCTCTGCGTACAACATGCCCTTGATATGGGCGAAGTTCTTGCTGCCGCCGCCTTCTACCATGTAGGTGCCGACAGTCCACGGCGAACCGGCGAAACCGATCAGCGGCACGCGGCCACCAAGCTCGCGGCGGATCAGCGCTACCGCATCAACGACGTACTTCAGGTCGGTGGCCGGATCCGGCACAAACAGCGCATCCACGTCGGCGGCAGTCCGCACTGGCTTGCCGATCTTCGGCCCTTCACCCGCCTCGAAGGCAAGATCGAGGTCCATCGCATGCGGAATGGTCAGGATATCGGAGAACAGGATCGCCGCGTCGAGCGGGAATCGCTCGAGCGGCTGCAGCGTGACTTCGCAGGCGTAATCCGGGTTCATGCACAAGGACAGGAAACTGCCGGCCTTCGCACGGGTAGCCCGGTATTCCGGCAGGTAGCGGCCGGCCTGGCGCATCATCCAGACGGGCGTGCGCTCGGTAGGCTGGCGCAGCAGTGCGCGCAAGAACACGTCGTTGGCGAGCGGTGCGTTCATTGGTCGCCCCCGAAAACCGTGGCGATGGTGGACTGGATCGCCTCCGCTGCGCCGCGCGGGTCGGCGGCGTCACGGATCGGCCGGCCGACCACGATGTGATCCGCGCCGTTCGCGAAGGCCTGGGCGACGTTGACTACGCGCTTCTGGTCGTCCGCGAGCCGGTTTTCAACCGGCCGGATGCCAGGCGTTACCACGATCAGCTTGTCGTCCACGCCTTGCCGCAAGGTCTTCGCCTCGAGGCCGGAGGAGATCACACCATCACAGCCAGCCTCGAGCGCGCGTCGCGCGCGCGACAGGACCAGTTTCTCGACATCGCAGGCGAAACCGAGGTCGTCGAGGTCGCCCCGATCGAGGCTGGTGAGCACCGTCACTGCCAGGATTTTGACGTCGCCCTTGGCGGTGGCGGCCGCTTCCATGATCCCCTGGTTGCCGTGCACGGTCGCATAGGTCACGCCACGGTTGGTCAGGTTGCGTACGGCGGAGGCGACGGTCGCCGGCACGTCGAAGAACTTGAGGTCCACGAAAACCTTCTTGCCGCGGCCCACCATCCAGTCGAGCAGCTCGAAGTAACCACCCGCCATGCAGAGCTCGAGGCCCAGCTTGTAGAACGCCACGGAATCGCCGAGATCATCGGCCAGACGCCTGGCGGTCTCTGCATCCGGGACGTCCATGGCAAAAATCAGGCGTTCGCGCGCGGGGATGCTGATCCGGGTCACTACGGTCTCCTGCAACGGGGTCCGCAAATGCTACTGGATCGGGCCTTGTCGCGGTGGCCGGGTTGACCGAATTGACGCCGCCGTGCTGCCGGGGCGGGGCTCCTGCATCCTGCCGTCATCGGTGGGTGCCTGGCGTGCCCGCTGGCTCTGGCACGCTGCAAAAGCGGCGCCGGCCGTCCGGGCGGGGCTAAGGCGCCCGGCAGGCGCCGGATACCGGGGCCCGTCAGGGGCTGATTTCGGGCTCCGTCCGCTGCGCCGGGATGCGCTGGACCAGCAGCTTGTCGATGCGCCTGCCATCCATGTCCACGACCTCGAATCGCAGGTCCTTCCAGTCGAAACTGTCCGCCGTGGACGGCAGCCGCCCAAGCTGCGCCAGCACAAAACCTGCAAGGGTGGTGTAGTCGTCGCCCGATGCCATGTCCCGCCGCTCTAGCAGGCGCTCGGCGTCGTCGATGGCCAGCCGCCCGTCGATGAGCCAGGAATCATCCGCACGTTTGACTGCCTCCGGGGTGTCCGCGTCCCCGAAATCCGGTAGTTCGCCGGCGATGGCCTGCAGCACGTCGGTCGAGGTCACGATTCCCTCGATCGAGCCGTGCTCGTCCACGACCACTGCAAGGTGGACGGCCGCCTCGCGGAACAACTCGAGCAGCCTCAGCACCGTGGTCGTTTCCTGGATGACCAGCGGCGCCACGGCCCGCTCGGCCAGCCCGGGGCCGGAGACATCGCGAACCCAGTCCAGCAGGTCGGTCACGGCGACAACGCCGACCAGCTCGTCGACCTCGTCGCGGCAGACGAGGTAGCGCGAGTGTCCGCTGGCACGAACCGCCCGCCAGACGGTCTCACGCGAGTCCTCGACGTCGATCCAGAGGATGTCACCGCGTGGCACCATGATGCTGCGTACATTTCGATCCGCGAGTTTCAGCACGCCCTCGATCATGCGGTGTTCTTCGCGGTGGAAGACGCCCTCGCGCGTGCCCTCGGCAATGAGCGCGCGAATGTCGTCCTCGGTGACGCCGTGCCGGGCACTCTTGCGCGTGCCAAGCAGGCGCAGCACCAGGTCAGTCGACCTTTGCAGTAACCACACCAGCGGCATGCTGACCCGCGCCACCCACTGCATCGGCGGGGCGAGCGCGGCTGCGACCGCTTCGGGATGCCCGAGCGCCCAGCGCTTGGGCACCAGCTCGCCGACTATCAGCGACAGGTAGGTGACGCCCATCACCACGATCACGTAGGCAATCGTCTCGGCGTATTCAGCCAGCAGCGGAACCGCTCCCAGCCAGGTCTCGAGTGGACCGGCAAAGTTCGCGCCAGAGTAGACCCCAGCCAGCACACCGATGAGCGTGATGCCGATCTGCACGGACGACAGGAAGCGCGTTGGCTCTTCCATCAACCTCAGCGCCGCCCGGGCACCCTTGCTGCCTTTCTCCGCCATCTGCTTCAGGCGGATGCGGCGCGAGGAGACGACAGCCAGCTCGGCCATGGCGAACAGGCCGTTCAGCAGCAGCAACGCCAGCAGGATCAGGAATTGGACAAGCATGGTGGACCGGACCATCCCCTGCCCGGTACGGTGATTCTAGCAGCTATGGGATCGAGCGCCGGACCTCAGGCGGCCCGGGCGCGCGCCGCTCCGGCCTGGTACCAGGCCTCGGTGCCATTGACGACCCGCACGACCGCCAGCATCAGGGGAACCTCGATCAGGACGCCGACGACCGTGGCGAGCGCGGCGCCTGATTCCAGCCCGAACAGGCTGATCGCCGCCGCCACCGCGAGCTCAAAGAAATTCGACGCCCCGATCAGGGCGGAGGGACCGGCGACGCAATGGGCCACGCCGAGGCGTCGGTTCAGCAGGTACGCCAGGCTCGAATTGAAGACCACCTGGATCAGGATCGGCACGGCGAGCAGCGCGATGACCAGCGGCTGCGCCAGGATCGCGTCGCCCTGGAAGGCGAACAGCAGCACCAGGGTCGCCAGCAGCGCCACCAGGGACCAGGGCCCCATGCGCTCGATGGCTGCCCTGTATTTGTCCTGGCCTCGTCCGAGCAGCGCACGGCGCCAGGCCTGCGCGATGGCCAGCGGCACCACGATATACATGACCACCGAAATGAGCAGCGTTTCCCAGGGTACGACGATCGCCGAGACGCCGAGCAGCAGGCCAACGATCGGCGCGAAAGCGAACACCATGATCACGTCGTTGAGCGCGACCTGGGTCAGCGTGAAACTGGGTTCGCCCTTCGACAGGTTGCTCCACACGAACACCATCGCGGTGCACGGTGCCGCGGCCAGCAGGATCAGGCCGGCGATATAGCTGTCCAGCTGGTCGGCAGGCAGCCACGGCGCGAACGCGTGGCGGATGAAGACCCAGCCGAGCAGCGCCATCGAGAACGGCTTCACTGCCCAGTTGACGAACAGGGTGACGCCGATGCCGCGAGCGTGCTGACGGACCTCGTGCAGCCGGCCGAAATCAATCTTCACCAGCATCGGGATGATCATGACCCAGATCAGCAGGCCGACCGGCAGGTTGACCCGCGCGACCTCGAGCCTGGACACCGCGTCCACCACGCCCGGCACGACCTGCCCGAGTCCGACACCGGCCGCAATGCACAGCGCGACCCATAGCGTCAGGTAGCGCTCGAAGAATCCAAGCTGGGCATCTTGTGCGTGGCGCGCGGCGATGTCGCATTGTGCGGTCACGGGGAGTTGCTCACCTTGCCCATCACGCACCTGCCGCGGGCGGTTGGCTGTGGCCGATCTGGTCCATGTGCTGCTGCAACGTCAGCTGCTCGAGCGACGCGATCGGCAGCCCGGTGAAGGCCTTGACACGGTGTTCCAGCACCTCGAACGCGCGGCGGAAGGCGTTGGTGACGTCGAGCTCCGAGCCGGTCGCGGCGGCCGGATCCTCGACGCCCCAGTGCGCAGTCACCGGCCGTCCCGGCCAGATGGGGCAGACCTCGCCGGCGGCGTTGTCACAGACCGTGATGACGAAGTCGAGCTCCGGCGCACCGGGTGCGGCAAATTCGTCCCAACTCTTGCTGCGCGCGTCCCTGGCGGGGATCCGCAGGCTTTCAAGAAGAGCCGCTGCATGCGGGTTGACCCGGCCGGTCGGGAAGCTGCCCGCACTGAAGCCGCGAAAGCGTCCGCGGCCCCAGTGGTTCAGCAGCGATTCGGCGAGAATACTGCGCGCCGAATTGCCGGTGCAGAGGAACAGCACATTGAACGGCCGATCCATCAGCAGCAGCCGGTCGCCTGCGAGCCGCAACAACTGGCGGCGGCCGCTGTGGGCCGCCTGGCTTTTGCCGCTGACAATCCGTGGTCGTCGCCGAAACGCTTTGCTTCACTCAGCGTGTGGAACGCCTCCCAGACGATGCCTTGCGGATCCACCGTCCAGTGCTTGTCGGACACCGCGTAACAGCAGGTCGCCGATTTCTCGTCCTTGATCATTGCGCCGGCCTCGACCATGCGCCCATGGACTTGCTCGAGTTCCGGATCGCTGTCGGTCTGCAGCCCGAGATGCTCGATGCCGGCCTGGCCCATCGCCGTCGTAATGGCGAAGTTGATTTGCGGATCGTCGAGCATCCACTTGGCGTAGCCAGGCTTCTGCAGCGTCGGCGGCGTGCCGAACAGGTGGGAATAGAACGCTGTGCTCTGCTCGAGGTCATTCACCGAGACGTGTACGTGAAACCGTTTCATGGCTGTCTCCTGGTCGCCGCAGCGCGGCGGGTTGGCGCGGCCGGCACGCAGGACGCGCCGGCGCAGCAGTTGTCGGTCAGGTAGCCGAGCAGCGACTGCATGGTGTCGAAGTCGGCCGAGTAGTAGACGAAGCGACCCTCCTGGTGCGAATTCGCCAGGCCGGCGTGAACAAGGCCTTTCAGGTGAAACGACAGCGCCGGCGGAGAAATATCGAGCCTGCTGGCCAGCTCGCCAGCCGCCAGGCCTTCAGGGCCTGCCTGCACCAGTTGCCTGAAGGCGTCCAGCCGCGACGCCTGGGCGAGCGCGGCCAGCGCCTTGATTGCTGTATCCTTGTTCATGCTTCAACATTTAAATAAATATTGAAGCATAAGTCAAGAAGAAGAGATTGCGCCCCGTTCTGGAGCGACTTGCCATCATCACGTCGAAGGGTAATCAGGCCGGGAAGCGCGGCGTGGCCGCGTCCGGCCTACCCGTCTCCCGCGTCACAGCAGCGGACGCGTGACGGTCGCCTCCGCGACCACCAGGTTCCGCCCCATGTGCTTGGCACGGTACAGCCGCGCATCCGCGGCGGCCACCATCGACTCGGCGTTGGTATCCTCCCTGCGGCCGATGACCCCCATGCTGATCGTGACCTGAAGGCCTGCCGACACCGTGGACCAGTCGAAAGACTCTACCGTCCGGCGCAGGTCCTCGCAGACCTGGCCTGCCATGTCTTCGCCGGCACCACTGAAGCAGAAAAGGAACTCCTCGCCACCATAGCGGGCGATGAGGTCGGTGCTGCGGACCCGGTCGCTGAAGATCCTCGCCACCCGCTGCAGCACCCGGTCGCCCACTGCGTGGGAATAGCCGTCGTTGATCTGCTTGAAGTGGTCGACGTCGGCCAGCGCCACGCTCAGTTCGCGGCCGCTCCGGTGCGCCAGGTCGATCTCGCGCTGCACGAACTCGTCGGCGAAGCGACGGTTCCGAAGCCCGGTCAGCATGTCGCGCGTAGCCAGTTGCTCGAGCGCCTCCGTCTTCTCCTGGAGCGCCTCGGTGCGCGCGTCCACCAGCTGCTCCAGCTTGCGGCGCATCTGTGCAAACTGCTTGAGCCCCAGCATGCCGGCACTCAGCACCACCAACAGCAGCGCGAACACCGCCAGGTCCATCTGCGTGAAGACGATGGCTACCAGGATGGCGATCAGCCCGGAAACCAGCTCGGTGACGGTCTCGAACAGGCTGATGACCTGGAAGGGATCCTTGGAACGACACAGGAAGATTCCCGCCATGCCAAGCTCGTTGAGCCCCTGCATGACCAGGATCAGCAGCAGCAGCTGCCCGAGGGACTCGAGGTCCAGCGTATCGAGCGGCACCGACCCCCCGGACCAGGCGTACAGCAATCCCGCGCCCAGCACTACCAGGGTCATGAGCCCGGCGTTGGTAATTACCGCGTCGATGACCTTCGGCAACGGGACGCCCTGGCGCAGCCGGTGCCATGGATAGATCAACGACGCCAGGCCAGCGACCCAGGCGGCGTCGACCGGGCCCAGCACCAGGATGCTGGAGACCTGCGCGACGCGGTCGAAGGAAACATGGCCGAAGACGGGGTGTGGGAACCCGATGGAAATCGTGAACAGGCTGAAGACCAGGAAGAACAGCGTCTGCGGCCAGTGTCCTGTCGACAGGAACGTGGCCCCCGGCCAGGTCAGCCACAGCGCCGTTGCGGCGCCTGCGAAAAGCAGCAGTGCGAACAGGAATTCCGCGCGCCAGCCTGCTGGCCGGATCGTCGCGGTAGCTGGCAGCCGCTCAGTTTCCGCCTGATCCACGTGCCCCCAGGTTCCGTCTGCTGCTCCCGTTTACCCTGGGAGACGTCGGGCCAGAGCTCCGCACCTCAGCTCCCCAGGAACATGCGGTAGGCCGGATTGTCGGTCTCCTCGACATAACCATAGTGCAGCTCGTCGAGGTGGCGGGTGAGCTCGTCCCGGTCGGCAGCCGGAACCTGGATACCGGCCAGCACCCGGCCGTAGTCCGAGCCGTGATTACGGTAGTGGAACAGGCTTATGTTCCAGCGCGAGCCGATTGCCTGCAGGAACCTGGACAGCGCCCCGGGTCGCTCCGGGAATTCGAAGCGGAACAGGTGCTCGTTGGCGATGCCGCGTGCGTGCCCGCCCACCATGTAACGCACGTGCAGCTTGGCCATCTCGTTCTCGGTCATGTCCAGCACCGGGAAACCCGCCTCCTCGATGGCCTGTCGCAACGCATGGCGTTCCTCGTGGCCACCGGTCAGTGCGATGCCGACGAAGATCTGCGCCCGCTCGGTGTCCCCGTAACGATAGTTGAACTCGGTGACACTGCGCCGACCGAGCAGTTCACAGAAGCGACGGAAAGTACCAGGGCGCTCCGGGATTTCAACCGCGAACAGCGCCTCGCGTTCGCCGCCGAGGTCGGCACGCTCCGCCACGTGACGCAGCCGGTCGAAGTTCATGTTGGCGCCACAGTTGATGGCCACCAGTAGTTTGTCGCGGCAACCTTCGCGCGCCACCCATTTCTTCATCCCGGCAACCGCGAGGCCGCCCGCGGGCTCGACGATCGCCCGGGTGTCCTCGAAGATGTCCTGGATCGCGGCACAGGTCTCATCGGTCGAGACCGTGACGATCTCATCCACGTACTTCTGGGCCAGGCGAAAAGTCTCCTCGCCCACCGTGCGTACTGCCACGCCATCGTGAAAGATGCCGACCCGCTCGAGCGTCACCCGCTCGCCGGCCGCGAGCGAAGCCTTCATGCCGGCAGCATCGTCCGGCTCCACGCCGATGATGCGGATCGCCGGGTAAAGCGACTTGACGTAGACCGCGATGCCGGCAATCAGCCCGCCACCCCCCACCGGCACGAAGATTGCGTCGATGCCTTCCGGCCGCTGTCGCAGCAGCTCCATGGCGATGGTGCCCTGGCCGGCGATTACTTCCGGATCGTCAAAGGGGTGGATGAATACCAGCTCCTGTCGCTCGGCCAGCTCGAGCGAGTACGCATATGCGGCATCGTAGTCGTCGCCATGCAGCACGATCTCGCCGCCGAGGTCACGGACCGCCTGGACCTTGATGGCCGGGGTCGTCTCCGGCATGACGATCACCGCCCGGATGCCGCGCCGGTGCGCGCCGAGCGCCACGCCCTGAGCGTGGTTGCCAGCCGAGGCGCAGATCACGCCGCGGGCGGCCTGCTGGACAGAAAGGTGAGCGATCTTGTTGTAGGCGCCGCGCAGCTTGAACGAGAAGACCGGCTGCAGGTCCTCGCGCTTGAACAGGACCCGGCTGCCGAGGCGGCGTGACAGGCGTGGGGCCGGGTCGAGCGGAGACTCGATCGCCACGTCATAGACGCGCGCCTTGAGGATGCGCTCGATGTAGCCGTAATCCATGGCGTAGGAACCGCTGCGGGACTGGCAACATTAGCAGGATTCCCGTCCCCGCGCCCTTGCTGCCATCGGCGGACGACCGCAAGATGACCGCCTGGCTGGAACCCTTCTCCCGTGAACAGACGACAGCAGGGTAAGCGACTGATCGTCGCCTCGGCAGCGATTGGCTCCCTCGGACCTTTCGGCATGCACGTGCTGCTGCCGGCATTGCCGGCGATCGCCACGGAGTTCGCCGTGCGCGCCTCGACCACGCAGTTGCTGGTCAGCCTGGCACTGGTGGCGATCGCGTTCGGCAACCTGACGGTGGCGCCGCTGTCGGACCGCTTCGGGCGCCGGCCGGTGATCGTCGCCGGCCTGTGCCTGTTCGTGACCGGCAGCCTGGCCGGGCTGTTCGCACCGTCCATCGAGCTGCTGATCGCCTCGCGCATCCTGCAGGCCTTCGGTGCGGGCGCCGCTATGGCCGTGGCGCGCGCCACCATCACCGATTTCTTCGGGATCGACCGCGCGGCGGGCGCCATGGCGACCACCGCTACCGCCGTGCTGGTGGTGCCGATGTTTGCGCCAACGCTCGGGGGATTCACGGTCGAATGGATCGGCTGGCGCGCAGCCTTTGCGCTGGCCATCCTGATGGGCGCTGCCGTGCTGTATTTCACGCTGGCGCGCACCACCGAGACCCATGCGGCCGAACCTGCGGCCGGACCCTCGCCGCGGACGTTGTCCAGCTATCGCCGGCTGCTGTCTTCGCCCGGCTACATGGCCTACGTGTTGTTCGGATCCAGCATGATGGGCTCGGTGACGGTGTTCATCACCTCGGCGCCCTACGTCGCCATCCAGGTGTTCGGCGTCAAGCCGTCCACCTATGGACTGCTGTTCTTCCTGCCCGCCTTCGCCTCGTTCCTCGGCTTCCTCTTCACCGCCCGCATGGCGCGACGACTCGGCGGATTGAGAATGATGCGCATGGGCGCCGGGCTCGCCTTCGCCGGTGCCGTGACACTGGTGCTGCTCGCGGTGCTGGGCGTCGACCACCCGCTGGCGCTGTTCCTGCCGGGCATGCTGGTCTGCGGGGCCAACGCCCTGTCGGCGCCAAATTCCACTACCGGGGCGATCATCTCTGCACCCGACGTCGCCGGTGCCGCCTCGGGCCTGCTGGGCTTCGTCCAGCTGCTGGTGGGCGCCGCTGCAACGCAGCTGGTTGCCTACCTGGCAAACGGCACGCCATTCCCGCTGGTCGGCGCGATAGCCGTGCTGAATTTCTGCGCGCTCGGACTGCTGGTTCACATCACTCGGCGCGGGGCAATCGAGAAGGTGGTCGGGCCGGCCCACGGAACTCCACCGGCCTGATTCGAGCGCCCATGAAAAAGGGGCCGCCCTTGCGGGCGGCCCCTGAGTTGCAGCTTGCGCTGCTGGCTTACTTGATGCCGAAGTTGTAGGTCACGCCCAGACGCACCGCACGGGCACGCTGGTAGCGCACCGTGGAGGCATACGAATAGCGGGGCGCGCCACTCGTCTCCTCGCCGTACTCGTCCTGGTACACCGCGTCCTGGAAGTTGAAGACGTTGAACACGTCCAGCTTCACCGACATGTTGTCGTCGAAGAACGCCGGACGATACTCAATGCCGAGGTCGATGTTGTAGATCCAGGGCGTCTCGCCGGCGGTGCCGCGTGGCACCAGGGTGCTCGTGCCGCTCACGTTGCAGTAGAACGAATCGTTGCCGTAGGCGGCCGCGAAATCGTCCGTCGGGTGCACGCCCAGGCAGTTGCGCGGGCGACCGGACTGAGCATACATGTTGGAGCTGAAGCGCCATTCCGGGGTGAGCTGGTACAGGCCGAAGAACTTGAGCGTGTGCTCACGATCGTTCGGCAGGCGGCCGTAGGCGCCATCCGTCAGGCCCGGCTGGTCGAAGGAGATCGTGATGCCGGCGTCGTCCTGGCCGACGTCGGAGTTCACGTAGCCCTCGATGTTGCCCTTGGCCTTGGCGTAGACATAGGACGCCTTCATGTACCAGTTGTCGTCGAAGGCCCGGTCGGCCGTCAGCTCAACCGCCTTGTAGGTACGCTGGGCCTTGGGATAACCCAGCGTCTTGGCATCGAGAACGATCGGGGTCAGGCCGTTGCCATCGCCGAAGTCCACCGACATCTTGACGTCCTTGCCCGGGTTGGTCAGGACGTAGTAGTCGAAGCCACCTACGCAGAAATCAACGGCTGTACCGCAACCGATGCCCTGGGAGTCGGCATAGGCCTGGATGCCCACGTCGAGCGCCATGTCCTCCAGCGAGGACTTCAGGTCGCGGTAGACGCCCTTGATGCCGAAGGACCACAGGTCGTTCAGCTGGAACTGGTAGCCGAGGATGAACTCATCCTGGTAGTGGGCGTCCAGGTCCTGGTTAACGATCGTTGTCGGGTCCTTGATGGTGCCGTCCGAGTAGAACTGCAGGTCGCCGACCGCAGCGCCCACCGAAACCGGCGACCAGTCGCCGGCGGTGTCGATGCCGCTGAACTGGAAGTACTGCTGCGTGAACAGCTCGCCACCCGCCAGGCGGATGTTGGTGTTCGACGCCACCGGCAGGTAGTAGCGGCCGGCGTTGCCGTAGAGCTTGCTCGAGGCGTCACCCTTCATGTCCCAGGAGAAGCCGAGGCGCGGCGCCCACTGGTTGTCCATCTTGACGAAGCTCTCGCCGAGGCTGTTGAAGTTCTCGAAGACCTCGTTGCGGACACCGAGCGACAGCAGGAAGTTGTCGGTCACGTTCCAGTTGTCCTCGAGGTACAGGGCCTGCGATTCCACCTCGAAGCTGCCACCGTTGTCGTAGTAACGGATACGGACCAGCTCGGTCACGCCGGCGGGCACGACCCCGCCCTGGATCGTCGTACCAGGAACGGCGGACACATAACGATAGTAGACCCCGCCCGAGTATTCGATGCTGTCAGTCGACTTGTTGGTCTCGTTGTCATAGCCGAAGCGCAGCTGGTGATCGCCGAGCCGGTAACCGAAGTCGATTCGATAGGCTTCGCGCTCATCATTCTGAGAACCGACCTGGCCGGTGGACGAGGTGGAGCAACCCTGATTGGCGGCCGAGACGCGCGCATCGACGACCACCGGGCAGGTGTCACCGGCGCCGACCTCGCTGCGCGCATACTTGCCGGTGCCGTAGAGCGCCGACAGGGTAAAATTATCGCCCAGGTAGCCGGTGTACTTGGCGATCCAGTTGTCGCCACCGTTCTCCAGCACGCCCTTGCCGATCGAGTTGCCCTTGAAGTTCGCGGCGGTATCGGCGCTCTCGAAAGTCTCGCGCTCGACATCATTCTGGTCCGACCAGTAGGTGAACTCGAGCAGGTGGTTGTCGGTGATCTTCAGGTCGACCTTGCCCAGCCAGAACGGGTCGGTGGACTTGTCCACGAGACGCTGGCTGATGGTCCAGTTGGTGGCCGTCTGGTCACGGAACTGGTACAGGCCGTAGACGAACAGCCGGTCCTTGAGGATCGGGCCACCGATCTCGAGGTTGGCCGTGGTGTCCTCGACTTCATCGCGCTTGAAGGCCTGGAACAGCTCCCTCTCGCCCGTGGTCGGGTCGGTGTAGTACACGTCGCTCTGGCTGCCTTCCAGAGACGGGAAGACGGTGGTCACGTTCACGCCGAACTTCCACTCGTTGGTGCCACGCTTGGTGGTAGTGTTGACCACGCCGCCGGTGGACCGGCCGAATTCGGCACTGTAGCCGCCGGTCTTGACCTGGAAGTCGTTATAGGCCTCGAACGGAATGGTGCTGCCACCCAGGCCGTTGCGGAAGTTGGTGACGTTGAAGCCGTTGACGAAGTACGCGTTCTCGGCCACCGACGAACCGGAGAAGGACGCCAGGCCGGCGGTCTGGCCACCCTGCGTTCCCGGGAAGCGGTAGTCGCCGAGCGTGGTGCCCGGCGCGAGCAGCGCGACGGCGGTCTCGGTGCGGGCGACCGGCAGCTCGGCCAGCTCGTCGGCCGTGATCTGCAGGTTGGCCTCGACGGTGGAGGTGTCGATGGCGGCGACGCGGCGCTCGCCGGTCACGACGACTTCGGAAACCATCATCTGGTCGAAGCGCACAACGCTGTTGGAACCCACGCCGACGACGACGTCGACGTTCTGGTCGGGCGAGCCCGGCGTCTTGAGGGTCACCGAATAGCGGCCCGTCGGCAGTGCCGTGGCTGCGAAACGGCCTTCGCTATCCGGGGTGATCGAGCGGGTGAGGCCCGAGTCACGGCTGATGATGACGATCTCGGCGCCCGAGTCCTTGACGACGTTGCCGACGATTGCGCCCTGGGTGTTCGACTGGGCCAGGACTGCTGGCGCGGCAAGCGCCATCCCGGCCGCCGCGAGCACTGCGGCGATGTTGCTCTTGAGCGATGAACGCATTAGAGAATCTCCCCTGCTTGATGCAGACAAATCTGTTGTGGCGATGGAAGCGCCGACGCGTTGTTTCCGCCGGAATCCAGGCCGTTGTTGCGAGCTAAAAACACGGCCCCGTGGCCGATCGTGGCTGCAAGGTAGCTGATCTAGAATCCAGAATCAATACGCTGTTGCGATCCAGCAACGCTTATTTCCCCGGCATTTATGGCCACCAACGGCTCCTGTATACAAGAACGCACTGATTTCGTTGTGCCCGGACAACACATGTCCAGGCAAAATGCGTCCGGGTGGGATGAAATGACCATCTGGCGGACAATCTTCCCCCTTCTGCCCGCCTTTTTGGTCAGCTGGTAGGTATTTCCCGCAACCAGTGCGCCACGCCATGAGGCCCTCGCAGCGTGGCGGTCCGGATCCGACCCCAGGGAGCCAGGTCGACCTGCGCCAGCCCGGCGGCCAGCTCATAGCCCGCTGTCGCAGCCCGGTTGATGACCTCGTCGAGACCTTCCACCACTAGCTGCACGGCAACCAGCCCGCGGTTCGGCGCCCGGCAGACCTGTCGCAGCGAAGGCGCGAAGCCGGGCGGCAGGCCGTAATGGATGACTCCCAGCATGACGTCCTCGACCACCCGGCCGAAGTTCCTGGCCCGCACCAGGGTCGCGCCGCCGGTGCCGATCATCCGGCCGAAGCTTTCGCTCTCGAACTGGTACTGCAGGCCGCAGGCGAGCCCGAGGGTCTGCTCGTAGAAGGCCTGCACCG
>JAHEAZ010000112.1:0-2842 GCA_024642505.1 Gammaproteobacteria bacterium
TGCCTGCGGACAGGTGTCGAGGCCGAGCCCGCGTGCGGCCAGCATGACACTCTGGACGAACATGCCCAGGTCCAGCCAGCTGCCCGGCTGCATGTCGCGATCGATGTAGAAAAAGAGTCCGACTGGCGCGCCGAAGAAGCTGAAGTTCTTCAGTTCCTGCTTGAACGCAGCCTCGCGGTCGCCGCGCTGGATGCCCTGGGTCGCGTAGAGGCCCCAGCCGCAGGCGCGCCGGCGGGACAGGTAGGGCTCCCGCCATTGCTGCGGGTAGTAGTGGTACTCGCGCTGATGGGCTGTACGGTGGTTCAGGGCCGCATCGATGACTGCCGCGCAGAGCTTGTTGCGGGCGTCGCCGGAGACCGCGTAAACGTGCCAGGGCTGGATGTTGCTGCCGCTGGGCGCAAGACCGGCCAGCGCAAGTACCTGTGCGACCTGCTCACGCGGGACTGCATCGCTCAGGAAGGCGCGCTTGGACGAGCGTGTAGCCAGCGCCTCCGCAACATTCACTGCGGGTACGCTCAACTTGTGACTGCGGTGGGGCGCGAGCCGGCGTTCGACATCATCTCGGCGACGACCTCGTCGGTCGACAGGACGCGTCCCCACAGCCGGCGAAACGTCTTCAGGGTTGCTTCCTGCATTTCATCGCTGCAGGTTCCGGTCGCGTCCGAGACGACCACGACGCCGAACTGTCGATCGCAGGCCTCCATGGCGGTCATGCCGACGCAGTTGTTGGTGGACACGCCCGTGACCACGATGTTGGCAATGCCCATGCCACGCAGGTGGGCCTCGATCCCGGTCGAACCGAATGCTCCCATCGTCGTCTTGTTGAGCACCAGCTCGCCGGGCTGCGGCCGGACCTCGTCCACGATCTCGTGTTCGGGTGCGCCGACACGGTTGTCGATCGCCTTCATCCAGTCCTTCAGGTGGATGGGCGCGTCGCTGAAATCGGGCAGGTGGGCGCCATAGGTCACGTAGACGACGCGCGCGCCGAGGGCGCGGAACGCCTCGGCAAGACGCCGGGAATTGGGGACCACCAGATTCTCGATGCGTGCGAATCTGTATTCGGCATCGGCCAGCTTGCCCTGCGCGGCGAGCAGCTTGCCGAGGCCGTGCCGGCGACTGCCGCTGGCGTACTGCAGGTCGACGATGACCAGCGCCGTGTCGGCTGGCCTCAGCGCGAACTGGCGGGTGAAGTCGTCAATGTAGGTTGGCTGGGACATGCTGGTGTCTCTCCCGCTGGGGAATGTCCGGACAATTTAACCCGTTACGCTGGATCTTTCACCCCGGCGGGGCCGATGCCGGCCTGGCACAGGAACAGGCGGGGTTTTCAAGCATTGCCGGCCCTCGGGCCGATTGTATACAGTCGGATTTACTGCGATCCGGAATTGTCGGCGCGCATCCACCAGGAGAATGTCCATGCCCGGTCCCCTCGAGGGCGTGCGCGTCATCGAATTCACCAGCGTCGTGCTGGGTCCCTGGGCCTGCCAGATGCTCGCCGACATGGGTGCCGAGGTCATCAAGATCGAGGCTCCGTTTGGCGACAGCAACCGTCAGCTGGGTGCAGCCCACCACAAGGGCATGGCAGCGCTCTACCTCACCTGCAACCGCAACAAGCGCGACATCGTGCTCGACGTCAAGCAGCCCAGCGGGCGGCAGGCGGCCCTGGACCTGGCCCGTGGTGCCGACGTGTTCATCCACAACAACCGGCCGCAGGTCATGACCAAGCTCGGTCTCGACTACGAGGCGCTCAAATTGGTCAACCCGCAGATCATCTACTGTGGCGCCTATGGCTACAGCCGCAAGGGACCCTACGGCAGCCGGGGGGCGCTCGACGATTCGATCCAGTCGATATCCGGCATCGCGATGCTGAACAAGCTCGTGCTGGGCGAGCCGCGCTACCTGCCGACCGTGGTCGCCGACAAGACCACGGCCATCACGGTCGTCTATGGCGTGCTCGCGGCACTGTTCAGTCGCGAGCGCACCGGCAAGGGCCAGGAGATAGAGGTCCCCATGTTCGAGACCATGGTCTCGTTCGTGATGGCGGAACATCTATGGGGCATGACCTTCGACCCGCCGATGGGGCCACCCGGCTACGTGCGGCTGATGAGCGAGCACCGCAAGCCCTACCAGACCCTGGACGGGTACATCGCGATCCTGCCGTACATGAACACCCACTGGAACACGTTCTGCGAGGTGGCCGGCAGGCCGGACCTGCTGGAGGACCCGCGCTTCAGGACCATGGGGGACCGCACCAGGAATATCGACGACACCTACGCCGAGACGGCCAGGATCATGGCGACGCGCACCACGCAGGAGTGGCTCGACCTGTTCGGCAAGACCAGCGTGCCGATCAACCGCGTGAATACGCTGGCGGAGCTCGCCGAGGATCCGCACCTGAACCAGACCGGCTTCTGGAAGTTCACCGAGCACCCGACCGAGGGCAGGCTGCGCGGTACCGCCTTCCCGGTGAACTTCTTCGGTACGCCCGCCGACGAGACACGCCGGCACGCGCCTCGACTCGGTGAGCACACCCGCGAGCTGCTGCGGGAAGCGGGTTACGATGCGCAGCAGATCGACGAGATGCTGGCGAGCGGCGCTGCCGTCGCCGCGGACTGACTCCAGCGGGAGGTTTCAGCATGGGATTGACCGACGTGGACGTGAAGGCGATCGATGCGGTCGTCAATATCTGGACGCCCGAGGCCTTGTCGCACCGGCCCGACTGGAAGGACGGTTTCTTCGTCGGCAAGGTCAAGTCGAAGGACCCCATGCCAGGTTTCACGCTCGAGCAGATGCTCGAGCAGATGGCCGAGGCCGGCATCGAGCGCGGTTTCCTCGTCGCTGCCCG
>JAHEAZ010000112.1:2942-5656 GCA_024642505.1 Gammaproteobacteria bacterium
AGGACGGTTTCTTCGTCGGCAAGGTCAAGTCGAAGGACCCCATGCCAGGTTTCACGCTCGAGCAGATGCTCGAGCAGATGGCCGAGGCCGGCATCGAGCGCGGTTTCCTCGTCGCTGCCCGAACCGGACGGTTAGGGCTGCCCGGCTCCTACCACATGCCCTACGAGGTCGTGGCCCGTGCCTGCGAGAAATATCCGGGCCGATTCTATGGCCTGGCCGGGATCGACCCGACCCAGGGCATGGCCGGCGTGCGCGCGTTCGAGGATGCGGTGAAGAACATGGGTTTCATTGGCGCTCATGCCTACCCGCACTGGTTCGAACTCGCCCCGGACCACGCGAAGTGGTACCCGTTCTATGCTAAATGTGTGGAACTTGGGGTTCCGTTCCTCGCGCAGGTAGGCCAGTCGCTCATCTACTCGCCGGACCAGCGACTGAGGAGCGTGGGTCGGCCGATCGCGCTCGACGCCGTCGCCTGCGATTTTCCCGAACTGAAGCTGTGCGGCATCCACGTCGGCATCCCCTGGCATGACGAGATGATCGCCATGGCCTGGAAGCACGAGAACGTGCACATCGTGGCCGACGCCCACAGTCCGAAGTACTGGCCCGACAGCTTCGTCCGCTACCTCAACAGCTATGGCCGCAGCAAGGTGATGTTCGGCACCGACTTCCCGGTGCTGGGCTTCAAGCGCACGATCGACGAGGTCGCGGCGCTCAAGCTCAAGCCCGAGGTCAGGAAACTGTTCCTGCGCGGGAACGCGCTCAGGGTATTCGGTATCGCCGAATGAGCAAGCTGCGGGGGCCAGGCCCCGCAGGCGACTGGTCTTTGATTGGCGGTGCGCCGTATATCCCCCGAAAAGAAAAGGCCCGGGCAGGTCACCCCGCCCGGGCCCTCGTACTGCGCCCCGCCGCAGCTCAGCGGAACTTGTAACTCGCCTCCACGCCGTAGCTCGCGCCCGGCGAATCGTGGATGAATGAGCCGCCAAATTCCGGCGCCGGAATGATCTCCTGCAGGTACTTTTCGTCGCCGATGTTGCGGCCCCAGGCGGTCAGGCCCCAGGTGCCGTTGGACACCCCCAGGCGTGCGTTCATGACCGCATACGGATCACGCTTCTGCTTGGAGAACTCGCCCTGGCCAAATCCAAAACCGGTGAACAGGTTGGGGACCTTCTCTCCCTGCACCGGGTGGAACCAGGTCTCACCCGCGAAGGACGCGTCGAGGCGTGCGTTCAGCATCCAGTCCGAGGCCCCCATGGGCATGGCGAAGTCGATACCCGCGTTGGCCGTGTACTTAGGCGCGTAGGGAATCTTGTTTCCCTTGGTGTACGGCCGGCCGTCATAGCGGTTGATCTCGGTATCGGTCGCGCTGTAACCCGCGAACAGGGTTATGTGCTCGGTGGCACGCCAACGCCCGTCGAGCTCGAAGCCCTTGATCGAGGCCTTTTCAGCATTGGTGACGACGCGCAGCAGTCCGAAGGGGCCGGCGAAGAAGTTGAAGAACTGCAGGTTCTCTACGTCGGTCTTGAACACCGCGCCGTTGAATGACAGGGCGCCGTCAAGCAGGTTCGCCTTGAAACCGAGCTCGCCCGCCTTGGAAACTTCCTTCTTGTAGTCGTCGTTGACATTCTGCAGGCTGCGGTTGTCGCCCGTGCAGACCGGGAAATTGGCCGGTGGCGCCTGCGTATCGCCAAGGCACAGGCCGCTGTAGAACAACTCCACGGTCGCCGAGCTGCCGGTCGAGTTGAAGCCGCCCGAACGGAAGCCGTAGCCGTAGGAGGCGAACAGCGCCAGGCCATCCATCGCCTTCCAGTTGACCGACAACTTGGGCTGGAACTGGCTGTAGGTGTTCTTGCGGCCCGGGATCTCCGTAAGTGTCGGGTCCTGCACGTAGGCCGGGTTGATGTAGTCGTTGCTACCAAAGAAGCCCGGGGTCTGCGGCGGCACCTTGGGCACGTTGTTGTCGACCTTGCGCTTCTCCGTGTCGTAGCGCACGGCGAGGGCGATCTCGAGGTTGTCGACGACGTCATAGGCCAGCTGGCCGAAACCGGCATAGACCTGGCTGTTGTAGCTGTCGTCGTAAAGCAGGTCGGTCGGGTTGGGCTGGCCGGTCACCACCAGCGGCTTCTTGACGAAGCCACCGCCGCTGTCGGAGCCTTGCGACACCACGACATCGCGATCGATGTCGGCGAAGTAGACGCCAGCGACCCAGCGCAGCGCCTGGTCTCCCGGCGAGGTCAGCCGCAACTCCAGGCTCATGTCCTTCTGGTCGCGCACCTGGTACTGGTAGCCGTCACAGGTGGTCGGGCCATAGGGTGGCAGGAAGCTGTCGACGAAGCCGCCGCTGGTGTTCGAGTAATAAAAGGGCGACGGCAACGGGGTGTCGGCGGCGCGCGCGTCGTTGGTCTGGATGCAGGAATCGGTCAGGCTGTACAGGTAGAAAGCCGCGCTGGTGCCGTCGGTCAGGAAGTAGTTGGTCTGGTCGTTGTAGGCGGCAACGGCGGTCAGCGTATTCGCACCGAGGTCGAAGTCACCCTTGATCGACAGATTGATGTTCTCCTGCTCATTTTCCGGCTTGACGTTGTTCAGGTACACAAAGTCGTGCTTGTTCGGGTCTTCCCAGAAGATGTCACCAAAGCCTAAGAGTGCCGCTTCCTGCAGCGCCAGCGAGGCGTTGAAGTTGATCGCGCCCGAACTGATCTTCGAGTACTTGGCCTTGA
>JAHEAZ010000042.1 GCA_024642505.1 Gammaproteobacteria bacterium
TGAGCCCCCTTTGTCGTCCCTGAAAAAGTTGAGCCCCGACCACCACCCTGGCGATCGGGGCTCCCGTCGTCGTGCGCGTCATTCCCTGCGCACTGTTCGCTCATGACACTCCTTGTCATCCTCCGCCGCGGCCGCCGCCGCCACCACCACCGCCGCCGCCACCACCCATCCCGGGTGCTGGCGTAGGCGCCGGCATCGGCCGTGACATCTGGTCCATCTGATGAGTCCTGTCACGGTCACGATCCATGTCCTGGTCACGATCGCGGTCCTGCAGCTGGTCGGCTGTCAGGACGTTGCCGTTCTTGTCCAGCGCTTTCCCCTGCTGCTTGGCCCGCGCCTGCATCTGCTGCTTGTGTTCCTTCTGCAGCTGCTTGCGCTCCTGCTCCGTCTTCATGCTCTGCATGCGCTCCTGGTAGCGGTTGCGCTCCTGCTCGGTCATCAGCTGTTCGCCGTAGATGCGCTGGCGTCCCTGGGCCATCTGGCCTTGTGCGCCGGCGCCGGCCTTCTCCCCCGCACCCTGCTGGATGACCTGTTCGACCTGCTGCTGCGTGCGCACCTGGCTCGCCTCGCCAGCATTCTTGAGCTGTTCCTCGGTACGCTGCCGCACCTGCTGCTCCGTCTGCAGCGGCTCCTGCGTCTGCGCACCCGCCGCCGCAGCCAGCGCCAGGGTACCGACGACTGCAAGCATGACTTCCGATCGAGCCTTCATCTCTTCCTCCTGAAGCCTCTCGCCCTGAAGCGGCCCCCGTCACCCGACCAGTACCGCACTTCCTTGGCTTTTCCTGAAGCTTCCTTGGGTTTTCCTTAAGAACATTTGTACACGGCACGGCTTAAGCAATCCTGAAGTCGGGCTGCCATGAACCCCCGCAATTTGCGGCATGCCCGGGACGTGGACCCGTGCCGTGCCGCTGCAACTCTTACGGATTCCCGCCGCGGCGAAATTGCGCAAAGTGGCACCCATGCGCGTGCTCGTCGTGGATGACTCGGAACGGCTGCGCGAGGCCCTGGCTACGGGGTTGCGCGCGCAGGGCATGGTCGTCGAGACCGCCAGTGACGGCCAGGAGGCGCTGGAGCGGCTTCACGACACTCCGTTTGACGTAATCGTGCTGGACGTTCTCATGCCGCGAGTCGATGGGCTGCAGGTGCTGCGCCACGTCCGTACGGCCAGGCTGCCGACACGCATCCTGGTGTTGTCGGCCCGCGACCAGGTGGATGATCGGGTCGAGGCGCTCAACCTCGGCGCCGACGACTATCTGGTCAAGCCCTTTGCGTTCACCGAGGTCAAGGCGCGCATTCTCGCGCTGGCCCGGCGCCATTTCGACGAGCCTTCGCCACTGGTCGCGATCGGGCCGGTGCAGATCGACACCTCCGCACGGATCGCCCAGGCCAACGAGCGCCAGCTGGCGCTGACGCCAAAGGAGTACGCACTGCTCGAATTGCTGGTGCGCCGGCATGGCCACGTGCTGTCGCGCGGCTCGATCTTCGAGCAACTCTACGACAGCGACAGTGACGCCTCGGACAGTGTCATCGAAGTGCTGATGAGCACGCTTCGTGCCAAACTCGCCGCCGCCGGGGTGGAGCAGTTCATCGAGACACGTCGCGGCTTCGGCTATGTCGTGGGGTAAACGCCTGCTGGGTTCGCTGGCGGGGCGGTTGATCCTCAGCCTGTCCGCCGCGATCATCGTGTCGCTGGCGATCTGGCTGTTCATCTTTCACGTGCTCGTCCGCAACGAGCTGTACGGCAGCTTCGACGACTCGCTGGTGGCGCACATGCAGGCGCTGGCCGCCTACATGGTGCAGAACCCGGGCGCCGAGGGAATCGCCGAGTACATGCCGGAGTTCCGCACGCAGGCCCACCAGAACTTCTTCCAGGTCTGGGACGCGGCCGGGGTCGTGCTGGCGCGCTCCGACTCCAGCGCCGGGCGCGAACTGCCGCGAATGGTGGCGGTGAAGACCGGCCCGACTTACTACGGGATCGAGCTGCCGGACCAGCACGACGGCCGCCTGGCAGTGCAAAGCTTTGCAGTTCCCGAGGGCGACCCGCGGCAACTGGTCACCGTCGCCATGGCGGCCGAGATCACGCCGTTGATCGAACTCGAGCAACGCCTGCACCTGTTCGTGTTCATCTGCTCGGCGGCGACGGTGCTGGTGTCGGTAACCATCGCGGTGGTATCGGTGCGGCGCAGCCTGCGGCCGGTCGATCGCCTGTCGCATTCGGTCTCGGCCATCGATCTCGACAATCCCGCGGCGACGCTCGACATCGCGGATCTGCCGAACGAGCTGCAGCCCGTCGCGGGCAAGATCCAGGACATGACCCAGCAACTCGTTCGGGCGGTCGCGCGTGAACGGCGCTTCGCGCGCAACGTCGCGCACGAACTGCGTACCCCGCTGGCAGAAGCGCGCATGCTGGCCGAGGTCGGCGCCATGGCGGAGGACTGCGATCAGGCACGCAGTTCACTCGAGGAAATCGGCAAGGCCGCCCAGGAACTCGAACAGATCGTGGACGCATTGCTGTCGCTGTCACGCTACGAGTCGGGCATCCAGAAACCCGAGCCGGAGCCGGTTGACCTGGCGGCGGAGATTCGTCGCCAGGCTTCGCATCTTGCGGGCGCTGCAAAGGCACGTCTGCTGGAGCTGGACTTCGAGATGCCCCAGGAGGCCTGGGTGCATACCGACGCAGGTCTGTGTAGCCGTCTCATCGCCAATCTGCTCGGCAACGCGGTGGCGCACGCGCCGGCCGGTTCCTCCATTCGAATGTGGATTGCAGGCGACGGGGCCTTCAGCATCGACAACCATGCCCCGCAACTGAAGGAAGAGGACCTGCCGCGCCTGGGTGAGCGCTTCTTCCGCATTCACAGCGGCAATGGCGGCCCGCACGCGGGTCTCGGCCTGTCGCTGGCCACGGCGATCGCCAAGATCCTCGACCTGCGGTTGACGATAGCGCTGACCAGCGACCGCCGGCTCGTTGCCCGGGTCGACGGCTTCAAGCGGCTGCCGGCCTGATCGCGACTCCTCAGCGCGAGGCCAGGTTCCTGTGGGCGTCGACCACCTTGCCCGGGTTCAGGATGTTGCGCGGGTCGAGGCTCCGCTTCAGCAGGCGCATCAGCTCGAGCTCGTCCTCGCCGCGCGACAGCGGCATCCAGCGCTTCTTGTCCAGCCCGATGCCGTGCTCGGCGGAAACGGCACCACCGTAGGGAACCAGCGGCTCGTAGATTGCCGGGTCCGCCTGCGCGTGCAGGTCGGCGACCGCGGTCCGTGGGCAGACCACGATGTGCAGGTTGCCGTCGCCGATGTGCCCGAATACATAGACCTTCCCGTCTGGCCACCTGGCCTTCAGGCGCGTCTCGACTTCGTCCACGTAGGCCGGCATGTCGCGGATCGGCAGGCTGACGTCGTAGGCGACCAATGGCCGGTCGCTGTTGATCGGACCCAGGTCCTCGCGGATGGCCCAGAAATGATCACGTTCCGCTCGCGACTTCGGCATGGCTGCGTCGACGATGAGCCCGGCCTCGAGCGCCTCGCCGAGCGCCGACTCGAAGCGCTCTGCGTCGCGTCCCGGGTCCGCCCCCTGGCTCTCCAGGATGACGTAGAAGGGATGCGAGCGCTCGAGCGGCGCGGCCAGGCTGCCGGGTACAGTGACCGCTCGATAGAACTCGCCCCACATCACTTCGAAGGAACTGAGCTGTCCGCCAAGACTCTGGTCCATATGCTTGAGCAGGCGCGCGACCTTGTCCACCTCGTCCAGCGCGACCAGCGCCGTGTTGATGCTGGTCGGGAGTTCCTTGAGCGCCAGCACCACGCGGGTCACGACCCCGAGCGTGCCCTCGGTGCCGATGAACAGCTGCTTCAGGTCGTAGCCGGTGTTGTTCTTGAGCATGCGGTTCATGGACGACACCACGGTACCGTCGGCCAGCACTGCCTCCAGGCCCAGTACCAGTGCCCGCGTCATGCCGTAGCGGATGACGTTGATGCCGCCGGCATTGGTCGCGACGTTACCGCCGACGGTGCAAGAGCCGCGGGCGCCGAGGTCGAGCGGGAACAGCAGGCCCTGCTGCTCCACTGCCTCCTGCAGCGTCTGCAGGATGCAACCGGCCTGTACCGTCGCGGTCCGCCCGACCGGGTCGATTTCCTCGATGCGGATCATCCGCTCGAGCGAGAGGATGACGTCGTCCGCGGTCGAGCGGTCGCCGCCGGCCAGGCCCGTGACCCCACCGTGGGTGACCACCGGCTGGCCATGCCGATGACACAACTTCAGCACCGCACTGACTTCCTCGGTCGTCCGTGGGCGAACGAGGGCGCGCGCTTCCATTGGCGTCGGGTCCCACACATGCCTTGCGCGGCCGCGCACGGCCTGGCTGTCCAGTACAGCCTCTGCGCCCAGCAGTGCCACCAGTTCACTGACGATATCCGCCATCGATTTCCTCCCGGGTATCGCGCCGACTCTACTGCACTCCGCTACGGCAGGTGTATCCTCCTCCACCCGCAAAGGCGTGCGGGGCGATCAAGGAGAGTCAGCCATGTCAAACCCCAAGGTCATCGTAGTCATCGGCGCAACGGGCGCGCAGGGCGGCGGGCTGGTCCGGGCCATCCTCGAGGACCCTGCGGGCGGCTTCGTGGTGCGCGCGGTGACCCGCGACACCGGATCCGACAAGGCGCGTGAACTGGTCCGCCTCGGTGCCGAGGTCGTCGCTGCCGACGTCGGCGATCCGGCGAGTCTCGACCGCGCCTTCGCCGGGGCCTACGGCGCCTACTGCGTCACTTTCTTCTGGGAACACTTCTCGCCGGACCAGGAACAGGCCCAGGCCAGGGCCATGGCCGAGGCAGCCGCGCGGGCCGGCCTCAAGCACGTCATCTGGTCCACGCTCGAGGACTCGCGCAAGTGGATCCCACTGACGGATGAGCGGATGCCGACGCTGATGGGCCGGTACAAGGTGCCGCACTTCGACGCCAAGGACGAAGCCAACCACTTCTTCACCGACGCCGGCGTGCCGACCACCTTCCTGCTGACTTCGTTCTACTGGGACAACCTGATCCACTTCGGCATGGGGCCGAAGCGGGGCGAGGACGGCGTACTGTCATTCGTACTGCCCATGGCCGACCGACGGCTGCCAGGCATCGCGGCTGAGGACATCGGCCGTTGCGCCTACGGCGTCTTCAAGGCGGGCGGGAAATACATCGGGCAGACCGTCGGCATTGCCGGTGAGCACCTGACCGGCGCGCAGATGGCAGCGTCGCTGACGCGCGCGTTGGGCGAGCCGGTCCGTCACCTCGCGGTGGAGCCGGAAGCCTATCGCGGCTTCGGCTTTCCGGGCGCCGAGGACCTCGGCAACATGTTCCAGTTCAACCGCGATTTCAGCGACGACTTCTGCGCTGCCCGCAGCCTCGATGAGTCCCGCGCCCTCAACCCGACGCTGCGGACTTTCGACGGCTGGTTGCAGGCGAACGTGGCCAGGATCCCGATCGCCTGACCGGCTACTCATGCAGCTCGACGACGTCGCGGTCTTCGAGAGGATGATCGCGGCCGACATGCTGGCCCTCGTGCGAGGCGTTCCACAGCCGCGCGTACTTGATCGACTCGAGCAGTTCGCGATGCACCAGGCGCGCGACATCCGCTACGGTCTGGCCACGGCGCAGCGTGAACGGCTTGTGGTGATCGGCGGGCTTGCCTGGCGCCTTGGTGTAGACGCGTACGATCCCGAGCCGGTCGAACAGCCACGGCCCGAGCCGGTCCAGACCGGCACCGGTCTGTGCCGACACCACCATCGCCGGATAGTCGACGCCGAGCAACTCCTCCAGCGCGGCAACGTCGGCGCGGCTGTCCGGATCGAGATCGGACTTGTTCGCGACCAGCAGCACCGGCAGCGTCAAGGCAAACGGATCCTCGCCCTCCTCCCTCTCCTGCCCAGCCGGGTCCGGGTCGACCGGCCAGGCCCGGGTCAGCCCGACCCGGCGCCCTTCGAGCATGGCCTGCAGGTCCTCGACCTGCTGCACCGCCTCCGGGTCGCTGATGTCCACCACCAGCAGGCAGGCGTCGGCCGACTGCAGGGTGCTGCCGATCCAGGTCACCGGATGCTGCGGGCTGAGCGGAGGCAGGTCCACCAGCTGCAGCAGGATGTCCTCGATCGGCATCATGCCGGGCTCGGGGTACTGGGTGGTAAAGGGGTAAGGCGCCACGCGTGCGCTCGAGCCGGTCAGCCGCGCGTGCAACGCGGACTTGCCGCTGTTCGGCGGACCCAGGATCGCGACCTGCGCGGCGCCCTCCGGGCGAACGACCAGCGATGGACTGCTGCGCGCGCCACCCTTCTTCGGGCCGGCGAGCTCTTCGTCGAGTTCCTTGATGCGATGCTTCAGGTCGGCCTGCAGGTGGTCGGTGCCCTTGTGTTTCGGGATCACCCGCAGCATCTCGCGCAGGTGTTCGAGGCGCTCCGCAGGGTCGCGGGCACGACGCAGCGCTTCCGCCGCAGCCTTGTACTCGGGTGAGAGATTTGCCGGCATGTGCGGTTTGCGCGGCGCTCAGTCCGCCGTCAGCGCATCGAGCACCAGGCGGGTCATGTCGTCCACGCCCGTCTCGCGTTGCTCGGGCGTCATGCCGCCGGGATGGGAAATGTGGTCGCTGACGGTCAGCACCGCCAGCGCCTCGGCGCCGAGCTCGGCGGCCGCGCAATAGAGCCCGGCCGCCTCCATCTCGATGGCGAGGAATCCCATCCGCGCCAGGGCCGGGCGGAGTTCGGCGTCCGGGTGATAGAACAGGTCGCTGGAAAAGACGTTGCCGACCCTGAGCGGCTTGCCGCGTGCCCGCGCGGTGCGCGTCACGCGTTCCACCAGCGGCCAGCTGGCGGTCGCCGGCAGGTCGTAGTCGCGGAAACGGATTCGGTTGACGCGCGAGTCCGTGCCGGCCCCGAGCGCGACGATGATGTCGCCCAGCCTGAGGTCCGGATCGACGGCCCCGCAGGTGCCGACGCGCACCAGGCGTCTCACGCCATAGAAGCGCACCAGCTCGGTCGCATAGATCAGCGTCGAGGGGATCCCCATCCCGGTGCCCATCACCGACACGCGGCGGCCGTTCCAGCCGCCGGTAAAACCCAGCATGTTGCGCACGTCAGTGACCTCGACCGCATCGTCGAGCAGGGTGGCGGCGATGTGCTGGGCGCGACGGGGGTCGCCCGGCAGCAGCACGGTATCGGCGAACGCGCCGGGATCGGCATTGATGTGTGGTGAACTCATGCGACGCTCCGTTGCCCGCAAGGCAGCGCGGGGGGTTGCAGGAAGGACTGGCCGTTCGGCAACGGCGGCAGGCCGAACCACGTGGCCAGCGACTGGCCGACGTCGGCGAAACTGTCGCGGCGGCCGATGGCGCCGGCCGGCACTGCCGGTCCATAGGCCAGCACCGGCACGTATTCACGGGTGTGGTTCCAGCCCTCCCAGCTCGGGTCGTTGCCGTGGTCGGCGCTGATCAGCAGCAGGTCGCCGGCGCCGAGTACCGCCATGAACCGGCCGAGCTCGCCATCGAGCCACTCCAGTGCGCGCGCATAACCGGCGATGTCGCGGCGGTGGCCGTATTCCTGGTCGAAGTCGACCAGGTTGGTGAACACCAGCGAACGGTCCGCCGCGTCGGCGAGCGAGCCGGCCGTCGCGTGCATCAGCGCCTCGAGACCGCTGGCCTTGACCCGCGCCGTGATGCCACGGCCAGCGAAGATATCGGGCACCTTGCCGACGCCGACGACCGTACCGCTCACGCTCTCCAGGCTGTCGAGCAGTGTCTCACCCGGCGGCGGCACGGAATAGTCACGGCGGTGCGCGGTGCGCTTGAAATCCGCCGGGCTGTGGCCGAGGAAGGGCCGCGCGATGACCCGGCCGATGCGATAGGCATCCACCAGCTCGCGCGCGACTGCGCACAACGCGTAAAGACGATCCAGACCGAAAGACTCCTCGTGTGCGCACAACTGCACCACCGAGTCGGCTGAGGTGTAGACGATCGGCTTGCCGGTCCGCATGTGCTCTTCACCGAGCCGCTCGATGATTTCGGTGCCCGAGGCGTGGCAGTTGCCCAGGAAGCCCGACACGCCGCCACGTCGCGCCAGCTCGTCGAGCAGCTTCGCGGGCATCGAGTCGGTAAGTTCGCTGAAGTAGCCCCAGTCCTCGAGAACCGGCTGGCCCGTCATCTCCCAGTGACCGGAGATAGTGTCCTTACCGCGTGACTGTTCGGCCGCGATGCCCCATGCAGCGACCGGCTCCAGTGCAGCGTCGAAACCGGGTGCGAGGGAACCGCGTGCAACGGCAGAGGCATGCACGAGTCCGAGCCGCTCGAGATTGGGAATCGCCAGCGGTCCGCTCCTGCCAACGTCGGCCCGGCCCTCGGCGCAGGCCTCGGCGATGTGACCAAAGGTGTCGGCGCCGTCGTCGCCGTAGGCGTCTGCGTCCGGAAGCGAGCCGATGCCAAGTGAGTCGATCACCAGCAACACCGCCCGGCGGGGCGTCGTAACTCGCTCCTCGTTCATGGTCCCTCCTTACACCGCCCGGGACGGGGCGTCTACGCGTTCGATCACGGGCGAGTGCAGCGCGGGCGCATGGCCCGCGATGACAAATGCCGCCTGCACCAGCTCCACCGCGTGTGCAGCGGCGGTTGCATCGGCCGCATGCACGCGCGCCAAGGGGTCTCCCGCACCAACCTCGACGCCAAGCGGCAGGATCTGGTCGAGCCCGACGCTGGCGTCGACCGCCGCATCCGGATGGCTGCGTCCGCCGCCGAGTGCGACCACGGCCAGGCCCAGAATCCGCGTGTCGACGGCGCCGACCCAGCCACCCCGCTGCGCGGTCGCCTCGGTCACGACCGGCGCAGCCTGCAGGTAGGCGGACGGGCGCTCGAGCAGGTCGACCGGACCGCCGAGGCCGGCGACCATCCGCGCGAACCGCTCCGCCGCAGCACCGGAGGCAAGCGCTGCCTGCAACTGCGCCCGACCGCTGGCCTCGTCGGCAGCCAGCCCGCCGAGGACCAGCAGCGCGGCGCCCAGTGCCAGCGTGACCTCGACCAGTCGTGCGTCGGCTGCCTCCCCCTTGAGCATGCGGAGACTCTCGTGCATCTCCAGCGCGTTGCCGGCGGAACGAGCAAGCGGCTGCGACATGTCGGTGATCAGCGCGACCGCCGGCAGGCCCGCCTCGACCGCGACGTGCACCAGGCTCTCGGCGAGCGCGCGCGAGTCGGCCAGCTCGGTCATGACGGCGCCGTTGCCGGTCTTGACGTCGAGCACCAGGCCCTGCAGCCCGGCCGCCAGCTTCTTGGACAGGATCGACGCCGTGATCAGCGGGATGCAGTCCACGGTCGCGGTGACGTCCCGGATCGCGTACAGGCGCTGATCGGCCGGCGCCAGGCGCTCACCCGCGCCGACGATGACCACGCCCGCTTCGGCCAGCACGGAACGCAGCCGCTGCCGCGCAGGCTGGACGTCGTAACCCGGTATCGACTCCAGCTTGTCGAGGGTTCCGCCGGTGTGACCCAGTCCGCGGCCCGAGATCATCGGCACGTACGCGCCGCAGGCAGCGAGCATCGGCCCGAGCGGCAACGAGACCAGGTCACCGACGCCGCCGGTCGAGTGCTTGTCGAGCACGGGACCGTCGAGATCCGCGTCGCGCCAGTCAAACACATCACCGCTGTCGCGCATCGCCCAGGTGAACTCGGCGCATTCATCCGGCTGCATGCCGCGGAAGGAGACCGCCATCGCGAAGGCAGCCGCCTGGGCGTCGCTCAGGCTGCCATCGGCGAGCCCGCGCGCGATCGCGGTCAGTTCCTCCCGTGATAGCCGCCCGCCATGGCGTTTGCGGCGTATCGATTCCTGCGGCAGCCAACGATGCTTCATCAGTAATCCGTGGCCCGGCCGCTCGCCACACCTGCTCCGAAGGCCTTGCGGATCTCCGCCAGCAGGCCGCTGGCGCCGATGCGGAAATGATCTGGCGTCGCCCAGCCGGCACCCAGGATCTGGTCGGCAAGTTGCAGGTAGGTCGCCGCATCGGCCAGGCCGCGAACGCCGCCGGAGGCCTTGAAGCCGGCGCGCCCGCCATGCTCACGGATCGTCTCGAGCATGATCCGCGCTGCCGCGGGCGTCGCCCCCACGGCCACCTTGCCGGTCGAGGTCTTGATGAAATCCGCGCCGGCGGCGAGCGCGAGTTCGCTGGCGCGGCGGATGGCGCCCGCCTCGGCCAGGGCGCCGGTTTCCAGGATCACCTTGAGCACCCGGCCGGTGGCGGCCTCGCGGCCCGCCGCCACTGCGGAGCGCGCCGCTTCATGGTCGCCGGCGAGGAAGCGGGTCCACGGCAGGACCATGTCCACCTCGTCAGCGCCCGCAGCGATGGCCCGGCGTGTCTCCCGCGCCACCCGCCCGGCGTCCGCGCTGCCATCCGGGAAATTCACGACGGTGGCCACCTTCACCGCCGTCACGCCTGCGCTTCCCAGCGCTCGACGGGCGGTAACGATGTGCTCGGGATAGACGCACACGGCCGCCGGCAGGCCACCGGGGCCGCGCGCCGCGCCGCACAACACTTCGATCTGCACCGGCGTGTCGTCCTCGCCGAGGCGGGTCAGGTCGAGGGCAGCGAGCGAGCGCCCTGCGATATCAGTAACTTGTCGCGGGTCGAGGGTCACGATCGGCTCCATCATGGACCGTCACAATACTCGACGGCACCGCCAGCGGCCATCCGCCTGCGGTGGGTCCGCATGGCCGACACCGGACCGCGGTGGTATCTAGGGACAATTCCCAATTCAGCTTCGCCGCAGTGGCCGGTCAACTGCGATAACAGGCCGTGGAGCGTTGCCTGGCAGCCGCGGCGGCGCCGGGGCGGCAACCGTGCCGGATTGATGCCCGGGAGGCGTGATGGAGGCCCGCAGCAGGGATACCGTTTTCGACTGGCTGTCCTACTACGCCGACTTCGATCCGGGGCGGATTGCCGCGATCGACCTGTCGACCAACCGCTGGCTGACTTACGGGCAATTCAACGATCGCGCCACGCGGCTGGCGACCGCCCTGCGCGAGCGCCATGGCGTCAGCCCGTTCGACCGGGTGGCCTTCGTGGCGCAGAACAGCACCGATCACTTCGAGACCATGTTCGCCTGCTGGAAGCTCGGCGCGATGTTCGTGCCCCTCAACTGGCGGCTGTCGCCCGGCGAGACGGTCGAGGTGCTCCAGCACAGCGAGCCGCGGGTGGTTTTCTGCGACGCCGAACTGGAGCAGCAGCTCGCGGACCACCCGACTCCGCGGGTGCTGCGCCGGCCGGGAGAGGAGCGCTGCGAATACGAAGCACTGATTGTGGGGCACCAGCCCGAAGTGCGCATGCAGGGGGTGTCGTTCGACACGCCCAATATGCTGCTCTATACCTCGGGTACCACCGGCCGGCCCAAGGGCGTGATCTACACCCATCGCATGACCCACAACATCGTCCTGCATGCGGCGCTGCACGCCGACGTGCGCGGCGGCACACGCACCCTGACCTACCTGCCGCTGTTTCACGCTGCCGGGCTCTATGCCGTGTCGACGCCGCAGTTCCACTATGGCGGCGCGGTGGTCGTCATGCAGCGCTGGGATACCGCCGAGTGCTTCCGTCACCTGATGGATCCCGATCTCGGAATAACCCACGTCGTGGGGGTGCCGACCAGCTACCTGCTGCTGTCCCAGCTACCGGAGTTCCAGACGGCCGAGTTCCCGACGCTGAAGGTTGCGGCGGTAGGTGGCGCCCCGGTACCGCTGCCATTGCTCGAGACCTGGGAGCACAAAGGCTGCGCGCTGTCGCAGTCCTTCGGCATGACGGAAGCCTTCAGCGTAGCCTACTGCCCGCCGGAAAAGGCGCGCGAAAAGATCGGTTCCGCCGGCCACGCGCTGATGCACATCGACGTGCGCATCGGTGACGAGGACGGCAGGGAACTGGCGCGCGGCACGGTGGGCGAGATCCAGGTCCGCGGCCCGGGGGTCACGCCGGGATACTGGAACGACCGGCATGCGACCGCAGCGGCCTTCACCGAGGATGGCTGGTTCCGCACCGGCGACGCCGCCCGCATGACGGCCGATGGCACGCTCTACGTCGTCGACCGCATCAAGGACATGATCATCTCCGGCGGCGAGAACATCTACCCGGCGGAGGTCGAGGCGGTCATCGATCGCTTTCCCGAAGTCAGCCATTGCGCCGTGATCGGCGCGCCCGACCCGAAGTGGGGCGAGGTCGGCATGGTGCTGGTAGAACTGCGTAGCGGCCGCTCGCTGGCGGAGGAAGAGCTGCTGGCACGTTGCCGGCAGCAGCTGGCCGGGTTCAAGGTGCCGAAGTACCTGCACTTCGTCGACCGCCTGCCACTGGGCCCGGCAGGCAAGGTGCTGAAGAAAGAGCTGCGCAAGCAGTTTGCGACTGCAACCGACTGATGCCAATTCCATGAAACCGATCAAGCTGCTCGACGCCGCCTTCCTGCATGCGGAGACCGTCGCGACGACCATGCACGTGGGCGCCCTGTTCGTGCTCGAGTTACCGCGAGGACGCTCGCGCAGGTCCTTCTACCAGCGTTTCCGCGCCGTGATCGCCAGTCGGCTGGGCGCGAGCGAGGTGTTTACGCGCAGGCTGGCCGGACTGCCCCTGGCGCTGGCCAACCCGTTCTGGGTCACGACCGACGACATTGACCTCGATCACCACGTGCGCCGTTCGGTGCTGCCGAAACCAGGCAGCAGGCGACAGCTCGAGAACCGCATTGCACAGCTGCACGAGCCCCTGCTGGCACGCGACCGGCCATTGTGGGAGCTGCACATCATCGAGGGCCTGGCCGGCGGCCAGGTCGCGCTCTACGTCAAGGTTCACCACGCCGGCCTCGACGGCCACTCCGCGCAGCTGTTCCTGCAGGCCTTCGTGGACACCGCGCCCAGGTTGCCCGCCGCGGCCAGTCATGCGCCCAGGCCGCAGCCGGACAGCGCATCGCTGGCCAGCCTGCTGCTGGCCGGCGCGCGCCACCAGGTGACGGAGATGCGGCGACTGCCGCAGCGGGTGGTGGAGTTCGGCGCCGCTGCGGCCAGGCTCATGCGCGCCCAGGACGACAGCACTCCTCCCACGCCGAGAACGCTGCTGAACGAGGTCATTTCCGAGCGACGCAGCTTCTCGACCGCGGAGCTCCCGCTCGATGCGGCGCGCGAACTCGCCAGTCGCGCCCGGGCGACGGTCAACGACCTGGTCCTCGGCCTGTCGGCGGGCGCGCTGCGGCGCTGGCTACTGGAACGCGGGCTGCTGCCTTCCCAGCCGCTGTTCGCCGGGGTGCCGGTGTCGGCCCGGGCGCACGGCGATACCGAGCATTCCATCCAGGTCGCGTTCATCTCGGTCAACCTGCATACCGGTGCCGCCGACCCGCTAGGCCGCCTGGCTGCGATTCACCAGTCCGCAGACACCGCCAAGCAATCCGCCGCCACCTACAAGTCGCTCATTCCCGACGACGTACCCTCCATCGGCCTGCCCTGGTTGCTCGGCGGTATCGCCCGGCTGGTCAGTCACCCTGACGTCGCCGACCGGGTGCCGTTGCCGTTCAACGTCATCGTTTCCAACGTACCCGGCCCGTCGATGCCGATCTACGTCGCCGGCGCCCGCGTGCTCACCTACCTGCCGATTTCGATCGTCTACCACGGGGTGGGCGTCAACATCTCTGTCTATAGCTACGACGGCAAGTTGTTCGTCGGCATCACCTCCTGTGCGGACCTCATGCCCGATGTCGACCAGTTCGCACGCTACATGACCGACGAATTCGCGACGCTGCAGGCTGCCCTCGAGAAGCCGAAACGAAAGTCCCGCGGCAAGGCCGCAGCTCGTCGCAGCCGGCGGCGGACCTGAACTTGGCCAGGTTCCCGGTCAGGACCAGCCCGAGCGTTTCCGCGAAATCGGCCGTCTCCAGGCCGCTGGAGCTGATCGGCCGTGAACTGCCACGAGCGCTGCTGTCGCTGCTCGAGATCAGGGCACCGCTCGAGTTCGCCGTGCTCATTGCCACCCTGCCGACGCTGGCGAGGGCTGCCAAGGGTGACGGCCATCCGGTGCTACTGCTGCCGGGGTTTGCGGCCGGCGATGCGACCCTCGAGCCGCTGCGATTGTTCCTGAAGTCGCGTAACTACGACGTCGAGACCTGGGGCCTTGGCAAGAACGTCGGCTTCAATCGCCGCTACGCCAAGGTGATCGAGCAGAAGGTCCGCTACCTGCATCACAAGACCGGCAAGAAGGTAAGCCTGGTCGGCTGGAGCCTGGGCGGTGTGTTTGCCTTCTATGCTGCGCACGTTGCGCCGGAGTGCGTGCGTACCGCGATCTCCCTCGGCAGCCCGCTGCGGGTCAACCCGGACCACCCGCCGCCGCAGTCGGTGCTCGCCATGTACCGGGCGCTGGAAAACCCGCAAGGCACGCTGGCGCATGCCGCGCACAGCCGCTCGAAAGCCATGCGCCTGCCGCCACCGGCCCCCTCGACCTGCCTCTATTCCGACACCGACGGCATCGTGCCGCCGCACCAGGCAACGCTCGACGGCGACCCGAAAAACCACGAGAACATCCGCGTTCCCGGCAGCCATTCGGGGCTCGGCGTGAACTTCCTGGTGTTGTGGATCGTCGCGGACCGCCTGGCGCTGCCGGAGGGCAAGTGGAAGCCCTTCAAGCCCTCGGGTGCGTTCGCACGGGCCTTCCGACGCCTTGACGCCACCGACGCAGCCCCCTGAACCGAGGACCGGCGCTCAGGCCCGGGTCGATCGCACCCATGCCAGGAACGTCGCCACCCCGTTGACGGCGTTTACGCACCGTACCGACTGGAAGATGTCGAAGGCATGGTGTGCGCCCGGGAATTCCGCGTAGACGACCGGCTGGTGCGAGACCTGCCTGAGTGCGGCGACCAAGCTGCGACCCCCCTCCACCCAGACCAGCGAGTCGTGCGATCCGTGCAGCACGAAGAAGGGCGGCGCGTCGGCATGGACGCAGCGGATGGGCGAGGCACGTTCCCAGTCGCGTGGTTCGTCGGTCGGACTCGACTTCATGACCAGCTTCTCGACGAAGCTCGGCTTCGACGATTCGGCCACCTTGACGCCGTTGTGCTCGAGGAAGTCATAGGCGCCGTAAAACGGCACCGCCGCGACCACCGAAGTATCCACGTCCTCGAAGCCCGGCTGATACTCAGGATCGTTGGCGCTCAGGGCAACCAGCGCGGCCAGGTGCCCTCCGGCCGACCCGCCGGTCACGGCGATGAAACCCGGGTCGCCGCCATGATCCGCGATGTTCTCACGGATCCAGCGGATCGCCAGCTTGCAGTCGACCAGGTGGTCCGGAAAGGTCGCCTTCGGGCTCAGCCGGTAGTTCAGGGCAACGCAGACCCATCCCTGGCGCGACATCTCGTTCATCAGCGGCAGGCCCTGGTTGTCCTTCCTGCCGAAGACCCAGGCGCCACCGTGGACCTGCAGCAGGACCGGGCAGCCCCGCTGTGCGTCGCGCGGCCGATACACGTCGAGCCGGTTGCGCCGGCCGGCGGGCCCGTAGGCGATGTCGCGCAGACGTTCCACCCGCGCACGGTCGTGCAGCCTGAACGGGCGGACCCAGCTCGAAAACGGCGCGCCGGCCTTCAGGCTGGTGCTCAGTTCCGGCCGGATCGATTCGAAGAAACGCGCCCCCAGGCCTTCCTGCAGGCCGCGGTCGATTGCCGCCTGCGACTTCAGCGAACGCAGGTGGATCACCACCAGCCACAACCAGGAGGGCACGATCAGCAGCAGCCCGGCCCAGCCCTGCCAGTGTTCGAATACGCCGAACGCGGCGAACAGCCCGGTGGCGAGCAGCGACAGCGCGATGTGGTGCAGCGGCAGCTCGGCGACCGGCCAGGCGACGATGAAATACAGCGCGCCCAGGCTCGGCGGCCTGCGCCCGCGTGAAGCCGCGGTCACGGTGCCAAGGGCGCCCCAGGCGGCGAGGAACAGGTAGAGCCAGGGGGCGATCACGACGTCGGCCGGTTGCGTCCCAACCGCTCATGACTGGTCACCCAGTCGCCCGCGATGACGGCGCAGCCCAGCGAGATGTCCCCGGCCAGCACGACTGCCGCGACGATTTCGGCCAGCTTGTCGGCCTTGCCCGCCCCCACACAGCCGAGTATCTGCAGGCACTCCTGCTGCGTAGGCAGGCCGGTGCCGCCCCCGCGCGTGCCAACGATTACCGACGGCAGCGTCACCGACCAGTAGTAGTCGCCGTTGTCGCGGTACTGGGCGTAGGTAATACCCGCGTGGCACTCGGCGACATTGGCGGCATCCTGGCCGGTCGCGATGAACAGCGCCGCGATACCGTTGGCCGCATGCGGGCCGTTGTAGGCGGCGCCGGCCTGGATCGCGCCGGCGTTGGCGATGTTGCGGGCCCGGAACAGGGCGGAAGTCTCGACCCGCATGACCCGCCGGAGGATCTCGGCGGGAATGACTACTTCCGCGATTACGCGACGGCCGCGCGAGCGGATCAGGTTCATCGCCGAATGCTTCTTGTCGGTGTCGATGGCGCCCGACAGCATGTACTCGGGATGCAGCGGGTGCGAGCGGCGGATCCACTCGCAGGCCGCGTAGGTGGCCTTGCCGGTCATGTTCTGCCCGGCCGCGTCGCCAGTCGTGAAGTTGAAGCGGGTGTAGAGCAGGTTGCCGATGTTGTACTGCTCGATTTCCACCAGCTGGCCGTAACCCGTGGTGGCCTCGGCGGCCTGCCTGACCCCATTGAAGTTGGTGACCAGCCACTGGCCGAAGTCGCGTGCCTGTGGGGCATCGCCAAACATGAAGACGGGCGCACGCTGCATCGAGGTCTTGACGACCGTCGTCTTCACCCCGCCGCTCTCGGTGATGACGCGCGCGCCGCGGCTGTAGCTCGCGACCAGCGTCCCCTCGGTCGTTGCCAGCGGAATGTAGAAATCGCCGCGCGCGTGTTCGCCGTCGATCCTGAGCGGACCAGCCAGGCCCACCGGGACCTGTGCCACGCCGATCAGGTTCTCGATGTTGCCGGCGGTAAGGCCCGGCTCGAACGACAACTGTTGCAGGTGCGTGAGACCGACGCCCGTCCGACCGCGCAGGAACTCGCGACGTAGCGTCATGGCATCGGTCGAATGGTCGTTGTCTGGATCTCGCGGGATGGGAATGCGATCGGTCATGTTTCTGATCCGGCCGGACGGGCGCTCATGCGGAAAGCAAACGGCAGCAATTCGCCCAGGGTCACGCCCCGCATGGCCGGGCCTGGCCAGGCGAAATGAACGAGCACGCCGGGCCCCACGGCCAGTTCACTCAGGCGCTGCCGGCAGCCGCCGCAGGGCGAAATCGCGAATGGCTTGCCGTCCGCAGTTTCGGCCCAGACAACGGCTTCGGCGATCCGCAGGTCCCGCCCCTCGGCCAGCACGCCGGCGGCGATTGCCGCGGGCTCGGCGCAGTTGCCGAGCGGGAAGGCGGCATTCTCGACGTTGCAGCCCGAGTAGATCTGCCCGGCCGCAGACCGTATCGCCGCACCGACATGCACACCCGAGCGGGATGCGTAGGCCTGCCGTGCCGCCCGCCTGGCGGCTGCCAGCAGGGCTTCACGCGCAGCGGTCGTTCCCGGAGACAGGTCATCGGTAGCCATGCTAAGGCGACTCCGTGGCGGCGCGGCCTTCCACTGTAAACACCCGCGCCTCGCGCCGCAGCACGCGAAATCCGCAAGCGCCGCCCCGCGATGTCAGTGCGCAGCGCTACCCGTGTACAGGCTCTCCGGCAGCCGCGCGCGGATCTCCGCCGCGCTCAGCCCGACGAGGTTCTTGGAAAGCTCCGTCTCGATCCGCTTGCCGGTCTCGGCATCGAGCGAGGCGCGGAGCATGCCCAGGAACTGCGGCGGGGCAACCAGGAAGAGGTGATCGAACTCCCCCTTGGCACGCGCCAGGCAGATTTCCTCGCCGAGGAGCCGGGCAAACGCCTTGAATTCATGCTCCTGCGGGCTGTCTTCGCTCTCGTAGGCATGGCTCCGGCCATGACTGTCGGTCGTCCGCCCGGCCCGGTCGCTGACCAGGCGGCGCTCATTGACGAGCGCTTCCGGATGCGCGTAATCGGCGAATTCCACCAGCGGTCCGAGCGGCGAGTCCGCCGTGAAGATGCGGGCCGATCCGCTGTCGGCCACCACGACCCAGGTGTTCGGCATATTGGCCTCCTCGGAAACGGGGCAGGCCCTGACAAAAGGTCGCGGGCGCCCCGCCATTCCCTGCAGTCACCCTGAGTGCAAATCTACGCCTGCCCGGGCGGCGCGTCTGCCCGGACTTGCCGTATTGGCTGGCGCCTGCGCAGCGGGATTCCTGACGCAGCCTGCCGTAGTCACTTTGCCCGTCAACGATAAGGGGCTGGCCGGCGTGGCGCCGGATCCAGTGCGGATACCGGATTTCCAGTCTTGCACTACGGCGGCAGCAACCCAAACTGGCTGCACCCAAGCGGCGGCAAACGCCGTCGCGTCTTCGTGTCCGCAATCGCGATGAAAGACCCCATGACCCAGCATTTCCAGTCCGGACAGTTCCGCATCGCCTTCGACGACCTCGGTGAGGGCGAGCCGATCCTGCTGCTGCATGGATTTGCTGCGGACCGGCGCCTGAACTGGCGGACGACCGGCTGGTATGACCTGCTGCTGAAAGCCGGCTATCGCGTGATTGCGGCGGACGCACGAGGTCATGGACAGAGTGACAAGCCGACCGATCCCGCCGACTACAGGCCTACCGGTATCGCCGGCGACACCATCCGATTGATGAACCACCTGAAGATCAGGAAGGCGCACCTGTTCGGTTACTCGATGGGTGGGCGCAACGCCGCCTGGCTGCTGTACCGATACCCGGGCCGATTCCTGACCGGGATCATTGGTGGCGCGGGGCTCAACGTGCTGAAGGTGACAAGTGCCGCCGAGTGGGAGTCGCGCGGATTCAGGATTACCGCTGACAACCGCAAGACGAAGTCGCTCGCCATTCCGAGCATGGAGAAGTTCTACCGACGGGCCACCGGCCGGGGTGGCCGCCTTGGCGCGCTGGCGGCCTGCCTGCTGGGTTCGTTCCCCAGCATCGAGGCGAAGGCATTCGAGCGCGTACGCGCGCCGGTGATGGTGATCTGCGGCGAGAAGGACACAACCTCGGGCAGCCCGATTCCATTGGCCGAGGCAATCCCCAATGCAAGGGCCGTCATCATTCCGGGAAAGAGCCACGTATCGGCCATGACCGATCCGTTCTTCAAGGGCGCAGCGATGGGGTTCCTTGGCAACCGGTGGGACAGGCCCCGGAACACGACCCGGCGTTGAGTCGGCCGGCATTCAGCCGCCTCAGCGTTCGCATTGCGGCACGATCGCCGCATCGGCAGCGTGGTATTCTCCTGGACCATGACCATGCCCAAGCTCATCTACTTTGACGCTCCGGTAAGTCGCGGGGAGGAGTGCCGCCTCGCCCTGCATCTCGCCGGCATCGAATTCGAGGACGTGCGCATCAACGCCGCAATATGGCCCGAGATGAAGGAGCAGATGCCCTATGGCGGCCTGCCCGTCCTCGAGCTGCCGGGGCGCCAGCCGATTGCGCACTCCAATGCCATCCTGGTGCTGATTGGTCGCCGCCACGGCTTGCATCCTCTCGACGATTTCGAGGCGGCACGGCATGAAGGAATGATGCAGCACGTGGAAACCCTGCGCGCCGTCGTCTCGCCGACCATCCGCATGAGTGACGCCGAGAAGAAGGTCGCGCGTGAGGCGATCGTGGCGGAATTCCTGCCGGCCTGGGCACGGGCAGCCGAGAACAACATTGTCGGCGGGCCGTTCTTCGGTGGGGAAGAGATCCAGGTGGTGGACCTCAAGATTTACATGGCGGTGCGCTGGTTCATCGGTGGCAAGGTCGATCATATTCCTGCCACGATCTTCGCCGACTATCCCAAGCTGATGGGCGTGCACGATGCCGTGGACCACCACGCCGGGGTGAAGTTCTGGTACGCAAAGGCTTGAGTTCTGCCCGCCGGAACCCGCCCAGGTAGTCACCTGTCACTCCGGCCCGGCGGCAGTGAAAAGTGTTTGTCGCCGCGATGAAGAGCCTGATTCCCGGCATCCCTGGGATCCAGGTTGCCTGGCCATTGGCCAATGCGCGAAGCCTTCGCGGAGACTGATGTAGTAGGCTGGCCCAGTGGCGCCTGACTGCCATCATCGCCCAGCGGGAGCATCTTCATGAGTAGCATGCAACGCATCCGGGATAGCTTCGAGCGGATGCAACAGGTATTCGCCAGACGTCCGGCGGCAGCCCAAGCCACCGCGACGATGTCCGCTCGGATCATCGATGGGTTACGCTGCGAGACGCACGAAGGCGACTGGCGGTTTGTGCTCGACATGCCCGCTGAGGCGGGCGGCACCGGCGCAGGGCCAACTCCCGGCGTACATGGGCGCGCTGCGCTCGCCAGCTGCCTGGCCATGAGCTACAGCATCGAGCTGGCACGCGCAGGGATCGAGCCGCGCAGCATCGAGGTAGAGCTGGGCGTCGAATTCGATAATCGCGGCATGTTGGGAATGTCGAATGTGAGCCCTGGCTACCTCGACGTGCAGCACACGCTGTACCTGGAGTGTGACGCGCCACGTGAGGCGGTGGAGGCGGCGCTGGAGAGGGCGCGGCACAACAGCCCCTATCTGCACGTATTTTCAACCTCGCAGCCAGTCACCGGCAAAGTGGTCTTCGGGCCACGGCCCCGGGCATAGCGCGATGGACGCGCGCTTGCAGCTGCGGTTGCAGCGATACGGCTGGGATCGCGCAGCCCCCCACTACGAGAAGGCCTGGAACGAAGCGCTCGCGCCGGCCACCCGTGCGGTCCTGGACGCAGCGGCGCTTCGCCCTGGCGAGCGGGTGCTCGACGTCGCGTGCGGATCCGGCCTGCTCACGCGTGCAGCATGGCAGGCGGTGGCGCCGGGCGGTGGCGAAGTGGTTGGCAGTGACATCTCGGAATCGATGCTGACCGAGGCGGCCGTTCGGTTACCCGGCTGTCGCTTCGTTCGCGCCGACGCGCAAACATTGAACGAGCATGTGCCGACGGCGTACTTCGACGCCTTGCTTTGTGGCCTGGGCCTGATGTACATGCCCGACCCGGAGGCGGCCCTGGTCGGCATGGCGCGCTGCCTGCGCCCAACCGGCCGCCTGGCAGTCTCGGTATGGGGTGAACGACGCGCCTGCGGATGGGCCGAGATCTTCCCGATCGTCGATGCGCGCGTGCGTTCCGAGGTCTGTCCGATGTTCTTCCGGGTCGGCAGCGGCGACACGCTGGCGCAGGCACTGCGCGCTGCCGGGCTGGTAGACGTGCACACAACCAGGATATCCACCCAGATCAGCTATGCCGACGCGGACGCGGCCTGCGATGCGGCCTTCCTGGGCGGTCCGGTCGCACTCGCCTACTCCCGATTCGATGGGCCGACCCGCCTGGCGGCGCGCGCCGACTACCTGCAATCCATCGAGCCCTGGCGGCAGGGGGATTGCTTTCGAATTCCCGGCGAGTTCGTGATCGGCTCCGGGCTGCGGCCCGCAGCCACCACCAACGATTTCTGAGGATCTGACCAGCCCGACGTGCCTGCCGACACCTGAAGTCGAATCGACCAGTATCGTCACAGGTCAGTGGGCCGTCCTGGCGGCCCGTTGCGGGAACAGAAAAATGCAAACGACGATGAGTGCCAGCAAGGTTGCCGTTGCCGAATAGCGACTCAGTTCGAGCCCGCCGCTGCTCACCGGCTTGTCCAGGAAGTCTCCCACGACAGCGCCCAATGGCCT
>JAHEAZ010000043.1 GCA_024642505.1 Gammaproteobacteria bacterium
AACTACAAGCTGCCGCTCATCCTGCTGGTGATGCTGCTGCCATTGTTGTTCGGCGGCGCCGGCAAGGCCAGCATCGACCACCTGATACGGCTTCGCTACGCGCGCGACTGAATCCGGTAGTCAGGCACCCTTCTTGGGCGCGTACAGGTCGGTCAACGTGCCCTCGAAGGCCTCGGCGGCGAACGCGACAGTTTCCGACAGCGTCGGATGAGGGTGGATGGTCAGACCGACGTCAGCGGCGTCCGCACCGAGTTCGATGGCGAGCGCCACCTCCGAGATCAGGTCGCCGGCATTGACGCCGACGATTCCGCCGCCGATCACGCGATGGGTCGCGGGATCGAACAACAGCTTGGTGAATCCCTCGTCACGGTTCAGCGCCAGGGAGCGGCCGCTGGCCATCCACGGAAACAGTCCCTTGCCGACCTTGCGGCCTTCCGACTTGGCCTGCTCTTCAGTGATCCCTACCCAGGCGATCTCGGGATCGGTATAGGCGACGGAAGGAATGACGCGCGCATCGAATGAGCTCTTCTGGCCGGCCGCCACTTCGGCTGCGACCTTGCCCTCATGCGTCGCCTTGTGGGCCAGCATGGGCTGTCCCGCGATGTCGCCTATCGCAAAGATATTCGGTACGTTGGTACGCATCTGCCGGTCAACCGCGATGTACCCACGGGCATCGACCGCGACACCCGCTGCCTCGGCGTTGATCAGTCGGCCGTTGGGAACCCGGCCAACCGCGACCAGGATCCGGTCGTAGAGAGCGGGCGGCGGCGCATCGCCACCCTCGAAGCTGACCCGCAGTCCCTCGTCGAGCGCCTCCACCCTGCTGACTCCCGTGCCGGTCATCACTCGCTCGTAGCGATCCCTGATTCGCTTCTCCAGCGGCCGGACCAGATCGCGGTCGCAGCCCGGCATGAGGCCCGGCGTCAGCTCGACGACACTGACCCTGCTACCAAGCCCGTCATATACGCAGGCCATCTCCAGGCCGATGATGCCACCACCGACGACCAGCATGCTGCCCGGCAGCTCCTTCAGCTCCAGCGCACCGGTCGAGTCGATGATGCGTGAATCTGCCGGCAGACCGGGAAGCCTCGATGGCTCCGAACCGGCGGCAATGACGCAGTGCCTGAAGGCCACCACCCGGGTCTTGCCATCGGGTTCCACGACCTCCATGCGCGTGGGCGAGGTGAACCGACCGAAGCCCCGCAGCACCCGTACCCTGCGCTGCTTGGCGAGGATCGTGAGGCCGGCGGTCAACTTGCCGACGATCTTGTTTTTCCACTGCCGCAGCAGGTCAATGTCGATGCTCGGATCACCGAACATCAGGCCGTGCTCGGCCATCGACTCCACGTCCTCGAGGACCTTCGCGGCATGCAGCAGCGCCTTGGAGGGAATGCAACCGACGTTGAGACAGACTCCGCCGAGCTGCGGCCAACGGTCGACCAGCAGCACATCCAGGCCGAGGTCGGCGGCGCGAAACGCCGCCGTGTAGCCGCCCGGGCCCGCGCCCAGCACCACAAGTTGCGCCTCGACGTCGACTGCTGGCTGGCCGGCCTGAACTTGCGAGTCCGTCCCCTCTTCCGCAGCGGCTGTCGCACCAGCCGAGGCCGGCGTACCCGCCTCGATGGACTCTTCCAGAGTCAGGATGAGGGAACCCATCGAGACACGATCGCCCTTCTTGAGCGCCACCTCGCGAATGACACCTGCGGCCGTCGCCGGCACGTCCATGGTCGCCTTGTCGGTCTCCAGCGTAATCAGCGGCGTCTCGGCCTCTACCCGGTCGCCGGACCTGACCAGGATCTCGATTACCTCGACATCGCGAAAATCGCCAAGGTCCGGTACCAGTTGCTCCAGTGGCTCGCTCACGGAACCGCCTCGAGCAGGGTTCGCGGTTCGGCCAGGGCGCCAGCCAGCGCAACCGTGAACCGCGCCGCGTCGGCGCCATCGATGACGCGGTGGTCGTAGGACAAGGACAGTGGCAGCATGAGCCGCGGCACGAACTGGCCGGACTGCCATACAGGCCTGGTCTGCGAGCGCGACACGCCCAGGATGGCCACTTCCGGCGCATTGATGATGGGCGTAAAGGCGGTGCCGCCGATGCCGCCGAGGCTGGATATCGTGAAACAGCCACCCTGCATGTCGGCGCCGGAGAGCCGGCCGGTGCGCGCCTTTTCGGACAGCAGCGCCAGATCGCGCGCGATCTCGTACAGGTCCTTGCGATCGGCATCGCGGATGACGGGCACTACCAGCCCGTTGGGCGTGTCGGCCGCAAAGCCGATGTGCAGGTATTTCTTGAACACCAGGTTCTCGCCGGCCCCATCCAGCGACGAATTGAAGCGCGGGAAGCCGGCCAGCACTCTGGCACAGGCGCGCACCACGAATGCCAGCGGCGTGAGCTTGACACCGACGCTTGCTGCCTTCGCCTTGAGCTCCGTCCGCAGTGACTCCATCTCGGTGATGTCGGCCTCGTCATGCTGCGTCACGTGCGGTACGTTGACCCAGCTTGCATGCAGCCGAGGTCCCGAGATCTTCTGGATTCGCGTCAGCGGCTGCACGTCGATCGGGCCAAAAGCCGCGAAATCGACAACCGGTACCTGCGGCAGCGCGGACCCGTCCCCGGACGGTACGGCGCCCGCCGGTGCACCGGACAAGGCCGTCTTGACGTAGGCCTTGACGTCCTCATGGGTTACCCGCCCCTTCGGGCCGGTGCCACTCACGCGGCCGAGGTCGACCCCCAGTTCGCGGGCATAGCGGCGCACGGACGGCGAGGCATGCGCCCGCGAGAAACCGGCTTCCTCGATCGGCGGTGAGCTGCCGGTCGGTGGCTCGACCCGAGCCGCAGGCTGCGGCACGGGTGCTGCCTTTTCCGGCTGCGGCGACCCACTCGCGGACGCACTCCCCGCGGGTGCCAACGCGGTGGCAGCTCCGCCAACGGTGACGACCAGGTCGCCGGCATTCACGCGCGCGCCCTTGGCGACATGGACGGCCAGGACGCGTCCAGCCACCGTAGCGGGGACGTCCATCGTCGCCTTGTCGGTTTCGAGGGTTAAGAGCGGCGTCTCCAGTTCGATCGTATCGCCCACGGCGACCAGCAACTCGATGACCTCGACATCGTGAAAGTCGCCGATATCCGGGATCGTCAGCCCGGTCTCCGAGATCTTGCCCGCTGCGGCGGGCGCGGTCTGCGTATCAGACGGCGAGGGCGCCGATTGTCCGCTTTCGGAAGTCGGCAGCACGGTTGCGGCAGCAGCACCCGTGTCCAGGACTGCGATCGCATCGCCCTGAGACACGCGTGCGCCTTTCTGCACGGCCAGTTCAACGATCGTGCCGGCCGCTGTGGCGGGCACGTCCATCGTGGCTTTGTCGGTCTCGAGGGTTATCAGCGGGGTCTCGAGTTCCACGCGCTCGCCAGGCGCCACCAGGACTTCGATGACCTCCACGTCATGGAAGTCGCCGATATCCGGAACCGTGATGACAACTCGTCCAGACACGGGGGGCACCTCAGCAAACCAGTGGGTTCGGCTTCGACGGGTCGATACTGAATTTCTGCATCGCCGCGGTCACCGTCGCGACATCCACCTGTCCCTCATCGGCCAGCGCCTTGAGCGCGGCGACCGCGATCCAGTGACGGTCCACCTCGAAGAAGCTCCTGAGCGCAGCACGAGCGTCGCTCCGGCCATAACCGTCGGTACCCAGAACCTGGTAGCGCCCCGGGACCCACTGCCTGATCTGGTCAGGCACGGTCTTCATGTAGTCCGAAGCAGCGATGAACGGGCCCTTGCGGTCGCCCAGGCACTGCCGTACGTACGGCACACGCGGCTCGACCGTGGGCGCCAGCAGGTTGGTGCGCTCGCAGTCGAGCGCATCGCGCCTCAATTCGCTGTAGCTGGTCACGCTGTAGACGTCGGCCGGGACTCCGAATTCCTCTTCCAGGAGCACCGCCGCGGCCAGCGACTCGCGCAGGATTGTTCCCGACCCGAACAGCGTCGCCCGCACCCTGCCCCGGCCGCCAATGTGCAGCAGGTACATTCCGTTCAGGATCCCCCGCTCGACGCCACGTGGCATCGCCGGATGGGCGTAGTTTTCGTTCATGCAGGTGATGTAGTAGAAGATGCTTTCCCGCTCCGCGTACATGCGTCGCAGTCCGTCCTGGATGATCACCGCCAGCTCGTAGGCGAAGCACGGATCGTAGGCGACGCAGTTGGGAATGGTCGACGCCAGCAAGTGGCTATGACCATCCTGGTGCTGCAGGCCCTCGCCAGCCAGGGTGGTGCGCCCCGCGGTCGCGCCGATCAGGAAGCCACGGGCCTGCATGTCCCCCGCGGCCCAGGCGAAGTCGCCAACGCGCTGGAACCCAAACATGGAATAGTAGATGTACATCGGGATCATGCTGACCCCGTGATTGGCATAGGACGTGGCCGCGGCAATCCACGAGCAGAAAGCCCCGGCCTCGTTGATACCTTCCTCCAGGATCTGGCCCTTGCGGTCCTCGCGGTAGTACATGAGCTGGTCGGCATCCTGTGGCGTGTACAACTGGCCGACCGACGAGTAGATGCCCACCTGCCTGAATAGTCCTTCCATGCCAAAAGTGCGCGCCTCGTCCGGAACGATGGGCACGACGCGCTTGCCGATGTTCTTGTCCTTCAGCAGGGCAGTCAGGATCCGGACAAAAGCCATGGTGGTCGATATCTCGCGGCCGTCGGTGCCGTCCAGCATGTTCTGGAAAGCCTCGAGCGGTGGCACGGTCAGGGGTTCGGCCTTTACACGACGCACAGGCAGGTAGCCACCCAGGATCCTGCGGCGCTCGTGGAGGTAGCGCATTTCCGCGCTGTCCTGCTCGGGCCGCGTGAACGGCAGTTTCTGGATCTCCTCGTCCGAGACGGGGATGTTGAAGCGATCGCGGAACGCCCTGAGCGCCTCGTCGTCTAGCTTCTTCTGCTGGTGAGTGATGTTCTGCGCCTCGCCGGCGCTACCCATGCCGTAGCCCTTTACTGTCTTGGCCAGTATGACGGTCGGTCGGCCGCGATGGGCCACCGCGGCCGCGTAGGCGTTCCATACCTTGCGGGAATCGTGACCGCCACGCTTGAGCAGGAATATCTGCTCGTCGGACATGTTGGCGACGAGTTCCTTGAGCTCAGGGTACTTGCCGAAGAAGTGTTCGCGCGTATAGGCGCCACCCTTCGCCTTGAAATTCTGGTATTCCCCGTCGACTGCCTCCTCCATGCGCTGGCGCAGCAGGCCGGCCGAATCGCGAGCGAGCAGCGCATCCCAGCGGCTGCCCCAGACGACCTTTATCACGTTCCAACCCGCCCCGAGGAAGGCCGCTTCCAGCTCCTGGATCACTTTGCCGTTGCCGCGCACGGGACCGTCGAGCCGCTGCAGGTTGCAGTTGATGACGAACACCAGGTTATCGAGCTTCTCGCGCACCGGCAGCGTCAGCGCTCCCATCGATTCCGGTTCGTCCATCTCGCCGTCGCCGAGAAAACACCAGACCTTCTGGTCCGACGCTGGCGCCAGGCCGCGGTGCTCGAGATAACGGACGAACCTCGCCTGGTAGATGGCCTGCATCGGCCCAAGTCCCATTGACACCGTGGGAAATTGCCAGAAATCCGGCATCAGCCAGGGATGCGGATAGGACGACAGGCCCTTGCCGGATACCTCCTGCCGGAAGTGCCGCAACTGGTCTTCGCTGAGTCTTCCCTCGAGGTAGGCCCGCGCATAGATCCCGGGGCTCGAATGGCCCTGCACGTACACCAGGTCCCCTGGATGTCCGGCGTCGGGTGCCCGCCAGAAGTGATTGAACCCTACTTCGTACAGCGTCGCCGAAGACGCGTAGGTCGCGATGTGCCCGCCGTACTCGGAGTTCGTGCGATTGGCGTTGACCACCATCGCCATCGCATTCCAGCGGATATAGGCCTCAATCCGTCGCTCGAGCGCCCTATCGCCCGGATAAGGCTTTTCCTGCGACACCGCGATCGTGTTGAGGTAAGCCGTATTCGGCTTGTAGGGCAGGTATGCGCCCGAGCGACGCGTATGGTCAATGAGTCGGTCCAGCAGGAAATGGGCGCGCTCGGCGCCGTGTGCCTTGAGCACCGAGTCGATCGACTCCAGCCACTCCTGCGTCTCGATTGGATCTACGTCGTCCGGGCTGCCGCGCTGGGCCATGGGTCAGGCTCCGCTGTCATGTCTGGTCCAACCGGCACCCTTCGGGTCGCGAAAGCGCGCGGCCCAGCTATGCCAGCCGGATTCCCCCTCGGCTCACGGCACCGGATTCATTCAGATGCCACCCGCTACGGCACCGCGAACACCGCGGTTCTGCCCGGGTGGCAGGCGCGATATGATCGTAACCCTGCGCCCGTTGGTCAAGGTACAAGAAATTGCCATCTGCCGTCGATAAATCACCACGCCGGCGAGCCGGATCCGGCGCGCTGCTGCCTATGGCTGTCAGACCGCGGCTGGCCACTCCGCGTCCCAGGCTCACCCATGCAGTGCTCGACGATCTCGACGCGGCGCTCGTGTTCGTTCCAGCCGACCGGGCTCGCGAGGCGCTCGGCAAGCTGCCGTTCGCATCATTGCTGCAGCGGCAGTTCGGGCGGGCCGAGCGCGTCCCCGGATCGCACTTTTCATGCAGCCTGCCGAACAAGGTGCAAACCTCGCTGGCCATCGGGCTGGTGCCAGACGCTGCGACGGTTTTCGCGCGGCTCGAACTGGCCGGTGCCATGGTCAGGTCGCTGCAGCTGGCTGAGGTGCGCGCGCTCGGACTGGCGACCGCCGGGCTCGCGGCCGCCGCCGAGCGGCGTTGTATCGAGGCGGGCGCCGCTGCGGCCTGGGCTGGAGCTTTCTGCCTGCCGCAATTCAAGTCCGGCGCAACGGCGAAGCACCGGTTGGCCCGGCTCATCCCGGTGACCCGCCAGGCGATCGACGCGCGCCGGGCCGCCGCGGTGGCTGAGGGTACTGATCTGGTGCGCTGGCTGACTGCCCTGCCCCCGGACCGACTGGACCCGTCGGGATTCCGGCGCGCCGCGCAATCGCTGGCACGCCGGCACGGCTTGCGGACACGATTCTATGGCGAGACCGAGTTGAAACGCCTCGGCGCCGGCGCGTTTCTCGCGGTGACCCGCGGCAGTTCTCGCCGCAATGCAGGGATCCTGCGCCTGAGCTACCAACCTCCAGGCAAGGACAAGGCGAGACCCATTGCGCTGGTCGGCAAGGGCCTGTGCTTCGACACCGGCGGCACCAACCTCAAGCCACACAAGTACATGCTCGACATGCACACGGACATGTCTGGTAGCGCCGTGGCACTGGCCACGCTGGTGGCGCTGGCGGCGCAGCGTTATCCGCGTCCCGTGGAAGCCTGGCTGGCCATTGCCGAGAACCGCATCGGGCCGGATGCCTACCAGCCCCAGGAAGTGGTCACGGCCATGAATGGCACGACCATCCAGGTCATCCACACCGATGCCGAGGGCCGTATGGTGCTGGCGGACACGCTGGCGCTCGCCTCCCGCGGCAAGCCGGCCGCGATTCTGGATTTTGCAACCCTGACGGGCGGGTGCGTTTCAGCGCTGACCGAACGCTACAGCGGCGCATTTACCAACCGCCCGGACTGGCGCGCGCCGGTCGAACTGGCCGGGCAGGACAGCGGTGAGCGAGTCTGGTGCATGCCCATGGACGAGGACTTCGACCACGAGCTCGAGAGCAAGGTGGCCGACGTGGTCCAGTGCACGGTCGACGGCAGCGGCGACCACATCTATGCGGCCCGCTTTCTCAAGCGCTTCGTAGGCAAGGACATCCCCTGGCTGCACGTGGACCTGTCGGCCGCCACCCGCAAGGGCGGACTCGCGCACGTTCCCGGTGACATCACCGGCTTTGGCGTACGATTTCTCGCGTCGCTGCTACTCGACCAGAAGCTGCCGGGCCTTGGCGGTAGTCGTTGAACAGGATCACGCTGACACGCCCGGATGACTGGCACCTTCATCTTCGGGATGGAGACATCCTGCGCTCGATCGTCGGCTTCACTGCCGCCCGCTTTGGCCGGGCCGTGATCATGCCGAACCTCAAGCCGCCGGTAACGACAACCAGCCTGGCAGTCGAATACCGGAAGCGCGTGGTCGCCGCACTACCCGCGGGCTGCAGCTTCGAACCGCTCATGACGCTTTACCTGACCGACAACACTCCTGCGGCGGAGGTCGACCGGGCAGTCGCAAGCGGTGTCGTTTGCGGCATCAAGTACTATCCCGCCGGCGCGACGACCAACGCCGACTGCGGGGTTACGACGCTGGAACGGACATTTGCCGTGCTCGAGCGCATGGAAGAACTCGGACTGGTCCTGCAGGTACATGGCGAGGTCACCGACGATGGGGTGGATGTGTTCGACCGCGAACGCGTCTTCATCGAGCGACACCTGTCGCGGATCGTCGCACGGTACCCGGCGCTGCGAGTGGTGCTCGAGCACGTCACCACGCGGGAGGGCGTCCAGTTCGTGGATTCACAACCAGGTACCGTCGCCGCGACCATTACGCCGCAACACCTGCTGCTCAACCGCAATGCGCTGTTCGTCGGCGGGATCCGTCCCCACCATTACTGCCTGCCGGTACTCAAGCGGGAAGGTGACCGCCTGGCACTGCTGGAGGCAGCAACTTCCGGCAGCCAGAAGTACTTCCTGGGCACCGACAGCGCCCCACATGCCCGCGGCGACAAGGAGTCAGCCTGCGGTTGCGCCGGGGTGTTCTCCGCGCCGGCTGCGATCGAACTCTATGCCGAGGCTTTTGACCAGGCCGGCGCGCTTGATCGCCTGCAGGCGTTTGCCAGCCATCACGGCGCCGACTTCTACCGGTTGGCACGAAACAGCGGGAGCATCTCGCTTGTTCGTGACCCATGGCGGCCGGCCGCCAGTTACCCCTTTGGCGACCGGGACATCGTGCCGTTCTTCGCCGCAGAGGCCATCGGCTGGCGCCTCGATAACCCGGGAAACCCATGATGCAGGACTCGAATTCACGGATCGGCAAGCGCTTTCGCGGTTTCCTGCCCGTGGTGGTGGATGTGGAGACAGGGGGCTTCAATCCAGCTACCGACGCGTTGCTGGAAATCGCTGCCGTGGTGATCGGAATCGAGCCGGACGGCACGCTGGTGCGGGGCCGGACCTACCGCCACCATGTAAGACCCTTCGAAGGCGCGCGAATGGATCCCGCGTCGCTCGCGGTCAACGGAATCGATCCGTGGCATCCGTTGCGACCCGCCGTAACCGAGAACGAGGCGATGGCAGCGGTCTTCAAGGAAGTTCGATTTCGCGTTCGCGAGCACGAATGCACTCGCGCCATCCTGGTCGGTCACAACTCGTCCTTCGACCTGGCGTTCGTCAACGCTGCGGCGGCCCGGGCAGGCATCAAGCGCAACCCTTTCCATCCGTTCTCCAGCTTCGACACAGCAACGTTGGCGGGCGTCGCTTACGGTCAGACGGTGCTGTCCAGGGCGGCCATAGCGGCCGGGCTCGAGTGGGATCCGGATGCTGCACATTCGGCGTCCTACGACGCCGAACGCACCGCCGACCTGTTCTGCGCCATCTGTAACGAATTCAGGCCGCTGTACAAGGCTGGGCTTGCACGCCTGGCGGTGGGCCCCGAGGAGGCCGCCATCGATGCCAACCCGATGGTAGAGCCCTCCGCCGAAGAGACGAACGGCGACTGAAGCGGAGCGGGTCGCGATTCAGCCGACCGCGCCCGCCTCCTCCAGCAGCTCCTTGAGTTCGCCGGAGCGAAACATGTCCACGGCGATATCGCAACCGCCGACGAGTTCGCCCTTGACATACAGCTGGGGAAACGTCGGCCAGTTGGAATAGCTCTTGAGGGCCTCGCGAACCTCCGGATCCTCGAAAATGTTCACGTGGGTGAACTTGGCGTTGCAGGCCTTGAGGGCCGCAGCGGTCTGCGCAGAAAAGCCGCACTGCGGGAAGTCGGGCGTGCCCTTCATGAAAAGCACGACCGGCGACGACGACAGGTGGTTCTTGATGCGCTCGATGGCTTCCGTTTCGCTCATGATTCGTCTCCGTTTCGAATTGGGTTGTCAGCCGATCGCGGTGCGCAACGGCGCCCGCCGGCGCTGATCGGTTGCGTCCAGGACGGCCCTCTGCTGGGCAGGCGTCATGCTCATCCAGTTCGCGATCTCTTCGCGGCTACGGTAGCACCCCCGGCAATGGCCCTGCTCGTCCAGCGAGCAGATGTTGATGCAGGGTGACATAGGTCCTGGTGAAGACATGGCCCTTCGAGGTTGTTGCGGTTGCAGAACGAGCGAGGGGCGCCCCGCAGGCTGTCGGGCGCCCCATTCGCTTGGTTTGAATTATGGGGGGCGCTAGCCTATTCTTCAATCGCAGTTCGTACTTTCCTGTACAGGATGGTGACGAAAGAAGCCCGGGCAAGGCGGATCGCTGTTCACAGCACCGGCAGCCCAAGTGAAACTTCTGGACCGCTGGAGAGGGTCAATCGTGCTGGGTTTCGCGCTGACTGCCGGGCAAGGCGCCCGACGGACGGTCCTGGCTGCCGCCGATGAATGAGACAGCCATCATCCCTGACCCGCCTCCGGACTTACTGCAGTGCGTGGCACAAGCACTCGAGGAAGACCTCGGGGCAGGCGACCTGACGGCGCAGCTCGTTGCCAATGCGCCGGTGTCGGCTCGCATCATCACCCGCGAGGAGGCAGTATTGTCGGGCCGGCCCTACGCAGAGGCGGCGTTCAGACGTCTCGATCCGGCGGCCCGATTCGACTGGACAGCCAGCGACGGTGACCGCGTCCGGGCTGGACAGACGTTGTGCACGATCCACGCCAGCGCCCGCAGCCTGCTTTCCGCCGAGCGCACCGCGCTCAATTTCCTGCAGACCCTGTCAGCCACGGCCACGCAGACGGCCCACTACGTCGGAACCGTCGCCGGTACGGGCTGCATCGTGCTCGACACCCGCAAGACCCTGCCGGGACTCAGGCTCGCCCAGAAGTATGCCGTCCGCTGCGGCGGGGGCAGCAATCACCGTCTTGGCCTGTATGACGGCATCCTGATCAAGGAAAACCACATCGCCGCCGCCGGCTCGATCGCGGCCGCGGTGGCGGCGGCACGCGACCTGGCCGCCTCCGTGAAAGTCGAGGTCGAAGTCGAATCGCTCGAGGAACTTCGCCATGCGCTGGACGCAGGCGCCGACATCGTGATGCTCGACGACTTTTCACTCGAGGAACTGCGAACCGCGGTGACCCTGAATCGCGGCCATCCACATTCGACCCGACTGGAAGCCTCAGGCGGCATCAGCCTTGACACGATTCGCGCCATCGCCGAGACCGGTGTGGACTTCGTCTCGGTTGGCTCCATCACCAAGCATGTGCGGGCGATCGACCTGTCGATGCGGTTCGAGGGCTGATGGAGACCGCACTTGTCGCCCCCACAGAACGTGGTGGTGTCAGGCCGGGGCGGGGTTCTCCCTGGAGCGACTGGCGGCTTTCGCAGCGACAGGGGGAACGCCCTGCCCGCAGCCAGCGGGCCGGCCAGGACCAATATCGTGGACGCTCCACTTGGGTGGGCGCTGGACAGGCCGGTCCGCCCTGCGCTCGTTCGGAAAGACAGTAACTCACTCGCTCCGGGGGCCGGACCTCCCACGCCCGCGCGGACAGGCGCTATGCCTTACGGCCGGCGCGTGGCAAGGGCGGGCGTTCGCAGGGTTCAGACGATGGCAGTACGGTTGACGCGCTGCGGCTGGGCGACGCCGTAACCCTGGGCAAAGTCGACGCCGAGCCCGCGCAGGATGGTGATGATTTCCTCGTTCTCGGCCCACTCGGCGATCGTCTGCTTGCCGGTCAGGTGGCCGATCTCGTTGATAGACCGGACCATCTCGCGGTCGATCGGGTCGTTCAGCAGGCCCTTGACGAAACTGCCGTCGATCTTCAGGTAATCGACCGGGAAGTGCTTCAGGTAGCCGAAGGAGGAAAGGCCGGTGCCGAAGTCGTCGAGCGCAAATTTACAGCCCAGCTCCTTGAGCGCCTGGATGAAACGGTTGGCCTGCGAGAAGTTGGCGATGGCCGCGGTCTCGGTGATCTCGAAGCAGATCTTGCTCGCATCTAGGCCGCTGCGGTGAAACTGCTCAATGACGAAGGGCAGAAACTTGTCGTCGCCGAGACTCTGGCCGGAGAGGTTGATCGAGCACATCGCCAGCCGCTCGCGCTCGTCCGCCTCGGAGACCAGCCAGCGGAAGGCGCTGTCGATCACCCAGCGGTCAATTTGAGGGGTAATGCCATAGCGCTCGGCTGCCGCGATGAACTGGTCCGGCGAGATGATCTTGCCATTCTCGTCCCGCATCCTGAGCAGCAGCTCGTAGTGCTCTCCCGTCTCCGACTGCTGCAGCGGCAGGATCGTCATGCGGAACAGCTCGAAGCGGGACTCTTCCAGCGCATTGTTGATGCGCGCCGCCCATTGCATCTCGCGGCGACGGCGCATCAGGTCCAGGTCGTTTTCCTCGAAGCAGTGCACGCGGTTGCGACCCGACTCCTTGGCCGCGCCGCAGGCGCTATCGGCTGCCGAGAGGACTGCGGCCACGTCCTCGTTATCGGCGGTGATCGGCACGACGCCGACCGACGCGCCGAGCCGGAAATTCCTGTCCTCGTAGGTGTAGCGGAAGTTGCGGATCGCCTCGCGCAGGCTCTCGGCGGTGCGCAAGGCCTCCTCCAGGGAGCAACTCTCCAGCAGGACGCCGAACTCGTCGCCACCGAGGCGCGCCAGGGTGTCGCGCCAGCGAACCTTGGACTTCAGCAGGGCGCCAACCTGCCCGAGCAGTGCGTCGCCGGCGCTATGGCCGCAGGTGTCGTTGACGATCTTGAACTGGTCAAGGTCGATATAGCACAGGGCATAGGAGGTTTCCCGTGCCTTGGCACTCTTGAGGGCACGCTCCAGCCGTGTCTCGAACTCGCGGCGGTTGACCAGGCCGGTCAGGACGTCGTGGCTCGCGTGATAGCTGAGCCTTCGATTCAGCTCGCGCGCCTCGGAAACGTCGTGGAACACCAGAACGCCGCCGGTCACGCTGCCGGTCCCGTCGCGTATCGGCGAGGCCGTGCTCTCGACGTACAGCTCGTTACCGTCGCGCCGGATCAGCAGCATCGGGCGCACTGACTTGACCGACCTGCCCCGCCGCACGGAGACGGTCATTGGATTCTCGAGCGGCTCGCAGGTTTCTTCGTGAAAGGACTTGAAGATCTCGTCGATGTTTCGCCCCAGGCCGTCCTCGAGACGCCAGCCCGTCAGCTCCTCCGCCACCGGGTTCAGGTACTCGACCCGGCCGTGCGCGTCAGTCGTGATGACCCCGTCACCGATGGACTGCAGTGTGATCTGCGCCCGCTCCTTCTCCCGGAACAGCGCTTCCTCGTACAGGCGCCGCTCGGTGATGTCGAGTTCGACCCCGATCAGCCGGCGCAGGCGGCCCTGGTCGTCGACCCGTGCGCGTGCCCGCCCGATCACCCAGCGCCACTCGCCATCACAGTGCTTGAGGCGGTGGATGCTCTCGAACATCTCGGTCTTGCCGGCAAGGTGGTCGCGCATGAGCGCGGAGACCCGCGGCAGGTCTTCAGGGTGAACCAGCCTCGGCCAGTCCGGGGAAAGGATCGTGTCATCCTCGGCGTAGCCGAGCATCGCCTTCCACCTGGGCGAGAACCACGTGCGGTTGTTGATGGCATCGTAGTCCCACAGCCCGTCGTTGGCGCAGGGCAGGGATAACTCCTGACGCTCCTGGGCACCTGCCAGCCTTTCGGCCAGGGCGATCCGTTCCAGCCCGCTTGCCAGGCTGGTACCGACCAACTTCAGCAACAGGTGCAGGTTGACGTCCCAGCCGTCGCGTGGCTCCGCCGCTGCAAAGGCAAGGAAGCCCCGCACGACTCCCTGGACCCCGAAGGCGATGAGCAGCAGCGAGCGGATGTCCAGCCCCGCCAGGCGGGCTGCGTCGGCCGCCTGTTCGGCGCGCACCGTAGCCGTGTCACGGAACTCGATGATACGAACGTGCTCCAGCCGGGAGCGGATCCACGGCAGCGAATCCAGCGATTCGCCCTTGAGCACCTCCGGACGGCTGTTCGCGAACATGTTGCGAGAGGACGCGATGGAATCGATCCGCTCGCCGGAGCCGTCGAGCAGGGCGAGAAAGACCACGTCGGTGCTGGTCGACTCCCGCAGGATGTCCAGGTTCTGGCGGATGACGGCGTCGGCGTTGTCAGCCGTCAGGTTCTGGAAGTCGACCGCGACCTTGGTGCAGGTGATGTCGATGCCGAGGGGCGGTCGTTTCGCCTGAGGCTGCCACAGCTTGGGCGAAAGAAGGTCGGACGCGGTGAAGTCCTGTAGCTGTTCGCTTTGCACCGTCGGCACCTGGCTGGGCTCCCCCTACCGTCGGCAGTTTGTCAGTTCGGTCTGTCTTTGCTGCAGGAACCAGTTAACGGTTCAACCCCTTCGCAGCATACATTTACGCGGCATTGTGACAAAAAGTTCTAGGAATGCAAGCTAACTTTATGTATTTGCTGATCTACACACAAATCCTCGCCCGAACACAAGTCGACTCCCAATCCTCGTCCGCGCAATCCTGGCAGGGCCGCCCGATGGGATCAGGGCCTGCGGTGTGACTCCAGGTCCCGGGAATCCGACGAAAAACGGGGCGGAGAGCCTGCGCCCTCCGCCCCTACCGTCAGCAGCTGACGGCTGCCGGCCCGCTAGTCGTCGCAGGTCTTGATGATCGCGTGGGTGGCTGTCAGGACGGTACCGCTCCACGAACCACGCGCCTCGACGAGGGTGTCCTCTGGCAGCTCGAAGAAATCGGCTGCCGAGGGATCGTTGGATGGGTCATTCGGACTGGCGTCCTCGAGTACGAATCGGGTCGTGTCCGTGGTCATGACGTCGACAGTCAGGATTTCGAAGGCTGGACGGGCAGGATGCCGGAACGGTCCGCGCATCCGATGCTCGGCCTGCTCGTCGAGCAGCTCGACGCGGGTCGCAATGACCTCACCGCTGCCGGCCGGGTATTCATAACCGCGCACGTCCACCCAGTCCCCCGTGTGGATGTCGGCAAGGCCCAACGTGTCCGATCCTGTGGTGCTGCCGTCCTCGAAGCGCGTCGACGCATCAAGGAATACGGTCACTCCCAGCGCCGTCAGGTCGTAGGGGTCGATCGCAGTCACGACCGAAACGATGCGGATCTCATTCTCCAGCCGGAAGCGCACCTGCTCCGCCACGAGCACGCCCGCCCCATCGAGCGTTCCTTCGACACAGACACGAACACCGAGCGCCAGGTCGTCGACGGTCCCGAACTCGTAGAGCGTGTCCGATGTCGTCGTCACCGGCCAGCCGGCGACGTCGAAGTCAGTCGCCGAGGCGAACCGGGTGATCAGGCCCTCGACGTGCACCTTGTCGCCTTTGCCCGGCAGCATCTGCTGGTCGTAGCGCAACTCTATCCGGGTAGCGATGAACACCCCGCCAGCCCCGAATTCGAAGCCGGTCGCCAGCACGATGTCGCCCTCAGCCGGCGCACCGCTCGGGAAATCCTCGACGTTGGCGGCCGAGTAATCGACCGTCAGGCCGGTGATATGGAAGGTATTCGCGGCCGCATCGACCCCGTTGGCCGTGCCAAACACGTCGTATGGGCCGCTGCCCGACCACAAATCCACGCGGGTGGCATCGATCTGGCCCTCGGCATTGATTAGTCCGCTGACCTCGACTGCCTCGCCCACGAGCTCGTCCAGGTACGAAGGACTGATCGAATCGCCGAATGTAGTGCCCGGCCCGACCAGCACCGTCTGCCCCATCGCCACGAAGCGCAGGTTGGCCTGATCGGCGCTCGTCACCGGTCCCTCGAGGTTGTGGCTGTAGCGGATGATGTCGGCGCTTGCCGACCCGCCCTTGACGGTTCCCTTGAGGTCTATGACCTGGCCGACTCGCAGGTCGCCGAGGCTGGCCGCTGCACCGTCAATCTTGACGTCCGCATCATCGGTCGCATAGTGAACGCCATTGACGACCACACTGCCGAAGCCGCTGATCGGCCCCATCGTCACGACCGTCTGCGACGCCGCTGGCGGCGGCGTCACGGCATCCCCGCCCCCGCCGCTACCGCAGCCTGCCAACACGGCCAGCATGACTGTGCCAGTGACTGCTCCAACCCATGTGCCGATCCTGATGGTCATGACATACCTCCTTGGATCGCTAACCCGGGCGCCTAGCCCCTGAGTTGCCGTTAACCGGCAGCCGTCGTCGCAACCGGCCGGCAGCCCGATTGCCGATCCTTTCCAACTGGCTTCAGGTTAGTTGAGGAGGCTGAGCAGGCCCTTCAGGGGCGCTGTGAGTTTCCGTAGCAGGGTGCGCCAGACGCTAGCGCGCGGCGGGCTGATAGACCAGAACAGCCTCCGGGTCGCCCCGCTCAGCGCAGGCTGCGTCGGCAGGAGCGGACACCAGGAACCAGTCGCGCCGGTTGGCGTGGCCGAGAGGGACGGCCGGGGAAACACGAAAACACTGTGCCCTGCGAACGTCATCGACCACCAGCACCCGGCCGGCGGCGGCGTTCAACCACCTGGCTGCATCGTCCGCCTCCTGGTCCCCCTCGCGGAGTACGCGGCGGTGGCCGAAATTAGTGATCGGGCGGGTGATGTAGAGCAGATACTGTTCGCGATAGGCCACCAGGCCAAGCTCGACACCCGGCGGCGCCGCGCGTTCGAACGAGGCGACGAAGTCGCGCCCGGAACGGGCACCATTGATCATGGGATTGATCCAGAAGCCCTGGACGATCGAGACTACCGCCAGCGCCGCTGCCCAGGCATAGACTCCGCGTGTCACCCGGAACAGGACCAGGATCAGTGCAACGCTCGCTCCGATCGCCGCGAGTGGCGCCAGCGAGGTGACGTCGTAGCGCTCCGCCAGCTCTGTCATCTGCTGTGGATTGAGCAGTCCTAGATACACCGCAGCGCCACCCGATACGGTGGCCACGAACAGAGCCAGACCAAAACCTACCCGCTGGACCGCGGGACGCTCGAGCAACGCGCCCAGCCAGGGGCCGGTTGCAAGCGCAAACGCAGGCAGGGCCGGCAGCACATAGACGCCTCGCTTGCCCGGGCTCAGGCTGAAGAACAGTACCACCAGCCCGATCCAGGCGATAAACAGCCAGGCGCGCCCGTCGCGCTGCCGCCATGCATCGCGCCAGCGGGGCACCAGCCAGGGAAGCAGCGCGGTGCCGGGCAGCCACAGCGCTGGAATGACCTGGACCAGGAAGTAATACCAGGGCTCCTTGTGTGCCCATGATGCGGCATACCGGGTCACCGTTTGCTGGAAGAGGATCTCGTCGCGATAAGCCGCGAGGCGCGCATCGCCGGAGACGGCAACGGTGATGACCATCGGCAGGAACCACAGGGCAATGCCTGCCAGAGCCGCGACCGGCGCGAGCCACCAGCGCGCTCCCCCGCGGCCCTGCCACAGCCCGGAGAACCCAAGCCGCCGCAGCCCGAAGAAAGGCAGCAGCAGTAGCAGAGGCAGGAAGCCCGTACCCTTGGTTATGACGCCGATGCCCGCAGCAAATCCACCTGCCGCATAGGCCCGCCAATCCGGCCCGGCCAGCATGTGGCGCCCGATTCCGTAGAGGGCGGCCGTGGTAAACAAGGCCAGCAGCATGTCAATCTGCGCCGCGCGAGCCTGGATGACCAGCTGCACGGAGACGGCCAGTAGCAATCCCGCCACCAGGCCAGCCTCTCGCGACCAGACGCGGCGGCCGAGGTCATACACCAGCAGCACGGTGGCGATGCCCGCGAGCAGCGATGGCAGCAGGAAGGCGATCGACAGACTGCCGGAGACCAGGTAGCCGAGCGCGATCGTCCAGAAGAAGACCGGCGGCTTGTCCTGGTACAGGTCCCCGCCTACCTGCGGGAAAAGCCATTGGCCGGTTGCAGCCATGTCGCGGGCGATCAGCGCGAAGCGCGGCTCGTCGGCCGGCCAGGGATCCCTGAAGCCAAGCCCAGGCGCCAGTAACACCAGTGCAAGCAGCGCAAGCAACGTCAGGTCGCGAACCACGTCCCGCCGGTCACGCTGGCCGGGACGCAGTAGCCGCCTTGAGTCCTCGAGCGAATCTCGTGAGCGCAGGAAACCACCTGCAAGTCGTGGGCTCATTCTTCGACGACTTCAAGCCCTGGCCGGAAACGCGACCTGAGCCACATCACGCCGAACATGTCGACGATGCCGACCCAGAGCCGGTTATGCAGCCCGTACTTCGACGTTCCGCGGGTGCGGGGACGATGATTGACCGGGACCGACATCACCCTCGCGCCCTGGCGCTGGTAGAGGGCGGGCAGGAAGCGGTGCATGTGGTCGAAGAAGGGCAACTCCAGGAACGTCTCACGATGCATCAGCTTGATGCCGCAGCCGGTATCCGGGGTTCCGTCATCCAGAAGCCAGCCACGAACGCCGTTGGCCACCCGTGATGACATCCGCCTGAGCCAGGTGTCCCGGCGGGTGACACGGTTACCCATGATCAGGCGAACTGCCGGATCCTTTGCCTGCGCGCGCCCGAGCGCATCGAGCATTGCAGGGAAGTCGGCGGGGTCGTTCTGGCCATCGCCGTCGAGGGTGGCGATCCAGGCGCCATGCGCGCGCCGGACACCCGAATGCACCGCGGCACTCTGCCCGCTGCGGCGCGAATGACGCAGCAGCCGGATCTCGGGAATCTCCGCACGCGCCGAACGCACGGCACCTGCCGTGTCGTCGCCGCTGCCGTCGTCGACGAACAGGATCTCGAGCGGCATCCGGGCACGAAGCGCAGCAACGATCTCCCGAGCCAGAGGCAGGACGTTGTCCGCCTCGTTGCAGACCGGAATGACGACCGACAAGAATCCCGGCCCGTCGCTCATGCCCAAAAATCCGTGCACAAGTGATGCTCGACGTACTCGGACCGCAGCTTCGATCGGTTGTTCATGCGCGCCGGCAGTATACCGGAACCGCCGCGCCGACTCTGACCGGGAACCCTACACGGCGTCGCGAGCCTGTTCGTACAATTTCTCGAGTTCCCTGCCCATCGCCTGCTGCCAGCCCTCAAGCGAGGCGGCGTCCTGTCCCTTCGGCACGATGACCGATTCGCCTATCGCCAGGACGATGCGCGTGAACGGCCACGGCAGTGCAAAGCGGTCCCAGGTCGGGAACAGCCATGCATGCCTGGCCGCATAAGCCATCGGCACTATCGGCCGCCCCGACAACTGCGAAAGCAGCACCGCACCGGGTTTGAATTCGCGCCGCGGACCGTGTGGCCCATCGGGAGTTATCGCGGGCGAAATGCCCAGCTTGACGATCGCCTCGTAGTAGTCCCGCAGCGCGCGAGCACCGGTGGCGCTCGATGATCCGCGAATTACGTGCCCGCCGGCCCGCTTCACCAGCATGGCCGGCAATTCGCCGTCGACAGACGGGCTGATGAGGAAGCCGAGCTTCAGGCCGCGCATCGCCTCCTGCAACAGGCGCCTGACCGGAACCAGCTGCTGGCCGTGCCAATAGACCGGGATGATCGCCGGATGATCCTTCAACGCGGCGTCCAGATGATGCTCCCCCAGCACACGCACCCTGGGGAGCATGGCCCACCACAGCCTGACCAAACCCATGGCGAAGGGCACCGCCAGCTGGTAAAGCAACAATCGACCACGCGTGAGCCTGCGCCGCGAACGCGTCTGCCGGTCGTACAGGGTGTTGCGGGGCGGCGTGGGATCTGGCATTCAGGTCACCGGGCCGGGCGATTCTCGTTCACCCTGCCCTGTATCGCAACGCGCCCGTTCAGCGGCGCCGAGGAGCGAGGCGATGTCGATCTCCCTGACCGTTACCGACGCGGGCGGCGTAACTGCCAGGGTGCAGGAAATCTCCGGTGCAATGAACGGACGCAACAACGCATAGCGAGTACCCCGGAAGACAGCCCCACTTAACTCCAGGACGACCTGTCCCGCGTCAGTCACGCCTGCGCCTGCCGCCTTGAGCACCGCTTCCTTGGCGGTCCACAGCTCGTCATTCGTCAGCCCGGCATTGTGGTAAAGATCCCGCTCCGTCTGAGATGACACCAGGCGCAGACCGGACCCTGCAGCCGCCCCGCGCGCCTCGATGTCGAGGCCAACCCGCATGCCTTCGGGTGCCAGCGCGCAGGCGACTCGTCCAGCCGCGTGCGCGATGCTGAAATCGGGACCCGCGCGCCACAACGGCTTGCCACCCGCGGGGAAGACCAGGCGCGGCGGCAGCGGTCGCCCGATGCCGGCCACCGCGGCGCAATCCAGGAGCAGCGCGAAGCCAAGCAGCGTAGCAGCGCGATCCATTGCGTCGCGCCTGCGGCCGATACGCGCGGCCTGGGAACCCGGCAACGCGGCCAGTAGCCGCACCTCCAGCAATGGGTCCAGCCGGCCGATCAGCCGCACGTGATGTAGTAAAATTTCGCCACCGTTCACCGCCCCACTCGCCTCCCTGTCGCGTCGAAAACATGAAGATCCAAGCCAAGACCCTAATCGAATTGTTGCAGCACAACAGCCTTGTGGACAGGCATATCAACTACGTCGAGGGTGATGCAGTCGAGCGCCGGATAACGTTTGCCGAACTGTACCGTCGCGCACTCGGCATCCTGCGTCACCTGCAGCAACTCGGCGTCAGGCGCGGCGACAAGCTCATCATCTTCCTCAACAACAACGAGGCCTTCATCGATGGTTTCTGGGCGGCATTGGCCGGAGGTATCGTGCCCGTTCCGCTGGCGGTCGGAATCAGCGATGAGCACCGCCGCAAGCTGCTGCGCATCGCCAAGAAACTCGGATCCTCCTTTCTCTACACCGACCGCAAAACCCTGGATCGCCTCGGTGCCCTCGCCCTCGCCGCCGGCGAAACTGCCACGTTCGCGAACCTCGAGTCGCGGGCGTTCCTGATCGACCATCTCGAGGAAACGGCTCAGCCGGGCCAGCCTGCCGCAGTCGAACCAGACGACGTCGCCTTCATCCAGTTTTCCTCCGGCTCGACCAGCGAGCCCAAGGGCGTGGTGCTGACCCACCGGAACATCCTGGCCAATGCCCGGGGCGCCAGCGAAGCGGCAGGCATCAGCGACCAAGACGTCGCCCTGTCGTGGATGCCACTGACCCACGACATGGGCCTGATCGGTATGTACATCATGATGTTCGCTAACCAGGCGCACATAAACCTGATGCCCACGGACCTGTTCATTCGGCGGCCCATGCTGTGGACCAGCATCGCGTCGCGCAAGCGAGCCACGATCCTGTCATCGCCCAATTTCGGCTTCCGCCACTTCCTCAAGGTGCTCGGCGAGCGCAACCAGCACGACGTCGATCTGGGCCCGGTCCGTTACATCTTCAACGGCGCAGAACCGATCAGCGTGGCACTTTGCGAGGAGTTCATGGACCGGATGGCGCACACCGGCCTGCGCCGCTCGGCGATGTTCCCGGTCTACGGGCTGGCCGAGGCTTCGCTGGCGGTCAGCTTCCCGCCGCCCGGCAGCCGGTTCCGTTCGCTGGTGCTCGACCGGCGGTCGCTGAACATCGGCCAACCGGTCAGGACGGCGCTGCCCGGCGAGCCCAGTGCCATCGAACTGATGTGCGAGGGTCGCGCAATACCACACTGCGAACTGCGCATCGTCAACGATGTCGACCGCCCGCAACCAGAGCGCAGTGTGGGGCACA
>JAHEAZ010000044.1 GCA_024642505.1 Gammaproteobacteria bacterium
TCCTGAAAGAACCGTCACGACCGAACTGGTAGATGTCGTTGAACCAGCAGGAGCGCGGCCCCTCCGGACCCGTGTCGGAGATGCTGAACCAGGACGTGTCCCCTTCGTTCGGGCCCACACCAGCGAAATCGAGCTTCCAGTTGCCCTTCAGGTCAACGGTGTCGGCGACGCGTTCCAACTGGTACTCCCACCAGCCGCCGCCAAAGTCGATCCTGACCGTCATGCTGTCCCCGACCACTTCGACAACGTCGTAGGTGACGAACGCCGGTGCCTCGGACGGGTTGGCGAGCTCTGCACCGTTCACGACCTTGGCAAGGCCCAGGAACGAGCCGACGCCATCGAGCCTCACGGTGCGAGCACCTTCATCGTAGTACCAGGCGCCTGCGTTGCTGCCATCGTGCGGCGCAACCGGCGCGCCACACCCCTCCGCGAGGGCACCCTGCCAGGGCTCAATCCAGGTATCACCGTCCTGGAAGTTCTGGAACGTACCGTCATCGCCAAAGTGGTAGACGTCGTCGAACCAGCAGGCGCGCGGCCCTTCCGGACCCGTGTCGGCTATGCTGAACCACGAGGTGTCGCCCGCGGCCGGGCCAACACCGGCGAATTTGAGCTTCCACTTGCCGACGACCGGCGCGTTCGTAACACGAGACAGTCGGTACTCCCACCAGCCGCCGCCAAAGTCGATCCTGACCGTCAGGCTGTCTCCGATCAGTTCGACCACCTTATAGGTGACCGACCCCGGTGCCTGTGCCGGGTCGGTGAGTTCCACGCCGTTCGCGACCTTCGCCAGCCCCAGGTGGGCTCCCAGGCCCGTCAGCTTCAGGCTCGCCGCGGCCTCGTCGTACTCGAAGACGGCGTTGTTGCTGCCATCGTGCGGCGCAACCGGCGCGCCACACCCTTCCGCCGCGGCACCCTGCCAGGGCTCAATCCAGGTCTCGTCGCCCTGGACATTCCTGAAAGAACCGTCACGACCGAACTGGTAGATGTCGTTGAACCAGCAGGAGCGCGGCCCCTCCGGACCCGTGTCGGAGATGCTGAACCAGGACGTGTCCCCTTCGTTCGGGCCCACACCGGCGAATTCCAGCTTCCAGTTGCCTTCCAGCGGACCCAGGTCCTCATCGCTCGCACATTCAGGGCCAAAGCACGCGACACTTCCGTCCGTCGTTGCAGTGACGGCCTGGCCGAGTTCACCGCTCACGTCCTGGTAGGTGATGGAAAAGGCGACATTACCCTGGGGATCGGTGTCGGCTATCGGTCGCACCGCATACCAACTGTCGATCTTGCCCTTCACCTCGGCGCGGACGTTGTTGATGAAGACAACGGGCGTCATGAGGGCTTCGGTGGCGGTGAAGTCGATCCTGACGGACTGACCCGGCTTGACCACACCATCTGGCTGCATGGTGACGATCGTCAGCTCGGGTGGTACGCCGTCCTTGAAGGGGGGCTCAGGCAGGTTGTTGTCCCTGACGTCCTTGCTGCTGCCACATGCCGACAACAGAAGCAGACCCGTCACGGCCAGGATTGCGCCAAAGCGGCCGGCCAAGGTGCCCGGGAGCGCGCGGTCCGACTTAGAAATGTGCCGTTGCATTACATCCCCCAAAAAATCTGGTCTTTCAGTACCCGGCCAGGCTGAACTGGATTCCTGACTGAACCGTCTGCGGTCAGGGCCATCCTTCTTTCGGCACGAGCTGATAACACGTTCAGAAGCCGAAGTTATAGCGGAAGCCAAAGTCAAACCGCGGACCCGTCTGGACGGCCTGCAGCACCTGTCGCTTCGTCAGGCCATAGACGTGCCGTGTCTCGTTGGTGAGGTTCAGGCCGCTGAAATAAAGCGTCGCGTTGTCGGTGAGGTGATAGGTGACGTTCAGGTCCACCTGCCCGTAGCTCTCGACAAATGTCGGGTTGGTCCGTGTTCCCTCAGCCTGGCCGACTCCGGCAATGAAGTCGTCACGCCAGTTGTAAGCGAGACGGACCTGCAGTTTCTCACCGTCGTAGAAACCGATGAAGTTCGCCGAATCGCTCAATCCAGGCAGCACGAACTGGCCTTCCAGGAAGTTGGTCTTGTCATAGGCGACGTCGGCGTCGACCAGCGTCGCGTTGATGATGAAACCGAAGCCGGACTGACCAAAGGTATGCTGAAGGTTCAGCTCCCAGCCGTCGACGGCTGCCGTTCTCTGGTTTACCGGCCGGCTCAGGTCGAAAATGATGGACGGATCGCCCGGCACGCTGACAATGGTCTCGCCGTCCACCGCCGGGTCGTCCTGGTAATTGTCGAGGATGTAACGTCCCACCTCCGTGTACCTGGCGGGATCCAGGCCGCTCTCTGCGAGGGCGCGATTCCAGAGTGCGCCGCCGACGATATTTGGAATCTCGAAGATGGTTGATGCCGTCCGGCCGGTACCGATGAAGTTCTTTACGTCCTTGTCGAAATAGCCCACCGACAGGTAGCTGCCTTCCGCGTAGTACCACTCGAACGACAGGTCGATGTTCTCCGACTGGATCGGCACCAGGCCCGGGTTACCCGCCGATGCGGCCGGCCGCGTAGTGGGGAAGAACTGTGTACCGTTCGGCGACAAGCCGCCCTTGATGTCGTTGTAATTGGGGCGGGTGATCGTCTCGCTGTATGACGCTCGCAGGACGATGTTTTCCCAGGGCTCGATGTCGAAGTCGAAGTTGGGCAGCGTAACGTCATAGTTACCCTTGACGTTGGTGAAGCTCTGGATGATGTTGCCGTCATCATCCCTTGCTTCCGTGATGTTGAGCTCGTTACCGGCGCCGACCCAGGAAGACCCGCTGTACGTCGTATTCAATGCGGCCGAGACCACGTCCGTCTCTTCGTAGCGGACTCCGGCACGGACACCGGTAGGCATTTCGCCGATTTGCCCGTTCCAGTTGAACTGGAGATAGAAGGCCGTGGTTTCCTCGGTGGTCCGAAGGTCGTCCCGCCAGTCGGTGGAAGCGCAGTAGCCGGTTCCACAATCGCCCACCTCGGCATATTCAGCACCGCTGGCGGCGTAATACGCCTCACCGGCGGCCTGCAGGTCGGCGAGATTGGCCGTGAAGAACTCCGTCTGCAAGTCCGGATGGTTGTGCCCGGACAGCTCGTCGAACTGGTTCGCGATACTGGAGCGGACAAGGATGTCCGAGATCTGCCCGGGTTCGCCGATGCCGCCCCAGTTGTCCAGCTGCACGACACTGAACACCGAACGATTCTTGACCTCCGTCGTCTGCACGCCGAAGTCGATGCTGGACGAGTCATTGAATTCGAACGACCCGGCAAACTTCGCCTGCTCGATGTCCATCCAGGACGCATCGTTGGTGAACACGCTGCCGGTGAGGAGCATGTCATCCTTGTACAGCGGCCGGTTCTCCTCTCCCCCGGAGTTCAGGTTATTGGAGAAAATCGGCAGGTCATAACCACCGATGAAGCTCTGGCCCACCTTGTTGAAGGTGGCCATGCTGACCAGCGCACTGGTGCCGTTGGGGCCGTTCGCACCTGTCTCAGCCGAAGAGTCATGGTAGTCCAGCTCGAGCCGCAGCCGATCGAGGACCCACCACTCGACATTGAAACCGACGGATTCGTTCAGGTTCTTCCTGCCATCCGCACCGGTGCCCATGGCAAAGTCGTTGTTGTCGTTGGTCTCCGTGTAGATGATCGGGCTGGCGATGGGGCCATCCGTCCATTCACTGGACTGTGAAAGGGCCGCGGTATTCGAGAACCAGGCGGAAAGATCGCTGTAGGTGCGGTTCAGCTCGAATTCGGAACGGATGTAGTCCGCCGTGACCGTGATGTCGCTGGTCGGCGCCCACTGCAGCACGACCTGGGCATTGGTCCTTTCACTTTCAAATTCAGCGATGTTGTACGCCACGGCCTGCGGAATGGAATAGCTCTCGTCGGCCGTCTGCGGCCTGTTGATCTGGTTCTCGTTGTTGACGACCTTGGGATCAGCTATGTCTGTTCCATTCGGGCCTGGAATCAGGTCATCGCCCGGCCGTGTGTACCAGCCATTCACCTGCGCTGAGTTCACACCACTGTCACGGGTCTGGTGGCTCGCTGTGATGGCGATACCGAACTTGTCGTCCATGAAGCGATCGAGGTAGATGCCGGAGAACTCCGGTGTCACCTCGTCGCCGGTGCGGGTCGATGTGTCGACGACCGCCTTGGCGGCGAGACTCAGCGTCGGCTCGCCCTTGAGTGGTTCAGGCGTCAGGATGTTGATGGTGGAACCGATGCCGCCCGACGGCACATCGGCTCGACCCGACTTGTAGACTTCGACACCCGCCACGCCTTCCGAAGCCAGGTCCGCGAAGTCGAACGAGCGGGTGGTGCCATTGTGGGTGGGCATCTGGCGGCCATTGATGGTCACCAGGTTGTACTCTGGACCAAAGCCACGCACCGTCACCTGGCTGCCCTCACCGCGCTGCCGATCGATCGACACGCCGGTGATTCGCTGCAGGGACTCCGCCAGGTTGGCGTCGGGGAACTTGCCGATGTCTTCCGCAGAAATGGCGTCGACGACACCCGTGGCCTCGCGCTTGATGTCCATGGAACGATTCAAGCTGGCGCGAATGCCGGTGACGACCACTTCCTCGAGCACGGTTTCCTGGGCGACAGCTGGAGTCACTGCGGAAGCACCCAGGGCCAATGCAATGCCGGCGGCCAATGGTGTCTTGCGAAACGTTGACTGTTGCATGCTCAAGCCCCCAGCTTGCGGTCGAAAAGTGGTGTTATGGACGCGCCGATCTTTGACTTGCATTCGACACTGACAGCGTTGTCATCAGGCTATATAGTACAGCCTGACAGCGCTGTCAACATTGAGCCCAAAGTTCCGGGGCGGTCGCTCTCACTGCGCCTGGAGTTCGACTACTGAACGCTGTGGGCGTAGACCCGGCACGAATGGGTTCGCCCCGGGAGGGACACGGAGCTGAGGCTGCTTCGTGCCGGCCGCCCGGGGCCGATCATTGATGACAGCGCTGTCAAATGCGTTTATGATCGATTCTGACAACGCCGTCGACAAGTTTGAGAGTCATTACCCAGCAGGTCCAGCGTGGCGCTCACGCGGCTCGTTCGATGGGTGAAGAAGTCTCAACTTACTGTTTTACAAGAAGACACTGCGTATGAGTCATGGGGGACGCGAGGCCGACAGCGCCATGAACGTCGATCCGCATAGGATCAGGTCGGCCTGGCAGGGCCGTATTGCGGGTTGCCTCCTGGGAAAGCCGATCGAGGTGCTTTTGTTTCAACGCGGGCTGCGGGGAGTCCGTGGCTATCTGCGGGCTGCCGGCTCATTACCGCTGCGAAGCTATATCCCGCTGGTCCAAGGTGCCGGCCTGCTGCTGCTCGCCGTCGCTCCCCTTGCCCCCGCCGTGGCGGAACACGTGGAGGGCAGGACGGAGTATCGCGCTCCCCTCGCGGCCTCGGCCCCGGTGATCGATGGGGTCGCCGGCGACGCGGCATGGGCCTCGGCACGCTGGCACGCGATCGACCAGTTGTGGCTGGGGCCGGAATATGCGGCTTCGGATTTCCACGGGCGCTTCAAGGTCGTGTGGACCCCGGAGCGGCTCTTCCTGCTGGTCGAGATCGTGGACGACATCCTGTTCGACAGTCACCGCGACCCACTGGTCCAGTACTGGGACGACGACTGCCTGGAGATCTTCGTGGACGAGGACTACTCGGGCGGCGACCACCAGTACAACCACAACGCCTTTGCCTACCACGTCTCGCTGGATAACCAGGCCATCGACATCGGCACCGACCGCAGGGCCCGGCCCTACACGGACCACGTCGATAGCCGCTGGCGGCAGGGCGCCGACGGGATCACCTGGGAAGTGTCGATAGTCCTCCATCCCGACACCTACGTGGATGGATCTCCGGACAACCGGCCGGTACCGCTCTCGGCCGGCAAAGTCATCGGCCTCATGGTCGCCTGGTGCGACAACGACGGCAGCGAGCTGCGTGAGAATTTCGTCGGCTCCGAGTCCGTGCCCTTCGGCCCGAAGGACCGCGGCTGGATCGACGCTGGCCTGTTCGGAAAGCTGGTGCTGGAAGAGTCGCCATGAAGAACATGGAAGAAGAAGCAGTCGCCGGTCCCCTGGACCGGGACGAAGTGACCGGGGAATTCGTCGACGTCGATGGTGAGCGGTTCTACATGATCCGCAACGTCGACCGCATGGCGCCTTTCCTGGTGAGCGTCATCTCGAGCGCCGACCACTGGCTGTTCGTGTCCTCGACCGGGGGCCTCACCGCAGGCCGCGTCTCGCCGGACACCGCGCTGTTCCCCTACATCCCGGTCGACAAGGTGCACGACAGCGCACCGCACACGGGCAGCAGGACGATGGTGCGCCTGACCCGCGGCAGGCGGGCCGTCACCTGGGAACCCTTCAACCGCGAGCACGACGGCCGCTTCGCGACGACGCGCAACCTCTACAAGAGCGTGCTCGGCGACAAGCTGCGGTTCGAGGAGCTCAACTACGAGCTCGGGCTCGCCTTCCGCTACACCTGGGCGACGAGCGATCGCCACGGCTTCGTGCGTCGCTGCGAACTCCAGAACCTCGCGGACCGGGACGTCTCCGTGGACCTGCTCGACGGCCTGCAGAACATCCTGCCGGCAGGCACGCCGGGCATGGTGCAGGCGAGCGCCAGCAACCTGGTCAACGCCTACAAGTGGACCGAGCTCGACGCGGCCAGCGGCCTGGCGATGTACACACTCTACGCGGGCATCTCGGACCGGCCAGAGCCCAGCGAGTCGCTCAGGGCCAACGTCGTTTACGGCCTCGGCCTCGAAGCCCCGCGGGTGCTGCTCTCCACCCTGCAGCTCGACGCCTTCCGGCGCGGCCGGCCCGTCGTGCAGGAGGACCGCAAGCGCGGCATCCGCGGCGCGTACTTCCTGAATGGCCGGCTCGAGCTGCCGCGACACGGCACCCGGCGCTGGCAGGTCGTCGCCGACATCGAGCGTGCGCAGGCGGAGGTCGTGGCCCTGGCCAGGGAACTCGCGGATCCGGAAAACGCGGCGCGGGCCATCGACGCATCGGTCGGCGCTGGCCGCGATTCGCTGGCACGCATCGTCGCCTCCGCGGACGGCTTCCAGGCGGCGCACGAGGAGGTGGTGACGGCACATCACTACGCCAACGTGCTGTTCAACGTGCTGCGCGGCGGCATCTTTGCCGACCAGTACCGGATCCGCACGGCCGACTTCGCCGCCTACGTCGGGCACTTCAACCGGCCGCTCGCCGTGCAGCACCGTGGCTTCCTCGAGGGCCTCGAGGCCACGCTGGATCTCGACGCGCTCATGGCCGCGATACGAGGCACCGGTGACACGCAGCTCGAGCGGCTCTGTTACGAGTACCTGCCGATCACCTTCGGGCGGCGCCATGGTGATCCCAGCCGCCCCTGGAACCGCTTCACGATCCTGCTGAAGGACGAGGACTGCAACCCGTCGCTGTCCTACCAGGGCAATTGGCGCGATATCTTCCAGAACTGGGAAGCCCTGGCGATCAGTTACCCGGAGTTCGTCGAGTACATCGTCGCCAAGTTCGTCAATGCCTCGACGCCCGACGGCTACAACCCGTACCGCATCACCCGCGACGGAATCGACTGGGAGGTCGAGGAACCCGACAATCCATGGAGCCACATCGGCTACTGGGGCGACCACCAGGTCGTGTACCTGCTGAAGCTGCTGGAACTCTCCAGGATGTTCCACCCCGCGCGCCTGCGTGAGCTGCTCTACCGGCCCGTGTTCAGCTATGCCGACGTGCCCTACCGGATCCGCAGCTTCGACGCGCTGGTGGAGGACCCGAAACGGACGGTGGACTACGACCACGAGCTGGCGACGCGCATCGCCGCGCGCGTCGAGGCAATGGGCGCCGACGGCAAGCTGCTGCCCGCCGCCGGCGGCGGGGTGCTGCAGGTCAACCTGCTCGAGAAGCTGCTGGTGCCGCTGCTGGCGAAGCTCGGCAACCTGGTGGTCGACGCCGGCGTCTGGCTCAACACCCAGCGGCCGGAGTGGAACGACGCCAACAACGCGCTGGTAGGCCACGGCGCCTCGATCGTGACCGTGTGCCACATGCACCGCTACCTGCACTTCCTGCGGGGGCTGCTCAACGGCGAGCGCGGGACCGTGGAGCTGTCGGCGGAAGTCGCGCGGTGGCTGGCCGAGACGGCCGCGGCGCTGGCCCGGCTGCGGCCGGCACTCGGCAGTGGTCCCGTCAGCGATGTCCAGCGCTGGCGCTCGATGGAGGAGCTGGGAACCGCCGCGAGCCGCTATCGCGCCGCGGTATACGGCGAGCGCGCCCTGTCGGACAGGATGATGCAGACGCTCGGGTCCATCACGGCCCTGCTCGACGACGCGCTGGCGGTGATCGACCACACGATCCGCACCAACCGGCACGACGACGGCACGTATCACGCCTACAACCTGCTGAACCTCAGCCCGGGCTCGGTCGGCGTCGACCGGCTCTACCTGATGCTGGAGGGACAAGTCGCCGCGCTCAGCTCGGGTGCGATGGATGCGGAGGAAGTCGCTGCGCTGGTGGAGCGGCTGTTCACCAGCGACATCTACCGTGCCGATCAACGCTCGTTCATGTTGTATCCGGACCGGCCGCTGCCCGGCTTCCTCGAGAAGAACCGCGTGCCCGCGGCCAGCGTCGAGGCCATCCCGCTGCTGCGGCGGATGCTCGATGCCGGGGACCGCCGCGTCGTCGGGCGCGACGCCGACGGTTGCTACCGCTTCGATGCCGACTTCACCAACGTCGGGGACCTCGACGCCCGGCTGGACGCGCTGTCCGACTCGTACGGCGGCATCGCCGAAGTGTCCCGCGGCGCACTGCACGATCTCTACGAGGCCGTCTTCCGGCACCGCGAGTTCACGGGGCGCTCCGGCACCATGTTCGGATTCGAGGGCCTGGGCTGCATCTACTGGCACATGGTGTCGAAGCTGCTGCTGGCGGTGCAGGAGAACTTCTTCGCGGCACTCGACCGGGATGCCGGAGAGGAAGTCGTCGGGCGCCTGGGCAGCCTCTACTACCGCGTGCGCGAGGGACTCGGCTTCAACAAGACGCCGGGCGAGTACGGCGCGTTCCCGACCGACCCTTACTCGCACACGCCGCGACACGGCGGCGCCCGGCAGCCCGGCATGACCGGGCAGGTCAAGGAAGAGATGCTGTCCCGTTTCGGCGAACTCGGGCTGCGCGTCCGCGCCGGCGAGATTCACGTCGATCCGCGCCTGCTGCGGGCCCGGGAGTTCAGCCCGGAGCCAGGCATGCTCCGCTATCTGGACGTCGACGGGCGCTGGCAGGAACTGGCTGTTCCGGCACCGGGCCTTGCCTGTACCTGGTGCCAGGTACCGATCGTCTACCGGCTGGTCGCCGGCCCGGCAGGGTCGCTAGCCGTCTTGCACGACGACAGCGTGGCCGAGACCTGGCCGCAGCTGTCGCTGCCGGCCGCCCTCGCCGCCGAGGTCTTCAGGCGCAGCGGGCGGGTGCGCCAGATCCGCGTCGACGTGCCCGAACGATTGCTCCTGGGCGTTTGACAGTGCTGTCGATTGTGCTTGAATGGTCGCGCGGCCCACTGGCCCGCTGACGAACGGAATGAGCGAGCCCGATGCCGAGAGCGACCATCGACGACGTTGCCGCACTCGCGGGTGTGTCCATCAAGACGGTCTCGCGCGTCGTCAACCAGGAGCCGAACGTCCGGGACGCGACGCGCGCGAAGGTCGAGCGCGCCATCGCCGAGTTGCACTACCGTCCCAACCTGTCGGCGCGGAACCTGGCCAGCCAGCGGGCGCGGGTGATTGCGCTGATCTACGACGACCCAAGCGCCTATGCAAACCCGAGCGCATATTACGTGATCCGCATGCAGACGGGCGTGTTGCAGGCCTGCCGCAAGGCCGACTACCGGCTGGTCATCTATCCGTGCAACTACCAGAACGAAGATATCGCGGAGGAACTGCGCGGCCTGATCGAGCACGTCAGGCCGCAGGGCGTCGTGCTGGCGGCACCGCTGTCGAACATGCCGCACATCTTGCGCGCCATCGCCGACACCGGCACACCGTTCATCCAGCTCTCGCCTGGTACCCCCGGCAGCGAGCAGTTCTCGGTCTCGACCAACGATCGCGAGATCAGCGCAGAGATGACCCGCTACCTCGCCTCGCTCGGGCACCATAGGATCGCTTTCATCAAGGGACACCCGAGCCACAAGGCGGTCAACAACCGTTTCGCCGGCTACGTGGACGGGCTCGAGCAGTGCCACCTTCCGTTCGACCGCGGGCTCGTCGAGCAAGGGGACAACTCGTTCGAGTCGGGCGAAGCCGCGGGGAAGCGCCTGCTCAGCCGCGCGGACCGACCGACGGCGATCTTCGCCGCCAACGACGACATGGCAGCTGGCGTCCTCCGCGCCGCTACGATGCGGGGAATAGCCGTGCCCGGCGAGCTGTCGGTGGTGGGCTGCGACGACATCTCACTCGCCAGCCAGCTCTGTCCGACGCTTACCACCATCGACCAGCCGCTGGCAGAGATGGCCGATCGCGCCGCGACGATGCTGATCCGCGAGGCCCACAAGCCGTCGCTGCCGCACGGCTCGGAAATCGTGCCGGCCACCATCAAGTACCGGGAGTCGACCGGACCGGTTCCGGTCCGGCGTGCCGCGGCTCAGGGCGCGCCCGAGTAGACCCTGACGTAATCGACTTCCATGGTCACCGGGAAGACGGTAGTCGACGTTGGGGATCCGGCATAGTTGCCGCCCACGGCGACGTTGAACAGCACATGGAAGGGCTTGTCGAACGGCGCCGGGAATGCACCGCCGCTCGACGACCAGGTATTGCGCACTGCGAACAGCAAATCGTCCACGTACCAACGAATCTCGGCGGCGTCCCACTCCAGCGCATAGACGTGGAAATCGGTGGTGACGTTGGTGGCGACCACGTAGTTCTCGCCACTGCCGATCTGGTTCGGCCAGGTTCCACCGTAGACCAGGCCACCGAAGATCGAGTTGCCGCCAGTGCCGCCCAGGTTACGCGCCTCGAGGATGTCGATCTCGCCGGACGCCGCCCAGCCGCCGTAGCTGTCTTGCTGAGGCAGCAGCCAGAACGCGGGCCACAGGCCCTGCCCCGCGGGCAACCTGATCCGCGCCTCGATGCGCCCGTAACGGAATGCGAAGCGGTCGCGGGTGTTGATGCGCGCCGACGTGTAGCTGTTGCCGGAGACCGTCTCCTTGCGGGCAGTGATGACCAGTTTGCCGTCACTCAATAGCGCGCTGTCCGGCAGGTACCACTGCAACTCGTTGTTGCCCCAACCCGGAATGCCGTACTGGCTGCCATCGCCGGTCTCGAAATACCACTTGTACGGATCGAGTTTTTCGCCGCCGAATTCGTCACTCCATTCCAGCTTCAGGCTACCGCCAGCTGACACCGGCGTGTTGTCCGCCACGGTCAGTGTCGGGTTGCCGATGTTGACGTTCGTGGCTGTAGGCGGCGGTTGTGGCGGTGGAGATGGAGGTTCGGTACCGGAGCCGCCACCCCCATCGCCGCCGCAAGCTGCGATCGGGCCCATCAGCGCCAAGACCGGCACTACACGTCGCGTGACCTTCCACGCCGCAATGGACTGTCCTGTAGTCATTTCCTCATTGCCGCCTTGTGTGTCCGGTCAACTCTATACAGGCCGAAGTGCTTCTCGGCCGTGAGTGGGTCGTTCGGGTTGCCCTTCCACGGTTCGTCGAAGGCCTCGAAGAAGAACACCGTCGTCCCCTTCTCGGCGGACCAGTCCATCAGTTCGCGGTAGTGTCGGCGCTGGTTCTCCTCGCTCGCCTGATCCGGGAACTCGCTCGAGGTCGTCGGCCAGCCAGCCTCGAGGACCATCAGCGGCCTGCCGGGCAGCGCCGCGCGCGTCTGTTCGATGCCGCTGGCCAGGAACGGCAGCGCCGTGTCGATCGTCTGCCCCTCGAAGAGCGGATAGCTGTGTGCACCGAGGAAATCGACCCCGGCCGCCAGCGTCGCGCCGTGGTCCCGCCACCACGCGTAGCTGTTGGCCACCGTCACCGGCTGGCGGACGGCGGCCCTCACCTGGCGGACGTAGGCGATCACCTGCTCCAGCGGCACCAGGTGATCAGTCCAGGTCTCCAGCGCCTCGTTGCCGACGGCGACGGCGACGACGATGTCCTGGTACTCGTTGGCGAGCGCGATCCCGCGCAGGACTTCCTCGCGGTTGACGGCGGCGTTGGCGGTGAGCTTCTCCGCCGGGATGGGCTCCAATAGCCAGGGGCATCCCTCGTGGTTGCTGAGCTCGGCATCGAGCCAGACGCCCAACAGCACCTCGAACGGCAGGTCGTGCCGGCGGATCAGTTCCAGCGTCGTGCGCGTGTTCTCGCGGCTGTCGTACATGCGGATCAGCCGGAAGCCGTCGCGGACAAGGATCTGCAGATCCTCCAGGACTTCCGCCTCGCCCGGGTTGACGGCACCGTCCCCGCGGTCGGGATGCTGTCCCCCGCGGAAGCCGGAGTAACTCACGGCCTTCGCCTGCCCCGACAGCCAGGCGGCCGGAAGCGCACGGGCGTCGGGCGCTTCAGCCGTAACGGCCGGTTGGCGGCCAGCGCAGCCGGCCGCTGCAGCCAGCAGGAACAGCGCCAGGATCCGCAGCCGCCTCATGGCCCGTCGCCCGGCTCGACCAGGAAGGGGATGTTTGCGTGCGCGGCGTGTCCCTGGCCGTCGAAGGCATAGGCGAACAGCCGGTACCGGCCCGGCTCGTCTACGGCAATCGTGGTCGTGGCTGACGCCGGGCCACGCAGCAGGCCACGAAGGCTCGGGATGCCAGCCTCGAAGTCACCGCCGGCCTGCGTGGCACCGCTCTCGCGCTTCACTTCCCAGCGGTAGCGCAGCGCGTCGCCGTCGGGGTCGGTCACCTCGAAGGCCGCCTCGTACGGCCGGCCGGCGACGAGGGTCACGCCCTGGCGCGAAGTGCACCCGTCCAGGAGCATCGCCTCGACGCGCGGCGAGCGGTTGGCCGGCCAGCTCCCGGTCCAGGCGTGCTGCATCACGTCCGCCGACTCGGTGGTCTCGCCGCTCTCGAGCAGCAACCCGAACCAGGTTGGCGTGCGTTCCTGCTTCCAGCCCCACTTGAAGACGTAGGAGCCAATGAGCTGGCCGGGAAAGGCCGACAGCACCTCGCGCCAAGCGCGCGCGATGACGTCGGCCTTCTCGCTGCTGGTGAGCTCGACCGGCGCGCCCCAGGGGGTCTTTTCCATCTCCCAGTAGCCAATGGTGCCCCACTCGGTGACCATGAACGGGCCGGTGAATCCCGCCTCCTCCACCTTTCCGGGCAGGCCGAACAGCGATCCGTAGAGCTGGGCGCTCAGGAAGTCGAGGCTGGGCGCGCGCTCGAGTACCCCGGCGACCACCTGCGGATAGAAGCCCGCCAGCGCGGTCGTGACCGGGTGGTTCGGGTCCAGCTCCTCGATCATCCGCGCCACGTCCTCGACGGCATCCCACACGCGCGGGTTCGTGTAGCTGTGGTTCAGCTCGTTGCCGATGATCCACGCCAGCAGCGCCGGGTGGTCCCGGTAGCGAAGGATGTCCTCGCGGAACGACTCGCGCTGGGCGGCCACGGCCGCCGGGTCGTCGTAGTCGAAGCCGTGGCGCTCGGCCCGCATCGGCAGGCCCAGCGCCACGGTGACGCCGAGCGCCTCGGCCTCGTCGAGCAGCCGGCCGATGTCCTGGGGACCGTCGCGGGTCGTCCAGGTCCTGATCGAGTTGCCGCCGTAGGCGGCGAAGCGGGCGATGTCGTCGACCGCCATGCCGACGCCGCGGACGGTGTATTGCTCTCCGCCCCGCAGCAGGACGTAGCCGTCGCCGACGCGGACGACCTCAACCCTGACCGGGCCTTCCTGCTTCCGCGCCGCGGTGGAGCATCCGGTCATCACGAGGCACGCCGCGGCGATGGAAAGTGCACTGCGGGCATTCATGTCAACTCCTGACCAGCACGGACTCGAGCTCCTCGAGCGAGCGGCCCTTCGTTTCCGGGAGGATACGCATGATGATGGCCAGCCCGGCTACCGCGAACAGGCCGTAGAGCAGGAAGGTCGTGGCGTTGCCCAGCGACTGCAGCTGCCACGGGAAGATCAGCGTCACCAGGAAGGCAGTCGCCGAATTGGTAAGTCCCACGAAGGAAATCGCCACGCCGCGCACGCGGTTGGGAAAGAGTTCCGAGAACAGCACCCACATGACCGGCCCAAGGGACACAGCGAAGCTCGCGACGAAACCGAGGATCCCGAACAGGATGAGCCGGGGATTGACGCCTTCCCCTGCGCTGAAGCCCCAGGCCAGCAGCAGCATGCACGCGGCGATCCCGGACAGGCCGAAGCCCAGCAGCGGCCGGCGTCCGAACCGGTCGATCATGCCCATTGCTACCACGGTGAAGACCAGGTTGACGAGGCCCACCAGTGCAGCCTGCATGAACGCGGCGTTGGTGCCGATGCCGGACTGCTCGAAGATCATCGGCGCATAGAAGAAGACCGCGTTGATCCCGGTGATCTGCTGCAGGATACCGACGGCGATGCCGATGCTCATCACCAGCCGAAGAGACGGGTGAAGCAGCACGCGCCAGGATGCCCGCCCCAGCTTGGCCTCGGCCGCGATGCTGTCCTTCACCTCGCGCAGCACGCCGCCGGCGCCGCCGGCGCCGGCCACCCGGCTCAGGACCTCCATCGCCTCGGCGTCGCGGCCACGCATTGCCAGCCAGCGCGGGCTTTCCGGGACCAGCGACAGCGCGAGCAGGTAGGCGACGGCCGGCAGCGTCTCGATGCCCAGCATCCAGCGCCAGTTCCACTCGCCGAGCCGCAGCGCCTGGCTCCACACCCCGCCCGACTCGCCGAACGTCAGGATCAGGTAGTTGCTGAAGAACGCGGCCGAGATGCCGACTACGATGTTCAGCTGGTTGAACGACACGAAACGCCCACGGGAGACCGGCGGCGCCATCTCGGCGATATACATGGGCGCAACGATCAGCGCCGCGCCAACCCCGAGGCCGCCGATCATGCGCGCAATGACCAGCGTGACGTAGTCCGGCGCGACCGCCGAGGCGACCGCCGACACCGCGAACAGCACGGCGGCGATCTGCAGCACGGGGCGCCGTCCGAGGCGGTCGCTCAGCGGACCCGAGGCCAGCATGCCGAGCGTCGCCGTCAGCGACAGCGACGAGACGACCCAGCCGAGCTGCAGCGGGCCGAGCGCGAACTCGGCTTCGACGAAGCGCACGACGCCGGAGATGACCGAGGCGTCAAAGCCCATCAGGAAGCCGCCGAGCGCGACGATCAGCGCCGTAGTGGTCATGTACCTGACGGACGGGCTCACGGCGAGGTGCCACCCGTGCCGGCCCGGACGAGACGGAATGCGGCACGCAACTCCGCCTCGGAACTACCACCGACCCACAGCTGGAAATCGCCAGGCTCGGTCATCAGCGTGTTGTCGCGCCCGTAGAAGGCGAGGTCGCCGCTGTCCAGCCGGAAGGTGACCGTGGTCTTCTCCCCCGGCGCGAGTCGCACCCGCTGGAACCCCTTCAGCTCACGCACCGGCCGAGTGACGTTGCCGACGAGGTCACGGACATACAACTGCGCCACCTCATCCGCTGCAATGCGACCGGTATTGGTGATCTCCACGCTGACCGCCAGCGCCTCGCCGCTGCGCAGTTGCGGGCTGCTGAGCCGCAGGTTCGAGTACCCGAAGGTCGTGTAGGACAAGCCGTGCCCGAACGGGAACAACGGCCGGTACCCCGCGTCGAGGTGGCAGGAAGTGTTGCCGATGGAGGTCTGCGGCGCCCGCACCGGGATGTCATCGATGAGGATGGCGGTGTCCGGTGACGGCGGCTTACCCCCGTGCTTCTGGTTGTAATAGATGGGAATCTGGCCCACCGCACGCGGGAACGTCACGGGCAGCTTGCCGGACGGGGACTCCACGCCGAACAACAGGTCCGCCAGCGCGGTGCCGCCCATCGTGCCCGGGTGCCAGGCGAACAAGACTGCGTCGAGGTCGTCGATCACCTCCGTCAGCACGAGCGGCCGGCCGGCCATGATGATCGCCACCACCGGCTTGTCCGCCTCGTGCACGCGCCTGACCAGCTCGGCCTGCGCGCCCGGCAGACCGATGTCGGCGCGCGAGTGCGCCTCGCCCGAGAGGATCGACTCCTCGCCGAGGAACAGCAGGACGACATCGGAAGCGCGTGCGGCCTGCACCGCCCCGTCGAAGGATTTGGTCGACCGGCTGCGGCTGGTCTCCAGGGCGCGCACGTGGTGGACCTCGATCTCGTTGCCAACCAGGTCGCGGATGCCCTGCAGCCCGGTCACCGACAGCGCCGGGTCGCCGTCGAAGATCCACGTGCCCAGCTGCTCGTATGGGTCGTCGGCCAGCGGCCCGATCACCGCGATGGACCGGGTCTTCTCCGGCGACAGGGGCAGGAGCCCACGATCGTTCTTGAGCAATACGATGCCCTGCCGGGCCGCCTCGTGGGCGACCCGGCGCTTGTCATCTTCGCTCGGCGACGGGTACCGCTGCAGCTCCGCGTAGGACCGGTCGAAGAGGCCGAGGCGAAACTTGACCCGCAGGATGCTGGCTACCGCGGCATCGATGACCTCCATCGGGACCCGGCCGTCCTCGATGAGCGCGGACAGCTGCGCGGCATACACGCCGCCGGCCATGTCCATGTCCACGCCAGCCAGGACTGCTTCGAAGGCGGAGTCGCGGTCGCTGGCCGTGAGGCCGTGCACGGCCAGCTGGCGGATGGAGTCCCAGTCGCTGACTACGAAGCCGCCGAAGCCCCACTCCTCGCGCAGGATGTCACGCATCAGGAATCGGTTGGCCGTCGCCGGTACGCCGTTGAGGTCGCTGAAGGACGCCATCACCGTCGCGGCGCCGGCATCCAGGGCCGCGCGGAAGGGCGGCAGGTATACGTTACGCAGCTCGTTCTCGGGGATGTTGGTCGTCGCGTAATCGCGGCCGCTCTCGGACGCGCCATAGCCGGCGAAATGCTTGACGCAAGCCGCGATGCAACCAGGCACGGAGAGGTCGGCGCCCTGGAAGCCAGCGACCATCGCCGTGCCAAGCCGGCTCGTCAGGAACGGGTCCTCGCCGAGGCTCTCGGCGATACGCCCCCAGCGCGGGTCGCGGGAAATGTCGAGCATCGGTGCGAAGGTCCAGTTCACCCCCGCGGCGGCAGCTTCCAGCGCCGCCACCCTCGCCCCGGCATGGACGACATCCGGATTCCAGGTCGCCGCCTGTCCGAGCGGGATCGGCATCACCGTCCGGAACCCGTGGATCACGTCGCGCCCGATCAGCAGCGGGATGCCGAGGCGGCTGTCCTCTACGGCGATGCGCTGCAGCTCGTTCACGAAAGATGGATCGACCTGGTTGATCACCGAGCCGATGCGGCCCTCGCACACAGCCTTGCGCAGCGCCTCCACCGCGCCGGGCCCTTCCGCGCTGACCTGGTTCATCTGGCCCAGCTTCTCGGCCAAGGTCATCCGGCCGAGCAGGTCGGCGACCCGCTTCTCGACCGCGCTGGGCTGAATCGTCGCGGCCACCGCGTTACTCATGGCCCTCGACAGTGCGACGAGCGCACCGCCGGTTGATTGTTGGATTGTGCATTTTTGTCACGCTCGTGAGGTCGCGGGCCGGGCCGGGTGAGGGGCGTCCTGGCGACGCATGGGAACGTCCCGGCGCTGCCGCAGGCACCCTCCTTCTAGCAACGATTGACAGCGCTGTCAATATTCGTGACGATGCCTCGATGGACCGCTATACGACCGCGCCAGCCGACAGGATCCCGTTTCACCTGAAGCTGGTTTACGGGCTGGGCGCATTCGTCAACAACCTGTTGGCCGCGGCCAGCGGCGGGATGATGATCGTCCTGAACCTGGGCCTCGGCATGAATCCCGCGCTTGTCGGTCTGCTGGGGGCGTTGCCCCGGCTCACGGACGCTTTCACCGACCCCATCATGGGTTACATCTCCGACAACACCCAGACTCGCTGGGGCCGACGCCGCCCCTATATACTTGTCGGCGCCATCTCGGTTGCCATCATCTTCGCCCTGCTCTGGCAGCTGCCGCCCGGCAAGAGCGAGTCCTTCTACTTCTGGTTCTTCCTGGTCGGCTCGATCCTGTTCTATCTCGCCTACACGGTCTTCGCCACGCCGTGGGTCGCGCTCGGCTACGAGCTGACACCTGACTACCATGAACGCACGCGGCTGATGGGCGTGCAAAACTTCATTGGCCAGCTCGCCTACGTCATCGCTCCCTGGTTTCTCTTGATCATGCAAAGCGAGCGGTTCTTCGACGACATGGTCGACGGCGCCGCCGGCCTTGCCATCATGATTGCCATCGTCGTCATGGCCGTCGGGATCCTGCCGGCGATATTCCTGAAGGAGCGATTCAAGGACCTAGCGATTGCCGAAGCTCATGCCGGGGGCAAGAAACCCCCATTCGCCGGGATCGCCAGCAGTATTTCCGGTTTCCTCGGCGGTTTTGGGGTGACACTGAAATCCAAGCCGTTTCTGAAACTGTGCGTCGCGACATTCCTCGTGTTCAACGGCTTCATGATGATCTCGTCGTTCCAGTTCTACGTCATCATCTACTACGTTTTCGCCGGCGACACCGTGCGCGGCGCCGAGTACGCAGGATATGCGGGGACGCTGGGTGCGATCTCGACGTTCTGCGTCATCGTCTTCGTGACCTGGCTCGGTACTCACCTGGGAAAGAAACGTACGTTCTACTTGGCGATCGGCGTATCGATGCTGGGCTACGCGCTCAAGTGGGTCTGCTACAACCCCGAGCATCCATGGCTGCTGCTGGTGCCGGCCCCGTTCCTGGCTTTCGGGCTCGGCGGATTGTTCACGCTGATGCCGTCGATGATCGCCGACGTCGTGGACCTCGACGAACTGCAGACCCATGAGCGTCGCGAGGGCATGTATGGCTCCATCTTCTGGTGGGTCGTCAAGCTCGGTATGGCCGCTGCGCTTGCCGCCGGCGGCTTCCTCCTGAATGCAACCGGCTTCGACGTGGCGCTTGAGGGCCATCAGTCGGACCAGACCATCATCCTGATGAGGCTGTTCGACGCATGGGTGCCGTTTGTCGCGTCGGGGATCGCGATCTGGGCCATCGCGACGTTCTCAATCACCGAGGAACGGGCGCACGAGGTCCGGCTTGAGCTCGAGGCGCGGCGCGGCGCTGTTTGATATTCGGTCCCCGGGGCACTACATGCCTGATCAGGGTGCGTCTATGAACGACACTGGCAGCGATCCGTGCAGTATGCGTCAGCCGGGCCTGCCCACTGTCAGGACGGCCGGCGCGCAGGGCGCCTGCGCCGGGCCAGCTGGTTTCCTCGCTGGTACAGGTCCTGCAAAACGAGCAGGAACATCACGACACCCAGCACCGAAGCGGCCAGGCTCCATGACGTCAGCGAGTCGCGCTCATGGGCCAGCGTCCACAGGTACTGGCCTACGCACAGAAGCGACACCAACAGCAGGGTCGGTCGCCACCCTATCATGCTGCCTGCCAGTGCGCCCAAGGGCGCGCCCAGCGCGACCACGGGCGCCGCGGCCAGCCAGTTCTCGAAGGTGCCCGGTTGCACGGAACCCAGCAGTAACTTGACGGCGATGCCGACCAGTGACGTGAAAGCCATCAGGATCACGGAGGTTGGGATGGCGATCTTGAGACCATTGACCCCTGCGGCGATGGCGCTTTCAAGGAACGACTTTCTAGCCGCCGCGGCCGAGCGTCCGCACGGGGATGCGGACTGCCCTCCATGCGGGCACGGGCAAACGACGCGACATCGTGCTCAATATCGCGCCCAGCCCGCGAACCGGCGCGCGCTTCAGAGTGAGGCCCTGCCCTTCTGGACGAAATTCTGCTCGTGCATGCGCTGGCAGGGCTGGCAGCGCTTCGCCGTGAGATACGCGGTGAGGCGCTCGACCGGGATGGGCCCGCCGCATTTTAGGCAGGTGCCATAGGTGCCCACGCTGATCCGTCCGAGCGCCGCCTCGACGTCGCGCAATTCCTCCAGGTCGCGGTCCGTGTCGGCGAGGTCGAGGTCCACGATCAGGTCGGCAAGCGACTCATCGCCGACGTCGCGCACGCGGTCGGCTAGCAGCGCAGCGCGGTCCTCGTCGGATGTGATCAGGTCCTGCCTCACTTCGGCTAACAACGACTGGAAGCGGTTGAGCAAGGCGGTCTTTAGTGTTGCCTGCTGTTGTGGCATCAACTGGCTGGTCATGATGATCTCCTTGCCGCGACTTCGAGCACGGGAAAGTGCTGCACGAACCAGGACGCGGCACGATCGGCCGCCTGCGCCAGCGCTCCGGGCTCCTCGAACAGGTGCGTGGCGCGCGCGACGACCTCGATCCGCGCCTCGCACTGCAGCTGGGCGAGCGCATCTCGATTGAGCTCGATGACCTGGTGGTCGTTGCCGCCCACAATCAATAACGTCGCGGCGGTAACCTGGGGAAGCCGTGGCGCGGCGAGGTCCGGCCGTCCCCCGCGTGAGACGATGGCGACGATTTCGGGACGCTCGCAGCTGGCCGCCAGCGCGGCGGCGGCGCCGGTGCTGGCTCCAAAATAGCCCAGCGGCAGCTCCTGCAACCCGTCCTGCTCGAGCACCCAGCCGGTGGCAGCGGCCAGCCGTGCGGTGAGCAGCGGAATATTGAAACGCAGCTCGCGAGTGCGCAGGTCAATCCGCTCCTCGTCCTCCGTCAGCAGGTCGAACAGCAGCGTGCCCAGGCCGGCAGTCACCAGCACGTCCGCCACGAAGCGGTTGCGCGGGCTGTTGCGGCTGCTGCCACTGCCGTGTGCAAAGAGCACCAGTCCAGACGCATCCGGCGGGAGTTGCAGGTCGCCGTGCAGCACCACCCCGTCGACACGCATCGTCACGGATCTAGAGTCCGCGGTGCGCTGGTTTGCAGTCATCTTCTGGCCCCTCCTGGGCCCGGCGACTGCCGGGGTCACTCCTCTCCCCCTCCTGTCCCGATGCTACGCCGAGTGACGGCGCCCGGGTTCCGGAGATACGCCTATTTCAGGC
>JAHEAZ010000113.1 GCA_024642505.1 Gammaproteobacteria bacterium
TCGGCCATCGCGTCGGTCATCGAGTAGCCGAGGTTGACCTCCAGGAAGTTGCGCGAACGCTCCAGCGCATCGCGCTCGGGCATCTTGGTCGCCAGCGGCGCCAGGTCCTTGTACTTCTTGTAGTTCTTCTTGCCCTGCTCGAACAGCAGCTTCTCGACATTGCACACGTGCGCATAGTCAGTGTTCGCAGCCGCTTCCTCGCCCTTGAAACGCTTCTGCCGCAGCATCAGTTCCTTGAAATCGACCTGGTGGCCGTCGAAATCCGGCCCGTCGACGCAGGCGAACTTGATCTCGCTGCCGACGGTGACGCGGCAGGAACCGCACATGCCGGTGCCGTCGACCATGATCGCGTTGAGCGAGACCATCGTCTTCACGCCGAAGGGCCGCGTGGTCTCGACGCAGGCATTCATCATCGGCAGCGGGCCGATGGCGATGACCAGGTCGGGCCGGTCGTTCTCCAGCACCTCCTGCAGCGCCGCGGTGACGAAGCCCGGCTTGCCGTAGCTGCCGTCGTCGGTGCAGACGATCAGGTTGTCGCAGTGGCGGCCGAACATCTCCTCCCAGAACACCAGGTCCTTGTTGCGGAAGCCGATGATGCCGGTCGTGCGGTTGCCCGCCTCCTTGAACGCGCGCAGCTGCGGGTAGACCGGCGCCACGCCCAGGCCGCCGCCGACCAGCACCACGTGGCCGGCCTTGCTGACGTGCTGGGGCAGGCCGAGCGGTCCGACGAAGTCGATGATGGTGTCGCCGGCCTTGTAATGGTCGCGCATCTCCTGGGTCGTCTTGCCGAGCGCCTGGATCACCAGCGTGATCGTGCCGCGTTCGCGGTCGTAGTCGGCCACCGTGAGCGGGATGCGCTCGCCGCCTTCGCGCAGGCGCAGCATCACAAAGTGCCCCGGCTCGGCGGAGTGCGCCACGTCGGGGGCGAGCACCTCCCACAGGAAGGTGGTGTCCGAGAAGGCTTCGCGGAGGATGATGGGATACATGGCGGCCCTGCGGTTGCGTCAACGGATCGGACGGGATCGTTCTTGCGTTCTGCCGGTCGAGCGGCGATGCCGCACGCAAAACCTCGGCGCGACCCGACCGGCTTGAATGATGACACCGGCAGAATGCTGCCGCCTGATCCAGATCAAAGCGAGGGCTGCGCGGGGCCGACCACGTTTCCCATAGCGGCCATGGTGTTTCCCCGGCACGGAAGTGCGCGATCGCCTGTGGCGATGTGCAGGGGCCAGCGCCCGCGAGCGACCAGCGCCGGACCGCACCTGACCAAGCGCGGGGACGCCGCGGAGGGCTGCTGTCGAGGCCAACTGACATTCGGGTGATCGACGCCCAAGGAAAGGAGCCGAATGTGGCGGACCGGATACTGCGGTTGGTGATGCAGGTAGAGACTCGCCTTTTCCATGCCGGTATCGTGGTAGTTTCTACCTCCGGAGCGCCAAACGGCTTCCGTCGGAAGTCGAGTCTGGCCATGCTTCTTCCTGTCCCCTGACCAAGCCAAGTCGCCGCGCATGCAGATCGACCACCCGGATATCACGCGCACCTGCGCCGAAAGCGAAATCTACGAGAGCCTGCTGGAACTCGATGGAGCAGCCATCCTCGAACCAGGCTGCGGCAAGGCCGAGCACACGCGCCGCATCGCGCTGGCGCACCCGACGGCGACCATCATCGCGACCGAGGTCGACCGCATTCAGCACACGGCCAACCTCGCGGCCGGTGCCCCGTCGAATATCCGATTCGCCGATTTCGGCGCGGAATCGATTCCGCTTCCCACCGCAAGCATCGACATCGTCATGATGTTCAAGTCACTGCATCATGTTCCGGCAGCCAGGCTCGACGATGCGATCAACGAGATCGCACGCGTGCTCCGGCCGGAGGGCCATGCCTATTTCTCGGAGCCGGTGTTTGCCGGCGCCTACAACGAGCTGATCCGCATCTTCAATGACGAGCAAGCGGTTCGCCGGGCGGCGTTCGACGCACTCTGCCGCGCGGTCGACCGCGGCACATTGGAATTTGCGGACGAAGTCTTCTTCCTGGTGCCGGTCCGGTACAAGAATTTCGCCGAGTTTGCGCGGCGACACCTGGACGTCACGCACAGTGCGCGTCGGGTTACCGACGCACAGCGCGCGATCCTCGAGCGACTGTTCAATTCGCACCTCGGCCCGGAGGGCGTGAACCTCATGCAACAGGTCCGGATCGACCTGCTGCGCAGGCCGCATTGAATTGCCCCGCGCCTAAGTGGGCCGCATTAAGGTCATGACCATGACGACGTACGCACGGCCCGCCAGGCGTCCCCTTCGGTCGCCATGCCATGCATGGGCGATCTCGCTCGCCGCCGGACTGGCGCTGGCGACCGCGTTCCCGGTGTGGGCCGACCTGACCGGAAAGGTCGTGGGCGTGGCCGATGGCGACACCATCACCGTCCTGGACGCCGACAAGACGCAGCACAAGATCCGCCTCGCCGGCATCGATGCTCCCGAGCGCGGCCAGCCTGGAGGCTTCCGTGCCAAGGAAAGCCTGTCCCAGCTGTTGTACGAGCGCGAGGTACGGGTGGAGGGGAGCAAGGCAGACCGCTATGGCAGGCTGGTCGCCAAGGTCATGGTCGAACCGGCGGATTGTCCTGGTTGCGGCATGACGCTCGACAGCGGCCTTGCGCAGATCACGATGGGCAGGGCATGGTGGTTCCGCCGCTATGCGAGTGAGCAGTCGCCGCAGGACCGGGGCCGCTACGAGTCCGCCGAACAGGAAGCCAGGGCCAGGAAGATCGGACTGTGGAGGGACACAAATCCGGTGCCTCCCTGGAAGTGGCGGGATAGCCACCTCCCGGTCAAGGAATGACGCGGCCCGACATCCTCCATGCCGCCTGGTTCATCAGGCTCCAGGGTGTCTGCAAGATTCGGGGCGAGGCGCCCAAGGTCGCGGTTCACCTGCCGGAGGGACGGCGCGAAGCGCCGCTGCTTACGGTCGCGTGCAACGGCGCGAACAAACCCATAGACCACGATGGCGTAGCCCGCGATACCGAGGGAAAGGAAGATGAGCGCTGCGAAACCAGCGGGACGCATGACGTTCGAGCTCGGCGGGCATCAACGACAAACGTGAGAAGGCATCTTCTCTCACTCAGTCTCAAGCAGCCGCATGGAACCAAGGACAGCGCGCACAATCTGCTCTCTCTTGGGCAGGTCTTCCAGACGGCGCGGCGTGTCCATGTTCATCGCAAAGAAGACGGGACCCTTCAGCGACTCGACCCAGCCTATCCACCAACCGTAGCTTCCCTCCCAGCCGGTTTTCGCGCGCAAGATCCAGTCTGAAGTGGCTTGCCTGATCATCAGATCCTTGACCAGACGCTGGTGTTCGACCTTGAACGGCAAGCTGTTGCGATACAGCCTTCTCAGGAAGGCTGTCTGTTCGATTGCCGAGATTCTCAAGTTGCCATCGATCCAATAGTCGCCGCGACTCGTCGAAGCATCGCCATTGCCGTATTTGGCGTCTCGTAGATACCTGCGCGCTCTGTCTTCGCCGATGTGCCTGGCAAACCCCTGATAGACCCACAGCGTCGAATTGCGCATGGCCGAACGCAGATTCTGATCCTCATTGTGGCCGGCATAGCTTCGCTTTACACCGTCCCACTTGAACATTTGAAACTCATCTTCAACCGCGCCTGCATCCAGCGCAAAGAGCGTATGAGGCACCTTGAAGGTGGAGGCCGGAGAATAGCGCCGCACGGACCTATCACGGTTGAATACCAAAATCCTGGGAGGCGACTCGCGTTCGTCGACGATTACAAGCGTGCCCGTTGCGTCAAAGTCGGAGAAATACCTACCCCAGTCGGGCCTGTCGACTATGCGTTCATCGGCGACCGCAACGCCGGACATCATGAATACCAACAAAACTGCCCGGAGTACCTTGCTCACAGCCGTGCTTCCTTTGATGCCTAACGGCTCGGGTTGGCGGGCACGTAGCAGACCGCGGCGGCCAGCACCAGAGCCCAGGTGATCCGCAGCGAATTCTTGCGCCGGGACTCGAGCTCGGGCAGGCCCTGCAGCAGGTCGCACTGCGGGCAGGTCACCGCGCCGCATGTTTCGCCTGCGGCCGATGCAGGTCAGAACCGGCGTACCGACTGTCGAGCGACACCGCCCACGTTGCCCGCAATGCCGGGCTGATTGCGGCCAGGGTCCCACGCACCGGCACCCGGTGCACCGAAGCCACGGCCGGCGACGCCGGGCGCGCCGACGCCGCGGTTGCCCATCGCCCCGGGCTGATTGATGCCAGGGTCGCGCCCGCCGACGCCAGGTGCGCCGACACCGGCGGTGCCACCCACCGCGCCGGGCTGGTTGAAGCCACGGTCGCGGGCCATGGCGTCGGGCGCCGACAGCACCGCGATGCTGGCAACAATCAGGACGTGCAGGCCAAAGGCTCTGAGGCTGTGGGTCACTTCGTTCTCCTTCATGGCGTCGATTCCCTGGCGGCGCAGCCGTTCCGACCGCGACACCGCACTATTTGCCGGGTGCTGCCGCTTCGGGCGATGGCAACTCGAGTCTCTGCGCCCCCTTCGGCGCAACGAAATTGAAGGTCTGCGGCTCGATCGGCGGCTGCAGGTTCCACTTCGTGATGACGAAGCCGAACTGCGGCTCGCTCGGCTGGTCGCGCGTGGTGATGACCATCTGGCGCGGCAGCGGCCGAGCACCTTCCTCGATCCAGATCTGCCAATCTGCATGCGGTGCACGGAATGCCAGGTGGTCGCAGCGCACGCCTTCGATTACCGTCTTGCCGACCACGAAGCCGCTGGTCACGCCGTCCGTCATGAGCTGGTAGGCATTGACGGCCATCAGGTCGCCGGCCGGCGCGATGATGCCCAGCCGCTCGCGCGCCAGGTCGATCGTCTGCTCTATCGTGTCGGGCGCGGGCAGCGATACGTATTGTTGCTGCGCCGGACTCCACAGCGTGAGCGAGCGCCCGTCGTAGAACATTCGCACCTCGTCGGGCCCGCTGCCACGTCGCACGCGCAGGCGGTTGGGGCGCTGCACGACGGCATCAAGGGTGCTGTCGAGCTGGATTTTCTGACCCGATTTCAGCACCACGTCGATCGAGCTGCGAGCGCTGAATGCGAAGCGGCCGAGTTGCCCGACATAGCTCAGCGAGGACTTCAGCAACCGTTCGGCCTCGGCATCGATGGACTGCGCCTGCAGCGGCGCAGCCAGCGGCAACAGCAGCAGCAGCGCTGCCGCCGCATTGCGGTAGTGGAAGGGTGTCATGGCATTCCTGTGGAGCGGCGCATTGCAGCGCTACTTGGTCATCTCGTTGAGGATCTTGGTCTTGGCGGCTTCGTAGTCGCTGGCGTTGATCAGCTTCTGCTCATACAGCGACTGCAGTTCCTTCAGCTTGGCTTGTGCACTCTGCGAGGACGCAGG
>JAHEAZ010000114.1 GCA_024642505.1 Gammaproteobacteria bacterium
CTGGGGATCGCCGCGCGCACCTGGCTCAAGGCCTTCAACCCAGTACATGCGGGCCCGGTAACGATCGATATCCCAATCAACGAGTATCGCTGGACAGATGAGTTCGGCGAGTGGATGCGCCAAAACATACCGGCGGGCAGCCGGGTGTTCGTGTTCGACTGGCCGGGAGCTATCGCCTATTACTCGGGAATGCAGATCTTGCCCATGGATGGACTCGTGAATGATTTCAAGTACAACGATGACCTGCTCGAGTCAGGTGTCGAGAAATACCTCTGCACCCATGGCGTGGAGTATTACTTTGGCCTGATCGAGGATGGCGTTCTCGTGCAGCAGGTTGCCGTCCTGGCACCGCTCGATCGGCAACCCGCAGGGGTGCTCTCGCTGTATGCGGATGACATCGTGGCGAGGGTCCTTGATGTCGTGAGTCGTCCCGATGAGGCCCTGCCATTTGCGCTGTGGCGTGTCAGGTGCACTAGCAGTCGGGCGTACAAGCCCTATAAATCCCGATCCTCGATCCTCGCCGCTGCAACCCTATCGGCTGCCTCTGCCGCCGCGGGGCTCCCGGTGACTGCCGACAGGAAGCTCGACCGATCCAGCACCAGCAGCACCGTCGGCTCGTCCGCGACGATGGTCGCGGTGCGCGGGATGTCGCGCAGCAGGGCGATCTCGCCGAACGAGTCGCCGGGAGTGGTCAGCCGCCTGAGGAAACGGCCTTCCTTCGACACCGTGACCGCACCGGATTCGAGCACGTAGAACCGGTCGCCGGGCTCGCCCTCGCGAATGATCTGGGCTCCCGCGGGCGCCGCTTCCCAGCCGGCGTGTTGTGCAAGCGACTCCATGGTGGCGGGATAGAGCGCATCGAACAGCCGCAGCCTGCCGAGCAGGTCGAGTTCCCGCACCGGCACGACTGCGCGCCTGTCCAGTTCCTTGAGTGCCGGCCAGGCGAGCGCTAACAACACCGGCAGCACAGTGGCGAAAACCAGCACCGATCCCTGCAGGCCTGCGATTGCGACCACGGCAGTGACCAGGATCGACCCGAGGGCCAGCGCCCACATGGCCAGTCCCTCCAGGATGCCGAACACCCGGGCCAGCACCTTGTCGTCAATTGCGCGTTGCAGGATGGTACGGCCCGCGACATCCATCACGGTCAGGCCCGTGCCTGCCACGACGACCAGCGCCGGTGCCGCCAGCGAAGAAACCGGCGCACCGATGACCGCAAAGGCCGCGCCGCAGGCCGCCGCACAGGCCGCCAGCACCGGTGCAATGCGTGGATGCCCGACCAGCAGGAAGGCGGCTGCACCGCCCATCAGCCCCCCTGCACCGAGTGCGGCCGACAGGATGGCAGCCCCTGCCTCGCCGGTCTTGAACAGGTCGAAGGCCAGCAGCACGAACAGCACGTCGGTGATGCCTATCATGAGCATGCGCGAAGACAGCACCGCCACCAGCAGGCGCGCGTCGCGATCCCGCGCCAGGGCGTGGAATCCCTCCATCACGATCGCTAAATGACTTCCCCGCAACGGCGCATGCGGTGTGGGTCGGCGCGTCCCCGGCGGGACGGCGTGCCTCACGCCCAGCACCAGCAACGTGGACGTTGCTGTCACGAGGGTCAGGGCAGCCAGGACCGTCCCCGGTGACCAGAAAGCCAGAATCGCGGCGGCGACCAGCGGACCCGCCAGCAGGCCGCCAGCCTCGGCGATGCTCGACACGGCATTGGCAGCGGTCAGTTCCGCCGGGCTGCGGGCCAGCGACGGCAGCAGCGCGCCCTGGGCCGGCCGGATGAGCGTGAGCGACATCGCGGCGCCAATCGCCGGCAGGTACACGGCGATGGCTGGCCACCCACGCAGCATGGCCAGCGCAGTCAGGCCGAGCATGAGCGACACCAACAGGTAGCCGCCGAGCAGGACGCGCTCGCGCGGATAGCGATCCCCCAGCGTCGCGGCGAGCGGGGCGCACAGTCCCGCCGGCACCAGCTGGGCCAGCGCCACCAGCCCGACCGAGGCGGCCCCGGTGGCCAGGTAGGCATAGAGCAGGATGGCGATCCACGCGCCGCTTTCCGCCACATTGAAGCCGAAGAACGCCAGCTCGACCCGCCGCAGTGCCGGGTTCCCGAGGACCTCGCGCACCACACGCAGCGTCGTGTTCAGCCGGTCGGTGGGTCCTGTCATGGCGGCGTAGTGTGCCAGCCGCAGGGGCCGTCTTGTCCGGTCACGTTGGCGCGTCGGCCTCCGGTCCCGCTACGGATCGCCGTCATATTCCCTGGCATATTTCTGTGTTATGTAATTTGTTGCTGAATATGTGACATTTCTGGGGTAGTTTCTCACCAAAGCCCCGCTACAGTCGGGGCGCGGGGAACCAGGGAGTCGGCCGGCCACAAGGAAGGGTAGCCGTGAAGACAATGCTTTCGACGTGGCTGCACCGACGACGCGTGCAATCCGAAATTCTTCGATCGGGACGCCCGGTCGAGTCGCGCGCGGTCACGAATCCGTTTCATGCGGTGAGCGTCACGCCCGGGCAGAACTGCTGCAGGACGGTGCAGGCGCTGTCGGGGAAACGGTTCCTCTCTTCCGAGGCCCCCATGACACCGCTGCCCGGTTGCGACGCGGCCTCGTGTCATTGTTTCTATACCCACCATGAAGACCGCAGGATGACCAAGGAACGTCGCGTGCAGGATCCCTGGCGCCGCAAGTCGGTTCGGCTCACGGCCGAGCGCCGGCAAAGCCGCGGGCGACGCATCACCGATCATTGACCTTCATCCATCTCATACCTGTATATTTATACAGTATGAGAACCGCCGCTGAAGCGCCCGAACGATCAGGAGAGCGCCCGCTCGAGGCCTTCCCCGGCCGCGGCGCGGTGTCGAACCCGGCTGGCCGTTTCGAATCGAGTCACGCACTGGCGGCCGACGATGGCTGGGGCAGCCTGGACGAGCCCCTGCCGCCGCTCGAGACGATAGTCCTGCCGGAACCGGCGCGCTCGGTCATCAGCCGCAATGACTCGCCGGACGTTCCCTTCGACCAGTCGATCAATCCCTACCGCGGCTGCGAGCACGGCTGCGTCTACTGTTTCGCGCGGCCGGCGCACGCGTTCGTTAACCTCTCGCCCGGACTCGACTTCGAGACGCGGCTGTTCTTCAAGCAGGACGCGGCTGCGCGCCTGCGTGAGGAAATCTCGCGGCCCGGTTACCGTTGTTCGCCCATCGCGCTGGGCACCAACACCGACCCCTACCAGCCAATCGAGCGCCGGTTCAACGTCACGCGGTCGATCCTCGAGCTGCTGCTCGAATGCGCTCATCCGGTCAGCATCGTCACCAAGTCGACCCTCGTGCTGCGCGACCTCGACCTGCTCACGGAACTCGCACAGCGCAACCTGACGCGCGTTTACCTGAGCGTGACCACGCTCGACGACGACCTCAAGCGGCGCATGGAACCACGTACCGCATCGCCGCGCGCGCGGCTGGCTACCGTTCGGGCGCTGTCCCGGGCCGGCATCCCGGTCGGCGTGATGTACGCGCCCGTGATCCCTGCGATCAACGACCACGAGCTGGAGCGGATCGTGGAGGCCAGTGCGGCGGCGGGTGCAAGCTCGGTCGACTACCTCCTGCTCCGGCTGCCGCGCGAAGTACGTGACCTGTTCTACCAGTGGCTCGAAGTCCACTTTCCGGAGCGAGCCACCAAGGTGCGCACAAGAATTCACGAACTCCGGAACGGCAGGGACAATGACCCGCGATTCGGCGCCCGGATGCGCGGCAGCGGACCCTGGGCGGACCTGCTCCGCGCCCGATTTGAAGCGGCTCGCCGCCGTTTCGGCCTGGATGGCGCCGATTCAGGGCCCCTGGACCGCAGCGCGTTCCGTCGGCCGGCCGGGGATTCCGCCCAGCTCTGTCTCTGGTAGGCGACCGCCTGTGTTGACGGCGGGCCGAGAGGCGTATATTCCTGGGTCAACGGTCGCTCTCATGCGGCCGGCCTTTCGGTAGAGGAGCTCTCCATGGCATGGATGTCAGGATCTATCGTCTCCGCCCGCAGTTGGCGCGCGGTCGCCGTGGTCTGCGCAGCCTCCCTCGTTTCCGCCTGCATGACGGCGCAGCTGGAGGAGAGCCGCACCATGGACACCAACATCGGAAGCGGCGAAGCGGTCGTGTTGCTGGCCAAGCCCCACGTCGAGGGAACCTCCGCTGAGGACGATTTCATGGATTGCGTCAGCCAAAAGATGGCGCGCAATTCTGGAATCCGGATCCAGGGCAACGACGACTTCCAGGACCAGATGTTTCCCTGGTTCGAGCCTTCCACGGCCCCGCAGCGGCCGGAGGGCGTGGCACAGTTGCTGACGCGACCCGCGGTGCGTCAACGCATCGAGGAGAACGGCGTTCGATACATTGTCTGGGTGGATGGCCTGACCCGGCAGACGGACAGCGGAGGCAGCATCAGCTGCGCCATTGGGCCCGGCGGGGGCGGCTGCATCGGTTTCGGCTGGTGGGAGAAGGAGTCCGACTACGACGCGATCGTCTGGGACCTGCAGGAGGCCAAGTCGGCCGGATCGGTTTCGACCAACGTCACCGGCACCTCGGCACTGGTGGGCGCGATCGTCCCCTTGCCATTCATCGCCCGCGTCCAGGGCACGGCCTGCGACCGTCTGGCGGAGCAGCTGGGCGGATTTCTGCACGGGGTCGACCCGACGGTTGCCGCCGCTGCCGGCACGTATTGACCCGGCGGACGCGGAACCTTCAACCGCCATCCGGCGTCATATTTGCAGTAGTGCGCGGGTCAGCTCCACGGGACCGCGCGCCCCGGTCTACGAGCTTGCGGAGGCGGATCATCCATGACGGGCCCTAGCCAGCCACGCTTCGCGGTCACCGCCTTTGGCGGGCTGCTGCTGTCCGGCTGCCTGTCGCAGACGGTCATGACCCAGCCCAGCCCGCCCAGCATGCCGGTGCCGAGTTCATCTCCACCAAGCAGCAGCCCGGGCTCGTCGGGCTCCCCGGGCGGCATGCCGCCGCCCACCTCGTCGCCGTCCAGCACCGGTGGCTCGTCTTCCAGTTCCCCACCCCCGTCTTCGAGCCCATCCGGCTCGCCGGCCTCGCTGCCCCAGTCCGGCCAGAGCAGCGGGTCCCAGGGCAGCCAGAGTCCGTCCGGCTCGGAAAGCAGCGGCAGCTCGGGCGGCCAGCCAGGACAGCCCGCAGGCTCGGAAGGCACGTCTGAACAGTCCGGCAGCCCGCAGGCGGGCGGTTCGCAGTCCGGCGCGGAACAGGGTAGCGACGGCCAGAGCGGGGGCTCCCAGGGCGGCGCAGGTCCTGATCAACAAGCCGGCGGAACGCAGGGCGGCGCGGAGGCTGCCGGTGCTGCGGGTGGTT
>JAHEAZ010000115.1 GCA_024642505.1 Gammaproteobacteria bacterium
TCGTTCCGCAATCCTGTCGCGCAGCACCTGACCGACGCGACCCGCCGGATTCTCAGCACCTTATGTGCAGCGCAAAAAACGTTGTCAATCTATCTGTTGCGCGCGGTGGAAACAAGCCGCAGGCCGGCTTTCATTCAGCGCTTGCGCCGGGCCTGCCAGGCCCTAAGCAGCCGTGCGCCGCCTGGCAATCTGGCGAGGCGCAGCAGCCAGCGCACCACGGCCCTGTCACGCCTCCGCAAGGCGTACTCTGCGAGCACCTCGTCGAACAGGCCTGGCAGCGATTGGTGCACCTCCAGCCCACGCGAGCTGAACTCAAAGCTCCCTTCACGGCACACCAGGCGCCACCGCCCCGCCTGGTCGAGCCGCTCCAACCTGGGATCGTGCAGCGTCGGCGGCGGCAGCTCCCCTGCATGGTTGCCCAGCGAGAACCTTGGTGCCCGGGCACGATTTCGGACCGGCGCGATCAGCAGGGCGCCGGCCCGGGATACATGGGCCTGATAGGCACCCTCTGCGGCGATACTTCGCATGCCGGGATCATATCAGCCGGGGACGCAGGCCCCGAGCTCGTGCATCATTGCGACGATTGCAAGCAAGCGGGAACCTGCAACCCACGATGAGCGACTGGATCTCCCTGCGCGGCCTCGCACTGCTGGTCGCGGCAAACAGTGCGCCCGTCATCGTAGCGTGGATTGCCGGCTCGCGCGTCAACTGGCCGCTCGACGGTGGCAAGATGATGCGGGATGGCCGGCAAGTGCTCGGGGCTCACAAGACCTGGCGCGGGCTTGCCGCCGCAGTGCTGCTGGCCGGCGGTGTCGCGTTGGCGCTCGGCCTGTCGTTCGGCGCCGGCGCAGCGTTTGGCGTCGCGGCGATGTTGGGAGATGCCCTGTCCAGCTTCGTCAAGCGCCGGCTCGACTGCAAGCCTGGCACCTGGATACCCGGACTCGACCAGCTGCCGGAAGCCGCCCTGCCACTGGGGCTGGGCTACGGGTTCCTTGGACTCAATGCCGCGTCCTTCGCCGGTACCTTGTTAGCGTTCTCGGCACTCGACCTCATCGCATCACGCACCCTTGGATCAAGCCGCAGGCACAATAGGCCAGGGTGATGGAGACTCCCGGGAGGCCGGAGGTGGCTGAGATGCAGACGCCCCGAGAAGTCGAAACCTTGCGCTGCCTGCTCGCCTGCCCGGCCTGCGGCGACGCCTCGCTTGCGCCGACCACGGCCGGCTTCTCCTGCGCGGTCTGCGGCGGGAGTTTCCCGCTGGTCGACTCGATGCCGTGGCTGTTTCCTGAACCTGCTGCCGTACTGGGTGAATGGCGCGGCAGGCTGCACCTGCTCCTCGAGTATCTCGCGCGCGAGGCAGGCACTTGCCGGCGCGAGCTCGACTCCGATTCTCTCAACGACCTGACCCGCCAACGGCTGCAGCTGCTGGCCCACGCCTACGAGGACCAGGCTGTCCGGCTCCGCAAACTGCTCGCGCCGCTCGAGCTGCAGGCGCGCCAGGAGCGTTACGAGGTGCACCTCGCACTCGGCACGCGTTTGCCAGAAACACAGGGACTGACCAACTACTACGCCAACATCCATCGCGACTGGTGTTGGGGCGAGCCGGAGAACCGCGCCGCCTGCGAGTTCGTGACCAGGCTCTTCAAACCTGCCGGCCCGCCACGGCGGCTCTTGGTGCTGGGCGCCGGTGCGGGCCGCCTGGCCTATGACCTCCACCAGTCGCAGGACATCGAGACCACCGTTGCGCTCGACTTCAACCCACTGCTGGCAATGGTTGGCCGACGGGTCACCGCCGGTCACAGGATTTCCCTGTACGAGTTCCCGATCGCGCCGTGCTCGATCGCCGATCATGCCGTCTTGCGCGAACTCGCAGCGCCGACGCCGGCGCGTGCAGGGCTGTTCTTCATCCTCGGCGACTCACTGGCCGCCCCGTTGGCTGCAGGCGCATTCGACGCCGTGCTGACACCCTGGTTCGTCGATATCGTGCCGGATGACCTGCCGGTCCTCATGCGACGGGTCAACCGGTTGCTGGCTCCCCACGGCGACTGGCTGTTCCTCGGTTCGCTCGCCTGGGCCGACCGCCCGCCGTCACAGTGCTACAGCCTCGAGGAGCTGCTGGCACTGGCTGCCGCTGCAGGATTTGCGCCTGGCCCGGCTCGCGAGGAGAGGATGCCTTACATGAACTCGCCGGCAAGCCGGCACGCGCGCGTCGAAACCGTCATCGCGCTCGCGGCCGCGAAGCGAAGTGAGGTTGCGAGGCCGGGTACGGCCGCGGCGCAACCGGCTTGGCTGAAGGATCCAGACCTGCCTGTGCCCGCCTTACCATCATTCCGCGAACAATCGCTGTCTACGCGCGTCTATGCTTTCATCATGGCGATGATCGACGGACGACGCAGCATCCGTGACATGGCAACGCTGATGGAGGAACAGAAGCTGATGCCCGCATCAGACGCAATCCCGGCCATCCGGCAATTCCTGGCGCGCATGCATGCCGACGCCAACAAGCGCGCCAATTTCTGACCCGGAAACCGGATTTCGTCGATACGCAGACCGCGGGGACAACAGCAGTGAGTCACGACAGCATCCTGCCGCATGGTGAAGCACTGCGACGCGCTGTGCGTTGGCTCGGTGAACAACAGCGCCACGACGCAGCTGCCGTCGAGGAAGCGGCAAGACGCTTCGACCTCACTCCCACCGAAGAGGAGTTCCTGCTGGCTCACTTTCGCAGCGAGGGGCCGGCGACGAGCACCACCTAGAAATGCAATCCGGAAAGATGCTGATTTACGGCAACACAGAAGTGACTAGTTTTGATACACCGCACGGAACCCTCTGTGGCTAGGGCTACCAAGCGGAACGCGCCGGTGGCGCGGTGGCTCTTCGGAGTCGCTGATTCGTCGCGGACGCGGATGGTCCTTTCAAAGGGATCGGCCTGCCTCGCCGGCGGAGCGCTCGAGAGCACCGCCAAAATGAGGAAAGGCAAGGAGCCGCCGGGCCTCGACGTCGCGAGATGTCGGGGCCTCGCCATATCCGGGCATCGCAGCGTTGGATTTCGTTGCTACCCTTCCTCGCCGATAAGTTCTTGATTTTGGTGGGCCGTGCAGGGGTCGAACCTGCGACCAACCGGTTAAAAGCCGGATGCTCTACCGCTGAGCTAACGGCCCATTTATTTGAATTTGCTGTGTTTTCTGCTCTATTCGCCGGATGCGCTGGGGATTCCGCCAACACCTGGCTAACACAGGCTGGGAGGGGGGTTTGAGGCCCACGGACCCAACGGCGCGAAGTATATCAGCCACAATCCAGCAGATATTCAAGGTCTGCCGTGCAAGTGGCTGAGGAGTCCTGCCGGCATCCGCTCGCCTCCCGTCGCTTCCACCGGTAACGACCGCTGTCGGCCAGGAACAGCCATCGGTCGGTCCCCGCCCGAGGGTTGCCGAGTAAGTGGACGTCGGCCGCCAGAGCGTTCCGCCGGCGGCTTCCGGCGGCCGACTCCCACCGTCCCGATATCGAGTACAGCTGGCCGAACTGCGGCGCCAGCCCGCGTCGCGGGGGCTCTCAAACCTACCGTTCAGACTTATTCAGAAAGAATCACCTTCTTCCATAGAGGCGCCACCCCGCCTGTAGGGAGACTTCCCCCAGGGCCGCACCCGACCCGGGGCGGCCATCCACGGTTTTAGTGAAATCTCAAAGGGGGGATCGACATGGCATATCTGCTCCGGGATTTGTGCAGTGCCAGAATCAGGGAGCAAGCCTCCCAGCCAGTATGGCAGGCGCTATGGCTGCTGGCGGCCCTGGCCCTGACGGCCTGCGGCGGCTCCCCGCCGCCAAGTTCCGATGCTTCTGCCACATCAAAGACTCTGACTGTGGAACTGGTGGATGTCCTTGCCAAGCCGATTGAGGGAGCCACGGTGATCCTGACTGCTGGCAGCTCTCAGCGAAGCGCTGTAAGCGCTTCCAACGGAGTCGCAAGCTTTGACTCAGTGCCGTTCGGAGCCTATTCCCTGACGGCTGCGGCCGACGGCTTCGAACAACGATCAGTCGACGACATATGGTCACGTGGGAGCGAAGGCTGGCGGCTCACCCTCAAGAGAATCGACGCTTGGGCTATTGGGCCGGCGATCGTTCTTGGAACCCGAGCGGTAGATAGGTCCGCCAACGGCGACAGTCTCGTCTTTTCGGTCGATGTCGCGGTCATTACCGGCAAGGCCGCCGAATCACTGGAGACGTTGACCGCCTCGGATTTTTCACTCGAGCACGTCGACTGCGGATGGTGGCCGCGTGACTGCGCCTCGGACGCAGACGGCAATGCAGCTTTGGGTCACGGCAGTTACGGCTTTGACAGACCAGCGAAATCGTTTGCACTGCATCCCGGAGCAAACCGGCACCCGTACCTGGTCGGCGTGGCTGCGGAGCGCAGTGGCGATGGCAGCGATTGGGACATCAAGGGACCGGCATTGAAGTCCTACTTTGATGGGAAAAATGGTGCTGATTCAGTCGGGCTTGCGAGCGTCCAAGTCGAGCAGGACGCGACGACTTTCAACGTACTTGGCCCGTTCACCAGCGATGGCAGTTCCTATCTCGAGGCGATTGACGGGTTGGCTAGCCCGGCGGGAGCGCAGCCATCGATCGCGCAAGCATTGCCGGACGCAATTCGCTGGACTGCCGCGATGACAGACTTTCCCGGGAGCGAGGCTACTCTGCTCTGGCTGTCTCGGGGGGGCTCCATTTCGCTTGCAGAGAGAGACGAAGCCATAGCCTTGGCATGGCAGTCCGGCCTGCATTTCAGCGCCGTGACTGGCAGCTGGACTGGCTTGGAACTTGGAGAACTTGCGATGCTCACCGGTGGCTTCGTCGCAAGGATCGAAGACATGCGACAGTACGGGTCGGTGTTCGGCGTAATGGACCAGGTCCTTTCGGGGACACTGCCGTACTACCGCATCGAGTACCGGCTCACTGGTGCGGCAGGTCTGTTTTCTCCCGGAGGCAATGTGAAGCTCTATATGCGGATCGATGTGCCTACTTCTTTCGGAACGCAACCTGTTCGCACGCAGTTCGATGTCGCAATTCCACTCGAATAGCCAAGAACCTCGCCGACTCAGGAGCAAGGCAGACATGTCGGTTGGTAGTACTCACGACTCCTTCGGGTCGTTAACGGCCCTCGAGGAATGGCCCAGCCCGCTTAACTGCCCGGGTCCGCTTTCGGCCAGGAACAGACATCTAGAGGGCAACCCCGCGCAATGAACCGCAGACTCAACGCGGGCCGGACGACTGCAGCCTGGCCCGGACCACGCACGGTCGACACGCCGGGGTCCATGCCCCCTTGAGAGTCTGTCAGCT
>JAHEAZ010000045.1:0-18301 GCA_024642505.1 Gammaproteobacteria bacterium
ACCACGACGCGCAGCAGGTAATCGATCTCGCCGCTCATGCGATAGGCCTCGACGATTTCGGGAATGGAATCGAGCATCCTGCGGAACTGACTCAGCCACGCCGCGCTGTGCTGGTTCGTCCGGACCGCGACGAACACCGATACCGGCACGTTGAGCGCCGTCGCGTCGAGCAGCGCGACACGCTTGCGGATCACGCCCTCGTGTTCAAGGCGCTGGATGCGCCGCCAGCACGGCGTCGTCGACAAGCCGACGACCTCGGCGATCTCCGCGATGGGGGTCATGGCATTCGTCTGCAGCATCGCCAGGATCTGCCGGTCCCTGGAATCCAGGTTTTCTTTTTCTTTCATACAATATTTATTAGCATATTTTTCTAAATTAGTCCGATTATACGAATGATTATAGAATCAATTGGTCCAGGTCGCGTGATACCGTTCCTTTCATGAGCGCCGCCGCCCGGGAACCGCTGGAATTGCCGAGGCTGGCGCTGGCCGAGCTGCGCCAGCAAGTCATCGGCATGGACGCCAGGATCGACACGGCCTTCGGCCAGCGCCTGATGGTCTATTGCGACTACACCGCTTCGGGACGCTCGCTGCACTTCGTCGAGCGTTACCTGCAGGGCTTGCTGCAGACCTACGCCAACACCCATACCGAGGACGACGTCACTGGCCGTAGTACGTCGAAGCTGCTGCACGAAGCCGAGCGCGCGATCAAGCAGGCCGTCAATGCGGGACCGCGGGGCAAGATCGTCGCCTGCGGTACGGGCGCCACCGGTGCGATCGACAAGCTGCAGCAAATTCTCGGGGTCGCCATCGCGCCGGCCACCCGCAGCCTGCTCGGCGAGCAGACCACTCAATTCCTTGGTGCTGGACCCGCCGCAGAGTTCGTGCGCTTCCAGCAGCAGCACCAGCCGGTCGTGTTCGTCGGGCCCTATGAGCACCACTCGAACGAGATCTCCTGGCGCCAGGGACTGGCGACCGTGGTTGAAGTCGACCTCGCGGCAGACGGCTCGGTAGACCTGGCGCATCTGGAACGCCTGTTGCAGGAGCCGGCCTACGCCGGTCGGCTGCGCATCGGGTCCTTCTCGGCCGCATCGAACGTGACCGGCATGCGCAGCCCGGTGCACGAGATCGCCACGCTGCTGCATCGCCACGGGGCGCTGGCTTGTTTCGATTACGCGGCCAGCGGCCCCTACGTCGACATCGACATGAACCCCGGCGGCGACGCGTGGCTCGACGCGGTCTTCGTTTCGCCCCATAAGTTTCTTGGCGGACCCGGCTCGAGTGGCATCCTGGTCTTCAATGAGGGCCTGTATCGCCGGGAGCTGCCGCCCAGCGTGGCCGGCGGTGGAACGGTCGACTATGTGAGCCCAAGCGACCAGGATTTCATCGCGGACATCGAGGAACGCGAGAAGGCCGGCACCCCGGGCATCCTGCAAACACTGCGCGCCGCACTCGCCTTCGAGATCAAGCGCGCCGTGACGACCAGCGCGATCGAGGCACGCGAGTCGACGCTACTCGAGCGCGCCTTCGCCGGCTGGACCGACGCGGATGGGATCGAGATCCTCGGCAACCCGGATCCCGCGCGGCGCATCGGCATCGTCTCGTTCAACGTCCGCGATGCGCGCGGTGGATACCTGCACCCGAAGTTCGTCACCGCGCTTCTGAACGACCTGTTCGGGATCCAGTCGCGCGCCGGTTGTTCCTGTGCGGGCCCTTACGGCCACCGGCTGCTGGGCATCGGTCTCGATGTATCGGAGCAGTATCGCGAATGGGTGCGCAAGGGCTATCACGGCATCAAGCCGGGCTGGTGCCGTATCGGTTTCCATTTCGTCATGGACGACGCCGACGCCGACTACGTGATCGAGGCGGTCAGGTTCATCGCGCGCAAGGGCCACCGCTTCCTGTCTGCCTACGACTTCGATCCGGTCTCCGGCGCCTGGCGGCAGCGCGAATCCAGCGAACCGTCCCCGCCGTTCTCGTTGAACGCCGCGCTCGAATCGGATGCGCCGTCCCTCGCGGCGCTTCCGGCAACGGAGCGGGCGCGTTTGTTCTCTGCCTACCTCGCGGAGGCAGAGGCGCTGGCGGAGGCGGCAGGAGAAACGCGACCCGCCGCGCAGGGCAGCACGGACGGGCAGTTCGGGGACTTGCAGTTCTTCTCGACCTGAGCCGGATAACAAGAACCCCGCCTTGCGGCGGGGCAGAACCCTCTTATTCGTCGTCAGGCCGGTGGTCCGGCCTTGTGGTGTTGTCTCTTGGGTAGTACGCCGATCGCGGCGCCATTTCCCCCAGCGTCTTCCTTCCCTCTCCGGCCTGCCTCTGGCCCCGCGCGCTGGATCCCCGTCCAGCAATGTTTGGGGCCCAGGGCAGCAGCTCCCCAGCTCTGGGAGCCAGACAACCAAGTTGCGTGCCAGATTGGCATGACCCTAATCAATTCAGTAAGTTAACGAAACGGCGCCGGGCAGCGGATGCTGGAACCTGTCCAAAACGTAAAATTTCCCGACACCTGGTGGTAACCACAGTCCGGCACAGGCCCATACCCGTCCCGGATAGAATTGCCGCCACATGAACCAGCCTGAAGATCCCCGCTTTCGCGACGGGCGACGCCCGCCCCGCTCCCCCGCAACGCGCCCGGCCCGACCGCCGGCCCGGCGCCCGGCTGCGCGCCCCCAGGCCCCGTCGCCCGGTCGGAAGGAGGAAACCGGGCCGCCAGGCACCGAGCGGCTGCAGAAGGTGCTCGCGGACTCGGGCATCGCTTCGCGGCGCGATTGCGAGCTGGCCATCCGCGCCGGCAGGATTCGCGTCAACGGACGCACGGTCCGCGAGCTGCCCTGTTGGGTCGTGCCCGCCAACGACCTGGTGGAACTGGATGGCGAGATCGTCGACATCACCCGGCGGGCGCGTCTTGACCAGTCCTACCTGTACTTCGCGGCGAACAAGCCCAAAGGTGTCATCTCGACCGCGCGCGACCCGCAAGGCCGTCCGCACGTGGTTGGCCTGGTGAGTGCGGCGCTGCCGCGCGGCCAACGAGTCTATCCGGTCGGCCGTCTCGACGCCGACTCGACCGGACTGGTGCTGCTGACCAACGACGGTGAGCTGGCCCACCACCTGTCGCATCCGCGTTACGGGGTATCCAAGGACTATCGGGTCACAGTGGAGGGAGCCCTGAACGCAGAGGTCATCGCCAGCCTGAAGCGCGGCATGTACCTGGCGGACCGCAGCTCCATCGCGCGCAGCAAGGGCAGCGGTCGCGGCGGCGGCGCCAAGCGGGCTGCGGTCGATGCGCTGCGGGTCCTGAAGTCTTCCAGGGATCGCCGCACCGGCGGCCTGTCGCTGCTGGCGATCACGCTGAGCGAGGGCCAGAACCGCGAGATCCGCCGGCTGCTCGCCCGGGTGGGACTCAAGGTGCGCAAACTCGAACGCGTATCGATCGGCCCGCTGCAACTGAAGGGACTCAAGCCTGGTAGCTACCGTGCGCTGACACCGGCGGAAGTCGCGTCGCTCAGGAAGGCAGTCCTGATCTGAAAAAGGGGACCGTCCCCTTTTTCGGTTGCGAACCACAACATGGCTCTGCCTGACGCCGTCTTCGGTCTGCCCATCGCCCCGCTCCTGCCCGAACTTGTCTCGAGACTCGGGAGCATGCATCGCGCCGTGCTGCAGGCGCCGCCAGGCGCCGGCAAGAGCACCGGCGTGCCGCTCGCCTTGCTGCAGGCTGAATGGCTCGGCCACGGACAGATCCTGATGCTGGAACCGCGGCGGCTCGCCGCCCGCGCCATTGCCGCGCGCATGTCCCACCTGATCGGCGAGCCGGTCGGCGGCACGATTGGCTACCGGACCCGGCTGGAGACAAGGGTCTCGCGTAGCACGCGCCTCACCGTGGTCACCGAGGGCGTGCTGACCCGGATGCTGCAGTCCGATCCGGCGCTGGAACGCATCGCCCTGGTGATCTTCGACGAGTTCCACGAGCGCAGCCTGAATGCCGACCTCGGCCTGGCACTCTGCCTCGACGCCCGCGCCAACCTGCGCGAGGACCTGCGCCTGCTGGTCATGTCGGCAACGATCGACGCCGCCGCCGTGGCGGCACTGCTCGACGACGCGCCCGTGTTGGCAAGCGAAGGGCGCGCCTTCGCGGTGGAGACGCGCCATCTGCCGCGCCCGGACATCGCGTCCGTTCCTCAGGCGACCGCAAGGGCTGTACGGCTGGCGCTGGCAGACGAGGACGGGGACATCCTGGTGTTCCTTCCGGGCGCGGCCGAGATCCGCCGTGTACAGAGATTGCTCGAGGAAGGGGCGCTGCCTTCCGGCGCCCGGGTGCACGCGCTCTATGGCGACCTGCCCGCGGCCGTGCAGGATGCCGCGCTGTCACCGGCACCTGCCGGACAGCGCAAGATCGTGCTCGCCACGTCGATCGCCGAGACCTCGCTGACCATCGAGGGCATCCGGGTCGTCGTCGATGCCGGGCTCGCGCGCAGCTCGCGCTTCGATCCGGTCACTGGCATGAGCGGCCTGGTGACCACGCGCGTCTCGCGCGCTGCCGCCGACCAGCGTCGCGGTCGCGCGGGGCGACTCGGTCCCGGCCTGTGCTACCGCCTGTGGCCGGAGGAGTCGACCCGCGGCCTCGAACCCGACATGCCCGCCGAGATCCTGACCGCGGACCTGGCATCGCTGGCACTGGATCTCGCTGCCTGGGGAATTGCCGACGCGGGCATGCTGCGCTTCCTGGATCCGCCACCGCCCGCCAACCTGTCGCAGGCCCGCGACCTGCTCACGCAACTCGGAGCGCTTGATCGCGATGGGCGCATCACTGCCCACGGGCGCAGCATGGCGGCGCTCGCCGCCCACCCACGGCTGGCACACATGCTGATTGCCGCGCGCGACCTCGGGCTCGCCGGACTCGCCTGCGACCTGGCAGCCATCCTTTCCGAACGCGACCTGCTGCGGGGGCCGGGTGCTGCAGCCGATGCGGATGTCCGCCTGCGCGTCGAGCTGCTGCACGGATCCGTGGCGAAGCCGGCCGGCGGCGAAATCGATCGGGGCGCGACGGCCAGGGCGCAACGGCTGGCACGCCAGTGGCGCCGTGAGCTGCGCGCCGACGACGGGGTGCGTGGCGAGGAGGACTCGGCCGGACTGCTGCTCGCGCTGGCCTACCCGGACCGCATCGGCATGGCGCGTCATGAAAGCCGCTTCCTGCTGTCCGGCGGCCGGGGCGCGTTTTTCAGGGAGGCGCAGTCACTCTCGCGACAACGATTCATCGTCGCCGCGGAACTCGACGCCGGCGAGCGCGAGGCGCGGATCTTCCTGGCTGCGCCACTGCGCGCCGCGGACATCGACCTGCATCTCGGCGACCTGGTGTCGCAATCAGACGTCATCCGCTGGGACACGACCGAGTCAGCAGTACTCGCCCGGCGTGAGCGACGCCTGGGCGCCCTGCTGCTCGAGGAAGCGCGGCTGGATGGGCCGGACCCCGAGCACGTACGGGCCGCCATGCTCGAAGGCATCCGCGCGCTCGGCCTGCAGGCGCTGCCGTGGACCCGCGCCGCGAGGTCGCTGCGGCAGCGCGCCGAGTTCCTGCGGCGCCATCTGCATGCAGATGATCCGGACTGGCCGGCGCTCGACGATGCGACGCTGGCGGCCGGAGTCGAGGAGTGGCTTGCGCCATGGCTCGATGGCATCACGCGACGCACACACCTGGAACGGCTCGATCTGCATGCCGTGCTCGCCTCCCGGCTCGGCTACGACCGGCAGCAGGAAATCGAGCGGTTGGCGCCGACCCACCTGACGGTACCGAGCGGGTCGCGGATCCCGATCGACTACGCCGACCCGGAAGCGCCTTGCGTGTCGGTACGCCTGCAGGAGGTGTTCGGGCTTATCGAGACGCCGCGGGTCGCGCGCGGACGAGTCCCGCTGACCCTGCAGCTGCTGTCACCTGCACAGCGACCGGTGCAGGTGACTCGCGACCTGGAAAGTTTCTGGACACGCGGCTACGCTGAAGTGCGCAAGGAACTGAAGGGCCGCTATCCGAAGCACTACTGGCCGGACGATCCACTGACGGCGACACCGACCCGGAAGCTGCGGCCGAAGCAGTGACGAGCGGAGACCCCCGCACGGCGACTGTCCCCTTCTGAAGCCACCGCCCCCGCCATGTCGATCACAGGGCTCTCTGCATCACGAAATCGTCCTGCACATCCGATCCGAGCGCGAACCTCGCCGTGCCGACTGTCTCGAAGCCCCACTTGCGATAAAACGCCAGCGCCCGGGGAGCACGCTGCCATACCGCGAGCCAGGCGTTGTCATGTCCCGCCCGCATCGCCTCTTCCAGGCCGTTCCGCAGCAGTTCAGCCCCGACGCCGCAACCGTGCCAACCGCGCAGGACGTACACGCGCGAGATCTCGATCGGCGCAGTCGCGCGAACGCAGCGCGGCGCATCGCCCGGCACCATGCGCAGGTACCCGACCGCCTCCTGCTCGCGTTGGGCGAGCAGGTACCTGACGTTGGGCCGCTCGAGGTCATCGCGAACGAGCTCGACGGTGAAGTTGGCCGCGCAGTAAGCAGCCATGTTGGCCGGAGTGTTGAACTGGTCCCAGGCTTCGCGGAAGCAGCGCTCGGCCAGCACGGCAAGCGCCCCGGCATCGGCCGGTACTGCCCTACGGATCGACATTCTCAGCGCATGTGCCGGTGCACGAAGAACCAGTAGATCGCACCGAGCAAGAGCGAGCCGCCGCCGATCCATATCGTCAGCGCGTGCAGGTCACCCCGCATCAGCGCGGCATCCTGTCCGGCGGTCACGCCGACCCAGGCCAGCACGCAGCACCAGATGAAGGAACCCAGGATCGTCGCCAGCGAATACCAGCCGAAGGGCAGCCGCACGACGCCCGCCGGGATGCCGATCAGGTGCCGGATCACCGGCAGCAGGCGCGAGATGAACACGCCCATGGTGCCGAACTTCGCAGACCAGACCTCCGCCGCCTCGATCTTGGCAGGCGTGATCATGACCCAGCGCCCGTAGCGCATCAGCAGCGGCCGCCCCAGCAGGCGCGACCCCCAGTACATGACGCTTGCGCCGATCCACGAACCCAGGGTTCCGGCCAAGATCACGCCGGCCACCGTCATGCCGCCACGCGTATGGGCCAGGTGCGCGGCTGGCGGGATGACGACCTCGGAGGGCAGCGGAACGATGGAGCTTTCCATCGCCATCAGCAACCCGACGAGGAGATAACCGCCCTCTTCGAGCGCGTTGGCGTACCAGGCCAGGAATTCATTCAGCATGGGCGCGGATGATAGCGGATACCGCTACCAAGCCGCGTGGTACCTGGTTAGCACTATTGGTTATCGACCGGCGGTTGCCGCTGGGGTCGCATTGCGGCTAACGTCCCCCTCCCCGCATCCACACCGAGAGAACCTCCCATGCGCCCCGAGACCCTCGCAGTCCATGCCGGCTACAGCCCCGACCCGACGACCAAGGCGGTCGCGGTGCCGATCTACCAGACGACCTCCTATGCCTTCGATGACACCCAGCACGGCGCGGACCTGTTCGACCTGAAGGTCCAGGGAAATATCTACACCCGCATCATGAATCCCACCAATGCGGTGCTCGAGGCGCGGGTCGCGGCGCTGGAGGGCGGGATCGGCGCGCTGGCACTGGCGTCGGGCCAGGCGGCCATCACCTACTCGTTGCTGACCATCATGGAGTCGGGCCACAACCTCGTTTCGAGCGCAACGCTCTACGGCGGCACCTACAACCTGTTCGCGCACACGCTGCCCCAGTACGGCATCAGCACCCGCTTCGCAGATCATCGTGACCCGGCCTCGTTCGAGAAACTGATCGACGCCAACACGCGGGCGATCTTCTGCGAGTCGGTCGGCAATCCGCTCGGCAACGTCACCGACTTCGCGGCGCTGGCCGACATTGCTCACCGGCACGGCATCCCGCTGATCGTGGACAACACCGTTTCCACACCGTACCTGTGCCGCCCCTTCGAGCACGGTGCCGACATCGTCGTGCATTCGCTCACCAAGTACCTCGGCGGCCACGGCAACAGCATTGGCGGCGCGCTGGTCGACTCCGGTGAGTTCCCCTGGGCCGAGCATGCCGACAAGTTCCCGCGGCTGAATACGCCGGATGTCTCCTATCACGGTGTCGTGTTCACGGAAGCGCTGGGGGCGGCCGCCTACATCGGTCGCGCCCGGGTGGTTCCGCTCAGGAACATGGGTGCCGCGCTGTCGCCGTTCAACGCGTTCCTGATCCTGCAGGGAATCGAGACGCTCGCGGTGCGCATGGACCGGATCTGCGCCAATGCACTGGAGATTGCCCAGCACCTGAAGGCGCATCCGAAGGTGCGCTGGGTCAACTACGCCGGCCTGCCCGATTCACCATCGAAGCCGCTGGTGGACCGTTACATGGGCGGACGGGCTTCCGGCATCCTCACCTTCGGCGTCGATGGCGGCCGCGAGGCGGGCGCCAGGGTCCAGGACGCTTTCAAACTGTTCACCAGGCTGGTGAACATCGGTGATGCGAAGTCGCTTGCCTGCCACCCGGCCAGCACGACCCACCGGCAGCTCTCTCCAGAGGAACTCGCGAGGGCCGGGGTCACCGAGGACATGGTGCGCCTGTCGATCGGCATCGAGCACGTCGCCGACCTGATCGAGGACCTCGACCAGGCGCTGTCAGCCGCCTGACCCGGGACAGTCTCGCTTTCCGCAGTGCCAAAAAGGGGACTGGCCACTTTTTGTCAGGAATGTCCCCTTTTCCCGGTGGCGTGGGAAAATGATCCGATGAGCAGGACCGCGACATGAGCAGGGACGACGGGCAACGCGCGGCGCGATGGCTGCTGGGCGTCGTCACCTTCCTGATCGTCTACGGATCGCTGTATCCCTTTCGCTTCGAGTCCGGCGATGCGCGGGGCATTATCGAGCTGGTAACCGGGCTGCCCTGGGCCCGAACGACTCGCAGCGACATCGCCGCCAACGTCCTGCTATACCTGCCGTTCGGCGCCTGCCTCGGCTGGATGCTGGCGGCCAGGATCGGCGGGGCGCTGGCCGCGCTGGTCGCGACTGCGCTCGGTGTGCTGCTGTCCACCTCCATCGAGGTGGCGCAGGTCTTCGAGACCCGCCGCGTCGCAAGCCTCGCAGACGTCTTCTACAACAGCCTGGGCTCACTCGCCGGGGGCCTGCTGGCGCTGCTGCTGCGCTCGGCCCGACACGGCTTCCGGCGGCATGCCTTTGCCGGGGTTCTCGCCCAGCCGATCGCCACTGCGCTGCTACTGCTATGGGTCGGCTACCGACTCGCTCCCTTTGCGCTGACGCTCAAGCCGGCGGACTGGGCCGCCGCTTTCGCGCCGCTGGCGGCCGGGCCGTGGCTGTCCCCGGGAGCCACCGCCGAGTACGTCGTGATGTGGCTGGTCGCCGGCACGGCGCTGCAAACCATCGTCCCCCAACGCGCGCCACTGCCGACGCTCGCGACCCTGATGCTTGGGTTGTCGGTGGGCCTGGTGCTGGTTGCCGGCAAGACCCTCGAATCCGCCGAAGTGGTCGCCATGGCGCTGGCGCTCGGCCTGGCCTGGCCGCTGTCGCGCCTCGCGGCACCGGCCAACGCGCTGCTGCTCGCCGCGCTGCTAGCGGTGCTGATCACCATCAAGGGCCTCTCGCCTTTCGATTTCCGCGTCGATCCGGGCGGCTTCGGCCTGGTGCCGTTCAGAGACTCGCTGACCCGATACCGGGCCACCAACCTGCTCGACATGTTCGAGAAGTGCTTCCTGTACGGCTCGCTGGTCTGGCTGCTGGTCCGTGCCGGCAGCCGGGCGCTGCACGCAACCCTGGCTGCTGCCGGGCTGGTGCTGGGAATCGAGCTGCTGCAGGCCTGGCTACCCGGCAAGCCGGCGGATATCACCGATCCCCTGCTGGTGCTGGCGGCCGGCGGCCTGATCGCCATGTTCGAGGGCGCCGCGCGACACGCCACCCGGATTCGTGCCCACCGTTGATGCCGGGAACGAATCCGGCCGCGGCGGCGGGCCGAATGTCCAGTGACTGAAAAGCAGATCGAGACCCGGAGAATCACCATGACCACCAGGACCGGACTGAGGATCTTGTTCGCCTTCATCCTCGTCACGCTCGCCGTCTACACGTCCTGGGCGAGCACGCAACAGGCGGTGTGGGACTGGCAGGGCCTTCTCGTCCCGCCGGATCGCTGGTGGACGATCGCGACGCTGATCGATGCATACTTCGGCTTCATCACCTTCTACGCCTGGGTCTTCTACAAGGAGCGCAGCACGGCTGCGAAACTCGGCTGGTTCCTGGCGATCATGTTGCTCGGCAACATGGCCATGGCGGCCTACGTACTGCGGGAACTCGGCAGGCTACGCGACGACGAGCCGGCTTCCGCAATCCTCTTGAGGCGCGCTGCCTGACCGCACCACGGACCAGCATGACCAGCAATACCGACCACACCGAAGATCTCGTTGCCAGGGCGCCCGTCACCCGGCTGCTCGAACGCGACCTGCTACCCGACTGGCTGATCCGGACGGGCATCAGGCGCCTGGTCGGCCAGCGACTCGCCGAAGAGCGGCGCGGCGGCCCGGAGCAGCAACAGCTCCGGCTGCAGGACCTGATCGCCCAGTTGCGCGCCAGCCCGATCGCGGTCAATACGGCGGACGCCAACCAGCAGCACTATGAGGTGCCCACCTCGTTCTTCACGCAGGTGCTTGGCCGGCACATGAAGTATTCCTGCTGCTACTACGCGCCGGGTACCGGCAGCCTCGACGACGCCGAGGCCGAGATGTTGCGCATTACCACCGAGCGTGCCGGCATCCGCGATGGTGATCGGGTACTCGAACTGGGCTGCGGGTGGGGGTCGCTGTCGTTGTGGCTCGCCGAGCGCTTTCCAGCCTGCCGGATCACCACCGTCTCCAATTCGCGCACGCAGAAGGAATACATCGATGCGCGGGCAGCCGAGCGCAGGCTGGCCAACCTCGAAGTCATTACCTGCGACATCAACCTGCTGCAGCTTCCTGCCGGCGAGTTCGACCGGGTGGTCTCCGTCGAGATGTTCGAGCACATGCGCAATTACGAGCGCCTGCTGGACCGCGTCGCAGGCTGGATGAAACCAGCCGCGACCCTGTTCGTGCACATCTTCACCCATCGCGACTGCGCCTATCCGTTCGAGGTGCGCGACGCGTCGGACTGGATGGCGCGCTACTTCTTTACCGGCGGCATGATGCCGTCGGACGACCTGCTGCTCTACTTCCAGCGCGACCTGAGGATCGAATCTCACTGGCAGGTGGACGGGACCCATTACCAGCGCACGGCCGAGGACTGGCTGGCCAACATGGACCGCAACCGCGAGCGTCTGCTGCCGATCCTCGCCGCCACTTACGGGGCCCCGCAGGCCCGGCGCTGGTGGGTCTACTGGCGGGTTTTCTTCATGTCCTGCGCCGAGTTATGGGGATACCGGAACGGGTCGGAGTGGCTGGTGTCCCACTACCTGTTCAGGAAGCCAGGCTGAGCAGTGTGCAGGATGGCCGGGATGCCGGCCCGGCCGGGCTTGCCTCAAAACGCTGCCCGGGCGATCCTCGACCCACGATGCACCGGATCACTCAACAACTCGCAACTGCAGTCCTGCTGGCGATCACCCTCGGCGCCATCCCGGCGGCTGGGGCCCAGGAAGACAGTCGCCGCGCAGAGTTATACGAGCAGTTCCGGCAGGTTTTCGCCGCCGGTGACTACGCCTCGGCCCTGCCGCTGGCCCAGGAACTGGCGCAACTGATCGAGGACGCCGAACCGCTCAGCAGCGAGCTTCCGACGGCCTACAACAACCTGGGCGTGGTGCAGTTCCGGACCGGCGACACGGCCGCGGCGGAGCAGAGTTTCGGGCGCGCGCTCGAGCTTCTCGAGGCTACCCAGGGCATCGCGTCCCGCAAGCTGATCTCGCCGCTCGCCGGGCTTGGCGCCGTCTACGCCGCCCAGAACCAGCACGCCCGCGCGGCGGATGTCCTGCAGCAGGCGCTGGGGATCAGCCGGCGGGCCGACGGCCTGTTCAACCTGGACCAGCTGGATATCCTCGAAGCGCTGATCCGGAGCTACGAGGCGATTGGCGCGCTCGAGGGCGTCGAACGCGAGCAGCGCTATGCCCTGCAGGTGGTGCAGCAGCAATATGGTGTCGAGGATCCGCGCACCCTGCCAACGCTCACCAGGATGGCCGACTGGTACGAGCGCACCGGCCGCTTCGTGCCGGCGCGCGGGCTGTGGATCCGTTCGGTGGAGATTGCGTCCCGTGAGAGCGGCGGCCGCAATGCCGCGACCATCAATGGCCTGCTGGGGATCGCCAGGACCCACCGCCTGCAGTACGTGCAGGATCCGGAGTCGCTGGCGGGCGAGATCGTCATCGACCCACTGACGGGCCGACCCGACCCGATCTTGAGCAGCGCAGGACGGGTGGGTGCCGTCAAGCTCGACCGCGAGGGCGAAACCGCCGCCCGCCAGGCGCTGGACATCCTGGACACGACCCAGGACCCACCCAGGGCGCTACTGGCACGAGCCCTGATGGAACTCGGCGACTGGTTCACCACCGCGCATGATCCGGCAGCCGCCATTCCCTACTATCAGCGGGCCTGGCCGTTGATTCCGGAGATGCTGGCGCCGGGCGAGCAGAACCCCTTGCTGGCGCCACGACCGCTGCACTACCGGCCGCCAGCGGGCGCGGTACGCAACCTCGCCAAGCCGGATGTGGAGACGGTCTCACGCAAGCTCGAATTCAATCTTTCCGTCGCCGCGACCGGTGAGGTCACCCAGGCCACACCGGTCACCACCGACGCGCCGGAGAGTGAACTGTCGCAGGTAGTGCGTGCCCTCGAGAAGGCCTGGTTCAGTCCGCGGTTCGAGGACGGACAGCCCGTCGCTACCGAGGGTTTCCTGTTCGCGGAGTACTGGTTCGAACGGGCGCCGGAGCCCGATGCGCCGGCCCAGTCATCGCCCGCGGGGGGCGGCGACCAGCCCGAAGCGAAGAAGGGCTGAACGAGACTCCCGGGTCTAGGGACTTGCCGCGGGCTCCGCTGCCGGCTCCGGATCCGTCCCGGACTCTTCCGCAGGAGCTTCGTCCGACGGCGGCGGCTCCGCCGGAGATGCTTCCGCAGCGGACCCGGCCTCCGGGCTCTCCCCTGCCGGGGTGTCGCGTTGTTCCGATTCACCGGCCGGGGCTGGCGCCGCAGCCGGGCCACTGCCGAATGATCCCAACGCTTCCTGCACTTCTTCCTCGCGGGTTCGCTGCGGCACGACCATGTCGCCAGCCAGCAGTCGCCTGACGGTTTCCTGGCCGGGCAGCTCGACCGCCAGCTTGGCGCCCGCATCACGCATCGCGCGCTCGGTAGCCCTGACCAGCGGTTCGGTGGTCGACATGGCGCTGGTCTTCTGCCGCCCATAACCCGTGAAGACGTAACCGTCGACCCGCTCGCCGCGCGGGTTGTAGACGTTCAGCCGGTAGCGGATCGTGACCGTGTAGAAATCGCCGGCCATGTCGCGCGGCGTCAGGAACGCGTAGTCCTCGAAGCGCGGCTCGAGCACCATCGCCACGCTGGCATCGGCCGCCCGTGCCTGGGCCGGGTCATCGACCTCGATCACGCGAGTGAACATCGCCTGCAGCAGGCGCGAGAGCTTGATCACGTGGGCAGCCCCAAGGGCCACCTCGTAGTCCACCTGGTTACGCTGCTCCTTGTGGGTGTATGCACGGAATTCGGCCGGGTAATAGATCGCCACGGTCGCCGGCAGCTTCTCGATCAGGGGTGGTGGCAACTGCTTCTGCGGTTCGATGCGGATCGCGCCACAGCCGGCCAGCGCCGTCAGCAGCGCCAGCAGTCCCGCCTGCCTGAAGATCCGGATCATCCTCGTCGCCCCGATTCAAATGCCTCGTCGGTCAGGCCGACGAAGGTACCACCGTTCCTGGCGCAAAGGATGCGCATCAACGTCGCGTAGCGGATGCTGGTGTACTGGGGAACGTTCGGCCCGAGCGGAAAGCCGATTGCGTGGATCCTCACGCGCGGCTCGCCGCTCCGGTCCTTGCGGTTGATCCGCTCGACGGTGTCGACGACGTCCTGGATCGATGGCCCCGTGAACTCGTCGCCGAGCACGTAGATACTGATGCGGTGCTCGGGGGAATAGAAGGTGCGGATCGCCGCGACGATGCCCTCGACCGGGCTCGAATTGGAAAACGACTGCCAGCGCCGGAACACGTCCAGGATCGCCTTGCGCCGCGCCGGCGAGTCCGGAATCCACTTGCCCCGGTACTCGGTGAACATGTACCCGCCCTCGTCATCCATGACCTGGATGCCCTTGACCTTGGGATAGATCTCCAGCACCTCGCGCATCTTCTTCTGGGCCCGCTGCCAGCTGAAGGTCTGCATGGAACCCGACGTGTCGACGATGAAGATGACGTACTCGCTGTCCACCGGGATGCCGCCGACGGGCTGCTCGACGCTGCGGCGGAAATCGGCGCCCAGCAACCGCTTCATTTCCTCGGTCATCGACTGCCGGGCCACCGTCAGGGTGCCCTCCAGCTTGTTGATGGTCTCGGCCTCGTCCCTGCTGGCCTGGTACTCGCCCTGGATGTTCGACAGGTCGCCGCGCAGCCGCGCGACCCTGCGCTTTTCCTCGGACAGCTGCTCGATCCGCGACTTGAGTTCGCGCTCGAGCACCTCGGAGGTGCCGCGGATTTCAAACAGCTCCTCCTCGAGCCGCTGGATCTGCCCGTCGAGGTCGATCTTCGCCTGCTCGAGCTGCAACGGCTCGCCGACCTGGTTGAGCACCAGCAGCAGGATGATCGCGCCGAAGCCGCAGCTGATCACGTCCAGGAAGGACATGCTGAAGACTTCCGTCTGGCGCCGTTGCCGCCGCTTCATGGCCAGTCCCTCGGCGGACTCAGGAAGGCGCCGCCGGTGACCTGCGCCAGCCGCCAGAAATACGTCGGCGCGGCGGGATCGCCCTCCATCGGCAGCAGCACGACGTTGACCGACGGTGGCTGGCGCGGCAGCGAGCGGACGGCCTTCTGCATGAAGTCCTCGCGATCACCCGAGTCGACCAGCTTCCTGGAGCCCGGCTTGTCGCCCTGGGTGGGCAGGCCGTCGGTGATCAGGATGACGTTGTCCGGCGCCGGGGAAAGCTTCTGTATCACCGCGAAGGCATTGATCAGGCTGGTTCCGCCGGTGGGCGCGGTCTTGCGCAGCGCCTTCAGGGCGTCGCTCATCGCCTGGTTGTCCTTGGCGGCAACCCACTTGCCTTCGCTGCCCTCGATCAGTGACCAGGCCCTGGTGTTGAACGCGTAGAGCTGGAACTGGGAATCGGCCGGAAGCTGCGCCGAGACCCAGTCCACGGTGCCGATGGCCTGCTGCCATTTCTCCGAGCGCAGCTTGCGATCGGCCGACATGTTGCGCAGGCGGATGATGTTCACCAGCGTCTCGTCGAGCATGCTGGCCGACGCATCGAGCAGCACCAGGACGCGCTTGCCGCCGACCTTGAGGCCGGTGAGGTACTGCCGGTCGCCGTCGCCGGCTACGCTGCGGACCTGCGAGCCCGTCTGCACCCGCTCCGACGCGGCCTTGAGCCGGCGCGTGTCCTCCTCGAGCGACTTCAGGTCCGCCTTGAGCCGTTCCAGGCTCTCGCGGCGGGCGAGCGTGTCGAACTCGTACTTCGACAGCTCCTCCTGGGTCATGGTGATCTTTTCCAGCACCTGGCGCGCCAGCCCCTCGGCACGCACCTTGTCCTCGTCCGTCGTCGTCAACGCATTGCGGAGCTCGGCCAGGTGCTTGTAGCCCTCGAGTACCATTTGCTCCAGGCGATTGGCCTCGGCGTTCAGGTCCTCGCTTTCCTTGATGCGGGCCAGGCCCGCCTGGGCGCTGATGATCGTGTACAGCAACACCACCGCACCAAGGCCGCAGCTCATCACGTCCAGGAAGGACATGCTCCAGGCTTCTGCACGACGGCGCGCCATGGTCAGCCCACCGCGACCAGCTCGAGCACGATGCCGGGAGTGCCGACGCGCAGCCGATCCCCGGCTGCCAGGCTGGCGCTGCCGGAGACGCGTTCGCCATTCACATAGGTGCCGTAGCGGCTGTGGTCGCGCACCTGCACCCGTCCGCCTTCCTCGACCAGGGTGCAATGAGAACGCGACACGCCTGCCGCCGGACCGTCCAGCACCAGCGAGCGACCATCGGCCGGCGCCAGGCCGAGCATCAGTGGCCCGCCTGCAATGGAGTGTGCGCGCCCCGCGAAGATGACGTGGGTGGGTGCCTGGCCGCGGACACTGCGGGGCGCGACCGACCCCTCGCGTGGCGCGCTCGAGCGCTCGAGTGCGGCCAGCAGCACGTCGCCGTCGGCGCCGGAAAATACCGACGAGCGCGCCAGTGCCCCCAGCGCGGCGGCGCCCTCATCCAGCGCGATAACCTGCGCACCGTTCATCGCGCCACAACGCTCGGCCAGGGTCGGCAGCAGGGCGGCGCGTGCCGAGAGCGCAATTGTGACCGGCTCACCAGCGCGCCTGGCCGCCTGGATCAGGTCGGACAGCTGCGAGTAGTACGCCTCGGCGGCGAACACGAACTGCTCGCGCCGCAGCGAAACCGCGAACCTGCCCGCGCCGGCCTCGATCTCCGCGTCCACGCTGTCGGCATCGGCCAGCTCCTGCAGCCATCCCGGGAGCTTGTCGTACAGCTGCTGCTCGGCCGCCGCCTGGTGCAGGGGATCAAAGCGCGTGCGGCGGACCATCGCCTCCGACACCAGCTGCGCCCACGCCGCCTGCAAGGCGCGCAGGCCGACACGCGGCGCGACCTCGACCCGGCGCCGCCTGAGCACGTCGATTCCCCGGAGCTCCGTCAGCACCGCCTGGTGCAGCTGCAGGTCCAGGTGCAGCACCGTCTCGCAGGCCTCCAGCGGCGCGCAGGCCGCGACTGCCAGGTCGACGTAACCAGCAACCGGGATACCTGCAGCCCGCGCGATGCCGGCCAGCAAGCCGAGTTCGGCCGGGCGCATCGTTCCCGGCGCCACCAGGATTGCCTCGTCATCCGGCTGCGCGACCTCGGCCCACAACGCCACCAGTTGCCGGTAAGCCAGGTCGGCGCGCGAGCGCGCCTCCGGCACCTGCCGCGGCAGGGGATCGATGGTCAGGTCGGACCAGAAACGGTCGAAGGCGAACACCGGCTTGAGCCGCGCCTGCACCGCGGCTTCCCGGCCAGTCACCAGGCCCACCGGATCGAGCAGCGCGAGCCCCGGGCTCGGCGGCGACACCGCTCCGTCACGCGCCGTGACCAGACCGGCATCCACCAACTCGATCGCGACGCGGGCCACGCTCAGCGCACCTGCAGGTGGCGCAGCAGCCGCTGGTCGAGGTAGGTCTCCGAGTCGAGTACCAGTCGCTCCTGGGCCAGCTGCAGGTTGTGCAGCAGGAACATCAGCAACAGCGACAGCATCAGCGCGAAGAAGGTGGAGTTGAACGCCACGCCGAGGCCGGCCGTGACGCCCGCGATGTCGCCGGTCACCGCCTTGTGCGCCTCGGCCAGCGCGTCGCCGATGCCGCGCACCGTGCCGATGAAGCCGATGGCCGGTATCGCCCAGGCGATGTAGCGCACCATGGAAAGCTCGGAGTCGAGCCGGTCGGCCTCCGACTGCACCACGGAATGCGCCGCGTCGGAAACGTCCTGCACGTTGCGGGTGGCGCCGAAGCGGGCCAGCGCCGCCCTGAGCGCACGGACCGTGAGCATCTGCTGGCGTTCGGGCGCCAGTGCCTCGAGCTGCCGGGAATACTCGCGCGTATCCTCGGGCAGGATCCGCATGCCCTCCGGAACCTGGACCAGGTCCTCGTCGAGGGCGGCGCGCTCGCGCAGCGTGGCGCGTCCCTTGTAGCCGATGATGCCGATCGCCCACAGCATCAGGATCAGGCAGGACTCCTGCTCGTAGTCCTTCACGATGACCCACAACGATCGTTCCGGTACGTAGTCGGGGTCTGTCTTCATCGCAGCCGCCTGCGCGACCAGCACCGCCTGCGCGTTCGGGCGCACCACCGCCACCCAGAAGGCGTGCACCACGATGGTCGCCGCGAGCAGCGTGAAGATGCTGAAGAGGAACTCGTTGGGATAATGCTTTTTCATTGATTCCGCCATGGCCGCCGGCCGGCCGCTCAGATGTCTGGTGGGAACGATACCGGGAAGTCGGCCCGGACTTCCTCACTTGGGTCGAATCGTTGCGGCGTCGGGCCCGTACGGCGGGCATCCGGCGGCAACGGCGGCAGGGTCTCTTCCTCCGGCGGCACGTCCGCCGGTTCGGGCTCGGGTTCG
>JAHEAZ010000045.1:18401-20497 GCA_024642505.1 Gammaproteobacteria bacterium
CGAATGACCCAGGTCGTGCCCTGCGACGGACCGAAAGGATCGACGACCACCTTGGCCGGGTCGGTCACGTAGATTGAGTAGCGATCCGTGACCCATTCGGACACATTGCCTCCCAGGTCGAAAATGCCCAGCGCGTTGGGCGCGAAGCTGCCCACCGGCGCGGCAACCCGGAAGCCGTCGTCATAGCCCTTGATCACCACCGGAGTCAGGTAGATCGCCGACTGGTCCGCGTAGTTCCCGGAGCGGGCACCGACCGGAAGTGAATTTCCCCACGGATACTTGAGCGCCGCTTCGCGACCATCATGGCGGGCAACGAATTCCCACTCGGCCTCGGTGGGCAGGCGATAACCGGTCGTGACGGGTTCCGCCAGTTCGAGCCGCCCGTCCTTTGTGACGTAGGCCGGCGGCAGCCCGTCCTTGGCCGACAGCCAGTTGCAGAACGCCGCGGCGTCCTGCCAGCTGACCCGAACCGCGGGCTGGCGGTCCAGGTCCAGGGATTCTTCCTTGAAGATCCCCGAGGCGTGAGCCTCGCGGAACTGCCGGAACTGCTGGTTGGTGACCTCACGCGTGCCGAGGTAGAACGGCCGTTTCAACTCGATGGTCCGCTGCGATTCATTCGAGCGACGGCCGGGCTCGCGCCGCGGGCTGCCCATGACAAAGCGCCCGCCGCGTACCAGCTTCAACTCCTGGCCGAGGCTGGTCATGACCGACGCGGGTATCTGCGCGGCGCGCGCCTGCTCGACGGTCGTCAGCTTGAACTCGACGACCTGCGGCAACCCGGGCTTGGGAGTGATGGTCGCGGTGTAGGGAGCAAGCCCCGCCTTGCGGACCTCGATCTCGTGCGGCGCGGCGGGCAGCGAGAGGGTCTGGTTGGCAGGCCCGCGCGAGGCACCATCGACAAACAGCTCGGCATCCGCCGGCTGGCCGCGCAGCGTGACCTCGCCCAGGATCGCTTCCAGCCTGAGCGACAGGTTGGCACGCTGGCCCGAGGACACCGATTGCGTCCGGGTAACGGGCGCATAGCCTGCGCGATTGACGACGATTTCGTGTGGCACGCCGGGCGCGAGGGTCAGCGTCACCGGCGAGCGGCCCCGGTAGCGCCCCGCGACGCTGACGTCGGCGCCCGACGGCTCGGTGCGAACCGCCAGCGTCCCGTCCGGCAGCCCGAGCTCGATCGGCCCGACCTCGAGCGGCTCGCCCGCCTTGACGGTGATTGGCGTCTCGAAGCGGCGATACCCGGGATGCTCGAGCGCAAGCGTGTAGCGGCCGGCGTCGAGGGTCGCCTTGAACGGCGTGGCACCCACTTCCTTGCCGTCGACCAGCACGCGCGCGCCGGTGGGCACCGACCCGACGCTGACGCCGGCAAAGGCCGGCTCCAGCGTTACCGCAAGCGCCTGTGACTCGCCACCGCCGGTGACGGCCAGCGACGTCCGAAAGTCCTCGTAGCGAGGCGCCTCGATCAGCAGCTCGCGGGTGCCCGCTGCCAGCTCGAATTCCCCCGGCAACGCGCCGGCCTCGCGGCCATCCACCGTCAGTGCCGCGCTGATGCCGCCCGTGTCGATGCTCACCCGCCCCGGCAGGCGCTGCAGCGGCACGATGATCTCCTGGCTCTCGGCACGCGTGACCTCGACGTCCATGGCGGCGGGCAAATAACCGGACGCGGTTACCGTCAGGGAATATCTGCCCGGCAGTACCAGCTGGCGCCCGCCGAAACTCAGGTCGAAGGGCGTGCCGATGAAATCCACGTCATCGACCTCGACCTCGGGCGTGGTACGAACGGTAACTGCGACCGAAGCCAGCAGCAGCGCCAGCACGCCGAGCACCAGTGCCCCGGCAGCGCCCGCGGCGAGGCGAGCCCACGGCAGCGCACCGCGCTCGGCAACCGGCCTGCCCGAGGGGGGTTCGTAGTCGGCGACCTCGATTGGCAGGCGATCGGCAACCGCCGCGGACGACTCCAGCGGCTGTCCTTCCAGCAACGGCGGCAAGGTCACGTTGCGGACGGCCTCGTGCTCGACCACGAGCACCAGCGCGCCGTCCCTGGATTCGGCCCGCACCAGTGCGTTGCCAAAGTCGGCGACGACGCCATCGTCGAGCCA
>JAHEAZ010000046.1 GCA_024642505.1 Gammaproteobacteria bacterium
CGCGCCACGAACGCGGTCCGCGGGCGGATGTAGAGGCCGCGTGGCGTGTCGAGCTGCTCGATGCGCCCTTCGCGGAACACTGCGATGCGGTCGGCCATGCTGAGCGCCTCGCCCTGGTCGTGGGTCACGTAGAGGAACGTGATGCCCAGCCGCTGTTGCAGCGACTTCAGTTCGGTCTGCATCTCCTCGCGCAGGCGCAGGTCGAGCGCTCCCAGCGGTTCGTCGAGCAGCAGTACCTTGGGGTGGTTGACCAGCGCCCGGGCCAGCGCGACGCGTTGCTTCTGGCCGCCGGAGAGCTGCGCGGGGGAGCGACCGGCCAGTGCCTCCAGGCGGACGAGTTCGAGTACCTCCAGCGCCTGCTTGCGGCGTGCCGCCGTTGCGACACCGCGCACCTTCGGGCCGTAGGCAACGTTGTCCACGACCGTCATGTGTGGAAACAGCGCGTAGTCCTGGAACACCGTGTTGACGCTGCGATCGAAGGGCGGCACCGCGGTGACGTCCTCGCCATCGAGGAGCACCTTGCCGCGGGTTGGCCGGTCGAATCCGGCAACCAGCCTCAGGCAGGTCGTCTTGCCGGAACCCGAGGGCCCCAGCAGTGCGAAGAACTCGCCCGGTGAGACCTCGAGCGAGACGCCGTCGAGCGCCACCACCGGCCCGAAAGTCCGGCTGACGTCGACCAGTTCAACGGCGGCGGTCATCGAGCGGGCGGGGCGCTTGCGGGAGCGCCCCGCCCTGGTTCCAGTAGCGGCGGGACGCGGATCAGCGGCCGCCCATGATCGCCACGTAGTCCGTGCTCCAGCGGCTGTAGGGCACGCACTCGCCACCGGCGCAGGCCGCTTCCGGTGTCCGCCAGAACCAGATCTGCTCGAAGTTCTCGAAGCCGTTGGTCTTGCAGCCCTCGGGACCGAGCAGTTCGTTGCCAGTGCAGGCCGCGGGCACGGCCGGGTTCGAACCGAACCATGCTGCGACGTCGCCCTGCACCTTCGGGCTGATGGACCATTCCAGCCACTCGTACGCGCAGTTCGGGTGGGCGGCGTTTGCGCTCATCATCGTGGTGTCCGCCCAGCCGGTGGCACCCTCGGACGGCACCACGCTGGCGACGGGCTGGCCATTGGCGGCCAGGGTGTTGACCTGGAAGGGCCAGGATCCGGAGGCAACGACGCCCTCGTTGGTGAAATCCTGGACCTGCACGTTGGCGTCATGCCAGTAGCGATGCACCAGCGGATGCTGCTGGCGCAGGACGTCGAGGACCGCGGCATACTGCGCCTCGCTCAGGGCGTAGGGGTCGGTGATGCCGAGCTGCGGGTTCCTGGCCTTGAGGTAGACGGCGGCGTCTGCAATGTAGATGGCGCCGTCATAGGCCTGGATGCGGCCCTTGTTCGGCTTGCCGTCAGACAGTTGCGCCGGCTCGAATACGACCGACCAGGACGTCGGCGCTTCCTTGAAGGCCGTGCTGTTGTACATCAGCACGTTCGGGCCCCACTGGTAGGGGACGCCGTAGTGCTTGCCGTCCACGAAATGCCACGTAGCCTCCTGCAGGCGCGGGTCGACCGTCGCGTAGCTGGGAACGCGGGTGACGTCGACGGGCTGGACGGTGTTGCCGCGGATCAGGCGGATGGAGGCGTCACCGGAGGCCGTCACCAGGTCGTAGCCGCCCTGGGTCATCAGCGAGACCATCTCGTCGGAGGTACCGGCCGTCTTTACGTTGACCTTGCAGCCGGTCTTGGCCTCGAAGCCGGTCACCCAATCGTAGCCAGCGTCGGTCTCACCGCGCTCGATGTAGCCCGGCCAGGCGACGATGTCGACCTGTCCCTCGAGGGTGGGAGCGGCCGGCGGCGCCTCGGCCTCCTTCTTGCCCTGGCAGCCGGCAAGAGCCAGTGCGAGACCGGCCGAAACGGCGGCAAAACGGCCCAGATTGCCGGAAAGATGCATGTTCATTACTTGTTCCCCTGGCGGATAGCAGTAGCGGATCTTGAATCCGGCGCCGGAAGGCGCTACCCACATTGTATGCCTGCGCTGGTGCGTCGGGAAATGAAGGAAACGCAAGCCTGGGTATGGCACCCTTTACCCGCCCCAATACCGGCGGTGCAACCTTACAACAAGGCATGCTTGACTCGATAAAGTCCTTCTTTCGCAGGCACATGGCTCCCGGCGCCGACGAGGGCCCGGAAGCCGCCGCGCAACGCGGCCGCCTGGCGGCGGCGGCGTTGCTGGTCGAGGTCGTCCGCTCGGACAGCGAATTTTCTGAGGCCGAGCGCGAGGCGGTGCTGTCAGCCGCGCGCCGGAAGTTCGGCCTCGATGAGTCGGAATCCCGGCAGCTCATCGAGCTGGCGGAGGCGGAGGCCGCCGAGGCGCACGACCTGTACCAGTTCACCTCGCAGATCAACGCTTCGTTCACTGCGGAACAGAAAGCCCGGCTGATCGAGGAGCTGTGGCGAGTCGCCTACTCTGACGACGTCCTGCATCGTTACGAGGAACACGTCATCCGCAAGGTGGCGGATCTCATCCACGTGTCCCACTCCACCTTCATCGCAGCGAAGCTCCGCGTCCAGGCGGGCCAGCCGGACTGATGCCCTTGGTCGTCTGACAGGCAGCCAATTGCCGCATGCCGACCCGGCGCCAGTGGCAGAATCGCGCGACGTTCAGGATCTGTATTGGGAGGTGGGTGCAATGGCCTGGGTGGAAATCATGACGGCGCTGGCGTTGATACAGTTTGCCGTGTTTGCCGCATTGGTCGGCAAGGCGCGGGCAACCTACGGGATCAAGGCGCCGGCCGTGAGCGGCAACGAAATGTTCGAGCGCTACTACCGCGTGCAGATGAATACGCTGGAGGTCCTGGTGCTGTTCGTGCCGGGGCTATGGCTTGCCGCCGGACACCTCGACGACCACTGGATCGTCCTGCTTGGCGCCGTCTACCTGATCGGGCGAGTGGTGTACTTTCGCGCCTACGTCGCGGACCCGGCGAAACGCGGCCCAGGTTTTTCGATGAGCCTGGTACCGTCGACGATCCTGATCGTCGCGGGGCTTGTCGGGGCCGTGAGGGAGTTGCTCGCCGGATGAGCCGGGCGACGGTCAGAGACGGTCGATCAGCCAGCCCGGAAATACCGTGAGCAGGACGACTGGCAGCAGGCAGCAGAGGCTGGCAGCGAACACCATTGCGCGCGGTGGCGCTTCGGCGGCCTCTTCGCCTGCGCTCATGAACATGTACTGGATCACGCGCAGGTAGAAGTAGATTCCGAGGTAGCTGCCGATCAGGCCTGCCACGGCCCAGCCGGTGTAGCCCGCGTCGATGACGTTGCGGAAGATCAGGAACTTGGCCACGAACCCGGGGAATGGTGGAATGCCGGCCAGCGACAGCATCGCGGCGGCGATCAGCAAGGCCGCGTAGGGACTGCGGTGGAACAAGCCCTTGAGGTTGTCCAGCCGGTCACGGGTTGCATCGTTGCCGGTCGGCAGGCAGACGAAGGCGAGCAGGTTCATCAGTCCGTAGGCGATCAGGTAGAAGATTACGGCCTCGTAGCGCCCCGGCTCCGCCCCCAGGAAGGCAAAGAACAGGTAGCCGGCATGGGCGATCGAGGAGTAGGCAATCATGCGACGGAAGCTTTCCTGCCGCATCGCTGTCAGATTGCCCCAGACCATGGACACCAGCGGCAGCGCCGCGATCAGCCCGACCAGTGACGCCGGCACCGTCACCCCGGCGAACAACCGGACCGCCGCCAGCAGCACGGCTGCCTTGATGACGGTCGCCATGTACGCCGTCACGGGAACGCTGGCCGCCTCGTAGGCGTCGGGTGCCCAGCCATGGAAGGGTACCACCGCGGCCTTCAGGTAGAAGGCAAGCAGTACCAGCACGACCGCGGCACGGGCCAGGGTGTCGCCGGAGGCGACCGCTTCGGCGAAGGCAGCGAGCTCGAACGAACCGGTCGCACCAAAGGTGAAGGAAATGCCGAGCAGCAGCGTCGCGGTGCCTGCGCCGCCCAGGACCAGGTACTTGAGCGCGCCCTCGACACTTTCCGGCCGGCCCATCGCCAGCAGAACGAGCGCATAGACCGGCAGCGACATCAGCTCGATGCCCAGGAACAGGGTCAGGAAGCTGTCGGACGAGAACAGCAGGCAGGCGCCATAGAGCGAGGACAGCAGCAGGATCGAGAAACGCGGCCCGGAGAACTCACCCCCGGCAATCAGCACCACGGGGATGGACAGGCCGAGCACGACCGCCTTGGCCAGCGCGGCAGCCGGGTCGACCGAGAACTGCCCCGGGAAAGGCGCGCCGGCGTAGTCGCCCAGGTACAGGCGCGCGGCGGCGAATGCCGCCGCAAACACGATCACCAGCGTGACCGGCAGCAGGTCTCGCTCGCGTCGCGAGCCGATCTCCAGTACCAGCAGCAGCAGGATGCCGAGCAGCAGCAGGTGCTCCGGCAGCATCGCGGTCAGCACGGTTTCTGTGTTCATGGCGACTTCCCGCTGGCCGGCTGGTTCATGACCCACGCCTCGGCGGGCTGAGCGGCCACCAGTTGCTGGTACTCGCGCGCCGCGAGCTCGGTCTTGTGCATGAACGAATCAGGGAACAGGCCCAGCGCGAAGACCGCGGCCACGATGGCGGCAAGAATCAGCTTCTCGCGCAGGTTGAGGTCGACCAGCGGCTGGTGGGGCGCGCGGCTCTCGCCAAACAGGAACTGCTGGGCGAGGCGCAGCATGTAAAGCGCCCCGAGCACGACGCCGAGGACTGCCGTGCAGGCCAGCACCAGCGGCCAGGTGATGCCCGCCTCGTATAACGGCCAGGCGGCGTTGAAGGCACCCATCAGCACCAGGAATTCGCCGGTGAAGCCACTGGTGGTCGGCAGGCCGACGGCCGCCAGGGTCAGGATCATGAAGAATACGGAGTAGACCGGCAGCAGCTTGGCGAGACCGCCATAGGCTGCCAGGTCGCGGCTGTGGCAGCGCTCGTAGATCATGCCGACCATGAGAAACAGCCCGCCGGCGGTCAGGCCGTGGCTGACCATCTGGATGATCGCGCCCTGGATGCCGAGCAGGTCCAGGCTGGCAAGGCCCAGCATGACGTAGCCGAGGTGGCTGATCGAGGAGTAGGCGATGATCTTCTTGATGTCGTCCTGCACCAGCGCCAGGCAGGCGCCGTAGATGATGCTCACCACCGCCAGCACCATGACCGCCGGCGTGTACACGGCCGTCGCGTCCGGGAACAGCGGGAAACCGAGCTTGATGAAACCGTAGGTTCCCATCTTCAGCAGCACGCCGGCGAGGATGACCGAGCCGGCCGTTGGTGCCTCGACGTGCGCGTCCGGCAGCCAGGTATGCAGCGGTACGACCGGCACCTTGATGGCGAAAGACAGCGCGAAGGCGCCGAACAGCAGCACCTGCGCGTCGAGCGGCAGCCGCGTGCCGTACAGGTCCGCGAAGGCGAAGGAGGAGATGCCCGTCTGCGTCTTCAGCGAGTAGACGAGGTAGATGACTGCGGCCAGCATCAGGATGCTGCCGAAGGCGGTGTACAGGACGAACTTGAGGGTCGCGTAGATGCGCCGCTCGCCGCCCCAGATGCCGATGATCAGGAACATCGGGATCAGCATCGTCTCCCAGAACACGTAGAACAGGAACAGGTCCTGCGCGATGAAGGTGCCGAGCATCGCGAACTGGATGAAGAACACCATCGCATAGAAAAGCTTGACGTCTTTCTGGATGGCACTGAACGCTCCGGCCACGACCAGCGGCCCGAGGAAGGCCGTCAGCAGCACCAGCAGCAGGTTCAGCCCGTCGAGGCCGACGTGGTAGTAGACGCCCCAGTCGGCGATCCAGGGCAGGCGGGTCTCGAACTGCAGGCCGGCCGTATCGGCGTCAAACTGCAGGTACAGCCACAGCGTCAGCAGGAACTGCAGCGCCATGACCGCGAAGGAGATGCCGCGCAGCATGTCGTGGCGCGACCTGGGGGCGACCACCAGCAGGCCGATCCCGAGCACCGGCAGGAACAACACCCAATTCAGCATGACAGCCTCAGACATGGCCCCAACTCCATGCCAGGCAGGCAAAGATGCCGGCCAGCACCAGCCAGGCGTACAGGTGCAGGCTGCCGGTCTGCACCCGTCCCAGCAGTCCGGCGGTGAAACGGGCCAGTCCCGTCAGGCCGTGTAGCGTACCGTCGATGATTGCGCGGTCGCCGAGGCGCAGGAATATCCGGTCCGAGATCCACACCAGCGGCCGGCCGATCACGGCCTGGTAGAGCTCGTCCACGTAGTACTTGCCCGACAGCAGGCGGTGCAGGCCCGGGAAGCGCTCGCGCACCCTGGCTGCGCGTGAGGCATCGCCGCCGAAGAAGAACGCGGCTCCGGCCAGGCCGGCGAGCGCGATTACGACCGAGGTGACGATGAGCGGCGTCTCGAGGTGATGCAGGTGCTCGTCCACGGCCGGCAGCGGCAGCTGGCCCTCCAGGAAGTGCGGGATGGACAGGAATCCGCCTACAGCCGAGAGAATCGCCAGGACGACCAGGACGCCGGTCATCGATGGCGGTGACTCGTGAACGTGCTGGGCAGTGTGCTGGTCCATGCGGGGCTGGCCAAAGAACGTCAGCCACAGCAGGCGGAACATGTAGAAGGCGGTAAGCAGCGCGGTGAAGCTTGCCAGCGCCCAGAGCCAGGGTGACCCGCCGGCTTCGCTCGCATAGGCGAACCAGAGGATCTCGTCCTTGGAGAAGAACCCGGCCAGTGGCGGCAGTCCCGCGATCGCCGCGGTGGCGACGGCGAAGGTGCCGAATGTCCACGGTATCTTCCTGGCAAGCCCGCCCATCTTGCGCACGTCCTGCTCGCCACCCATGGCGTGAATCACGCTGCCGGCTCCCAGGAACAGGCAGGCCTTGAAGAAGGCGTGGGTGTAGAGGTGGAAAACGGCCACGCCGTAGGCGCCGACGCCGAGTGCCAGGAACATGAAGCCGAGTTGCGAAATGGTCGAATAAGCCAGGACCTTCTTGATGTCGGTCTGTACCACTGCGATGGTGGCCGCGAAGAAGGCCGTCAGCACGCCGATGACCGCGATCACCTCCGAGGCCTCCGGCGCATGGAGGTAAACGCCCGACAGGCGGGCCACGAGGTAGACGCCGGCGGTGACCATGGTCGCGGCGTGTATCAGCGCCGATACCGGCGTCGGGCCGGCCATCGCATCGGGCAGCCAGACGTGCAGCGGGATCTGTGCCGACTTGCCGGTCGCGCCGATGAACAGCAGGATCCCGATCAGGCTCGCCGAGACCGCCGGCAACTCGGGACCCATGAAGGCGGCGTTGATGCGATCCATCTCCAGGGTGCCCAGCGTGGAGTAAATGACGAACATCCCCAGCAGGAATCCGGCGTCACCGATGCGGTTGGTAATGAACGCCTTCTTGCCGGCGCGGGCCTTCTCCGGGTCCTCGAACCAGAAGCCGATCAGCAGGTAGGAAGCGAGCCCGACGCCCTCCCAGCCAACGAACAGCACCAGCAGCGAGCGGCCCAGGACCAGCAACAACATGAAGAACAGGAACAGGTTGAGGTAGGCAAAGTAACGCGCGTAGCTGGCGTCATCCTTCATGTAACCGGTCGAATACACGTGGATCAGCGATCCGACGCCAGTGACGATCAGCGTCATCACCGCGCTCAGCCGGTCGAAGTAGAAGGTGATCTCGAATGCGTAGTCACCGACCAGGGCCCAGCGGAACGCGATGTCGAGCAGTGGCGCCCCGCCGGCCTGCAGCGACTGGAACGCGGTCACGGCGGCCGCGAAGGCCAGCAGGGGCAGCCCGCAGCCGACGGCGCTGACGAACGCCTTGCCGAGCCGGTTGCCAAGGAGCCCGTTCAGCAGGAAGCCGAGCAGCGGCAGGATGACGATCAGGGTCAGCAAATGGGCCACCTCTTGCTACCCCCTCAGGTCCGTGAAGGCGTCGCCATCAAGCGTGTGCTTGCGGCGCGCCAGCAGCAGCACGATCGGCACGGCGATGGCGATTTCCGCTGCAGCCACCACGAAGACCAGGAACACCAGCACCGCACCCGTCGTTGATGCCGCCTGCTGGGACAGGGTCACCAGGCTCAGGATCACGCCGTTGAGCATCAGCTCCATGCACATGAGCATGACCAGCAGGTTGCGACGCACGATCACGCCGGTCAGGCCGAGCGCAAACAGCGCGGTAGACAGGACGAGCAGCAGCTGGGTGCTATCCATTGTTCCCCCGCCGCGCCTTCAGGATCGCTATCGCCGCCACCACGGCCGCCAGCAGCAGCACCGAGGTCAGCTCGAAGTAGAGCCAGTAGTCGTTCAGGAAAGCGACCGAGAACTGCTGGACATTGAAATTCCCGCCCGCCGCCGGGGCTTCGACAGCCGGGAGCGAGCCGCGAATCGCGTGGACGAAGGCGAAGGCCAGTACTGCGAGCCCCGCCAGGCCCGGCAGCAGGTAGGCCGAGTAGCGCCGCGTGAACGATGGGTCGCGAACGTCGAGCAGCATGATGGCGTAGACCATGAACACCATGACCGCGCCGACGTAGATCAACACCTGGAACACTGCGATCACGTGCACGCCGAGCATGGCGTAGATGCCCGCCAGCGACAGCATGGTCGAGATGAGCGCGAGCGCCACACGCATGGGGTGGCGCAGCACCAGCATCAGTACGCCCCCGGCCAGGGCCGCGAGCGCGAAGAACCACAACAGGACCTGCTCCATCATGGCCTGCCTCCGCCGGTCGCATCCGGCTTCGGCGGGTAGGACTTGGCGACGTCGCTACGTGGCATCCAGCCGAGCAGGTCATCGCGCCTGAACCACATGTCGTCGCGGTCGCCGCTGGGCAAGTCGGGAACTTCCTTCACCATGCGGATGGCGTCCTCCGGGCAGGCCTCGACGCAGAAGCCGCAGAAGACGCAGCGCGAGTAATCGATCTCGAAGCGCGACGGGTGCTTGGGATGCGCCGGGTCGTCCGGATCGAAGGCGGCTTCGATCTCGATGCACTGCGCCGGGCACACGGTCGCGCACATGTTGCAGGCGATGCACTGCGGCCGGCCGTCGGGCCGTTGCGTGAGGATGTGCTTGCCGCGGTTGTGGGCCGCGTAGTCGCTGCGGGTCTGTTCGGGATAATAGGTGGTCAACGCGCCTTTGCGGCCGGTGATCCAGCGTCCCATGTTGCGCAGGAACACGCCGCCGGTGATCGACAGGCCGCGCAGGATCTCGAGCAGGTAGAACCGCTCCCACCAGCTCATGGTGGATTCGTTCCAGTAAACCCGGCGCTGGTAGGGCTTGCGGCTCATGCGCCTGCTCCCCGGATCGCCCACACGGCAACTACCGTAACCACCAGGTTGGCGAGCGCCAGCGGCAGCAGGAATTTCCAGGCGAACCGCAGTAGCTGGTCGTAGCGGAAGCGAGGCAGCGACCAGCGGACCAGGATCTGGAAACTGCAGAGGAGGAATACCTTGACCAGGAACACCAGTAACTGTGTCAGTACGACCGTGCCGTGGCTCAAGGCGATGAAGTGGCCGCCCGGCAGCGTGAAGCCGGCGTCGGACATGAATGGCAGGTTGTAGCCACCGAGGAACAGCGTGGTGAACAGTGCCGCGATGATCGCGATCTCGATGAACTCGGCAAACATGAACAGCCCCATCTTCATGGCGCTGTATTCGGTGAAGTAGCCGGCGATCAGTTCCGACTCGGCTTCCGGGAGGTCGAAGGGAATGCGACGGTTCTCTGCCTGCGCGGCGGTCATGAACAGTATTGCGGCGAAGGGCTGGTAGAAGATGCCCCAGGCGGGCAGGAAGCCCAGCAGCACACCTGACTGCTGCTCGACGATGCTGCCGAGGTCCACGCTGCCATAGATGAGGATGAGCCCGATGACCGTCAGGCCCATTACCACTTCGTAGGAGATCATCTGCGAGGCGGAGCGGATCGCGCCGAGCATGGAGAACTTGTTGTTGGAGGACCAGCCGGCCAGCATGCTGCCTATTACGGTGATGCCGCTGAAGGCAAACACGACCAGCAGGCCGGCATCGAGGCTCGCGATCTGCATCGGATAGCTGCGGTCACCGAACCACTCGACGATCGCCGGTGAACCGTCGAACAGGACAGCCGGCACCAGCGTTCCGCCGAAGGGGATGACCGCGAACACCAGCAGGACCGGCGAGAAGACCACCCAGGGGCCGAGCGCGTAGGCGACGCGGTCGTAGGAAACCGGCCGGAAATCCTCTTTCAGCAGCATCTTCATGCCGTCGGCAAGGCCATGGAACAGGCCCCACCAGACCAGCTTGATCTGTGTGAAGGGAATACGCAGGTAGGCGCGGTTGGCGCCGATGCGGTCTGACATCACCGCTGCCTGCTTGCGCTCCACCCAGGTGAGGATCAGGCCGAAGGTCATCAGCATGCCAATCGCATAGGCGATGTAGATGCCGCGGATGACGAGGTCCTGCATCATGGCGCGGCTCCGGCCAGTTGCGCGAACAGCGCTTCGGCATCGGCCACGCCCGGCGCCCTGGGGAAGCAGGCCTCAAAGCCGCTGACTACACCCTGGCAGTTGGTGTAGTGGCCGCTGCGCTCGGTCTGGATGCTGACCGGGATGAAGACGTCGGCATGGCCGTTCTCCGGCGCCAGCCACGACCCCAGCAGGATGATCCTGGCGCCGGCCGGAATCTTCGAGAAGTCGCAGCCCTCTCCCCACACCAGCACCAGGTCGGCGTCGGCCGGGATCACCGCGGGCGCCGTGCCGAAGAGCTCGCGTGCCTTGCCGGTGTTCGGGTTCTTGTCGGGGCGAATCAGCAGGTCGTCCTCGAGAACCTCGCCTGCCGCGGGCAGGTGATCCGGTTTCACCAGCGCCGTGAACATCGACCCCAGACTCGCCCGGAAAGCCTCGAGTTCCTCGTTCGAGCCCCAGCTGGAGACCAGTGCCACGGGGCGTGCCGCGGCCTTGATCAGTCGCCGTGCCTCGGTGGCTGCCTCGGCAACGGAGGCCGGCTTGCCCTTGAGCATCGCGCCGTCGGCGCGCCTGCGTTCGAAGATCCTGGCGAGGTCGCGTCCCTTGTTGCAGATCCAGGGACCGTTGACCTCGCTGTTCTCATGCGGCGTGATACGGGCGATCGCCGTGTTCTCACCGGTGTCCAGGGACTGGACCTGCCACTCCGGCTTGCGGTGCCAGATATCGATGCGGCAGCCGCGTTCGCAGCCAGGGCAGACCGAGGGAGTCTTGGTCAGGTACCAGACCCGGGCCTTGTAGAAGAACGAGCGCGACAGCAGCGCGCCCACCGGGCAGATGTCGACGACATTGTCGGAATACGGGTCGTCCCTGAAGCTGCCGTCGGTCGATGGGCGGACCAGCGACACGTCGGCCCGCTGCTCGATTCCGAGGCCATGGGACTTCGAGATCTCGTGGGTGAATCGCACGCAGCGGGAGCACAGGATGCAGCGCTCGTTGTCGAGCACGATGCGGTCCGAGAGGTCGTAGAACTTGGTCGAGCGGACCTTGGGGTCGCCCGACATGGACGGCGAGCCGTTGTACTCGTAATGGTAGTCCTGCAGTACGCACTCGCCGGCCTTGTCGCAGATGCCGCAGTCCACCGGGTGATTCAGCGTGATGAACTGCAGGATCGCCTTGCGATGAGAGCGCACTTCCTCCGACTCGGTCAGCACCCGCATGCCGGCCTTGACCGGCATGTTGCAGCCGATATCCACGCCGCGGCCCTCTTCCTCGATCATGCAGATGCGGCAGTTGCCCGCTACCGACAGTTGGGGGTGCCAGCAGAAATACGGCACGTAGATGCCGTTGGCCAGCGCGACCTGCAGCACGGTCTGGTCGGGATCGGCCTCGTAGGGCTGGCCGTTGATGAAGATCTCAGGCATTGGCGACCTCGGGCAGGCACTCGAGTCGTCCGTCGTTCTTCGAGCGCTTGTGCTCGATCAGATATTCGAACTCGTCGCGGAAATGCTCGATGAAGGCGATCGTCGCGTAGCCTGCGGCGTCGCCGAGTCCGCAGATGGTGGTGCCGTCGTTGAACTTGGAGATGTGCAGCAGCCGGTCGATGTCCTCCGGACGGCCCTCGCCGGAAACGATCCGGTCGATGATCCGGTGCGCCCATCCCATGCCCTCACGGCAGGGCGTGCACTGACCGCAGGATTCGTGGTGGTAGAAGCGCAGCATGACCTGCAGCAGGCGCACCATGCAGGTACCCTCGGCGATGGCGATCATGCCGCCGGAACCCAGCGACGAACCCACGTCCCACAACGCCTGGTGGTCGAGCAACAGGCTATCCACGCTGTCGGCTGTCAGCACCTTGGCGCCGTGGCCGGTCAGCACCTGCGAGGAGATGCCGCCGGGTATCAAGGCCTTGAGCTTGCGGCCGTGCAGCACCCCGCCGCAGTCCTCGTGCAGGAATTTCGCCCACGAATAGCCCATCTCGACCTCGTAGACGCCGGGCCGCTGGATGTGGCCGGAGATCGAGATCAGGCGCGTGCCCGGGCTCTTGGGCGTGCCGACCTTGCGGTATTCCTCGGCGCCGTGGGCGATGATCCACGCCAGGTTCGACAGCGTCTCGACGTTGTTGACGACGGTCGGTCGCTGGAACAGGCCTTTCACCGTCAGGCGTGGCGGCCGGTTCCTCGGGTAGCCACGGCTGCCCTCGATGGACGCCAGCAGCGACGAGGCCTCGCCGCAGACATACGCGCCCGCGCCGCGGAACACGTAGACGTCGCAGGAGAAGCCGCTGCCCAGGATGTTCTCGCCGAAATACCCGGCCGCATAGGCTTCCTCGACTGCCGCCGCCAGGCGCGTGTAGGGCTGGTCGAATTCGCCGCGGATATAGACGAAGGTATGGCGGGCCGCCAGCGCGTAGGCGGCGACCAGCATCGACTCGAGCAGCGTGTGCGGCGAGTGCTCCAGCACCCAGCGGTCCTTGAAGGTGCCGGGCTCGCCTTCGTCGGCATTGGCGATCAGGAAGTGCGGCTGGCCGTCGTGCGGATCGACGACCTGCCACTTGCGACCGGCCGGGAAAGCGGCGCCGCCGCGTCCCTGGATACCGGAGGCGACGATCTCCTTGGTGACGTCCTCGGGCTTCATTTCCCTGAGGACCTTGGCGATCGTCTGGTAGCCGCCGCGCCCGAGGTATGCCCCGAGTGTGTGCGAGTCGGGCGTCACCTCGAAGTTCATGAGGATCTTGCGGCCGGTCATGGCTACTTCAGCTCCTCGAGCAGGGCGTCCAGCGACTGCGCGTCCTGCAGCTCGTGATAGCGCTCGTTGACCATCACCACCGGCGCAGTGCCGCATGAACCCAGGCATTCGACCGTCGACAGCGTGAAGCGGCCGTCCGCGGTGGTCTCGCCCGGCTTCACGCCCAGCCTGTTGGAGAGGTGCTTGATGAGGGGCTCCGCGCCGCGCATCGAGCAGGACACGTTGCGGCATACCTGGACATGCCAGCGACCCAGCGGCTTGCGCCGCAGCATGGTGTAGAAGGTCAGCACTTCCTCGATCTGGATGCGCGGCACGCCGAGGTACTCGACCAGGCCGTCGATGTCCTCGTCGGCAATGTAGCCACGGTCGTCCTGGATGCGCCGCAGGCAGGGCAGGACCAGTATCGAGTCCAGGCCGGGCGGCAGGCGGGTCTTCAGCGCCTCGAATTCGGGGATCAGGTGCTTCACCTGTCGCACTCCCCGCCGATCATGTTGATCGAGCCGAAGGTGGGAACGATGTCCGCCAGCTGGTAGCCGTCCAGCATGCGATGCACCCCGCACATGTGCACGAAGCTCGGTGCGCGGCAGTGCAGTTTCCAGGGCGTGCCCGTGCCGTCGCTGACGATGTAGAAGCCGAGCTCGCCATTGGCAGACTCGTGCGCGACGTAGCATTCACCGGCGGGCACCTGGGGTCCGTCGATGATCAGCTTGAAGTGGTTTATCAGCGACTCGATCTCGGTGTAGACGAGCTGCTTCTCGGGCAGGACGCAACGCCGGTCGTCCACCGTCACCGGCCCGTCCGGCAGCATCTCCATGAGCTGGTGGATCATGTGTACCGACTCGTCCATCTCCCGCATGCGCACGAAGTAGCGGTCGTAGTTGTCACCCTTGATGCCCACCGGCACCTCGAAGTCGAGCTCCGCGTAAGCCAGGTACGGCGTGTCCTTGCGCAGGTCGCGGGGTACGCCCGTGGACCGCAGGATGGGCCCGGTGTAGCCCCAGTTGACCGCGTCCGCCGGGGTCAGGACGCCAACGTCGCGCATGCGGTCAATGAAGATGCGGTTGCGGTCCATCAGGCCGTGCACGCGCCCGGCGAAATCCTCGTACTGTTCCAGGATCTGCCCGAGCCGCTCCAGCCAGCCGGGTGGCAGGTCGTTGGCCAGCCCGCCGATGCGGCCGTAGGAATAGGTCACCCGCGCGCCGGTCACGTCGGCCAGGTGCTCGTAGATGTAGTCGCGGATGGTGACCAGGTACAGGAACGCCGTCATCGCGCCCAGTTCCATCAGCGACGCCGCAATGCAGGTCAGGTGGTCGGCGAGGCGCGAGTACTCCGCCAGCAGCGTGCGCAGGTAGCGACAGCGCGGCGTGATCTCGATTCCCATCAGCGTCTCGACCGTGTCGCAATAGGCGAAGTTGTTGATCAATGCAGAGCAGTAGTTCAGCCGGTCGACGTACGGAATCAGGTTATGCCAGGTGTGCGACTCGCACTCCTTCTCGAAGCCCCGATGGAGGTAGCCGCAATGCACGTCGGTGCGCACGACCCGCTCGCCGTCGAGCTCAGCCACGATCTGGATCGTGCCGTGGGTGGCGGGATGCGACGGCCCGATGTTGACGATCACGTGACCGTCGTCGGTCGGTACCGTGAAGGCCGGGCGGATCGGGTTGGGAAGCTCGGTGCTCAAGGGTTCCTCGTTACTTCCGGTAGGACACGAGCGGCTGCTCGCGGCGCTTGGGGTAGTCCTTGCGCAGCGGGTGGCCCTCGAATCCTTCGTAGAGCAGGATCGGGCGCAGGTCCGCGTTGCCGCGGAAGCGGATGCCGTACATGTCGTGGCACTCCCGCTCCATGAAGTGCGCCGAGCCGTACAGGCTGATGAGGGTATCGACCACCGGGTCGGCGGCCGGAACCCGGGTCTTGAGGCGGATGCGCACGAAATCGCGGGTGGAGTAGAAGTGCCAGACCACGTCGAAACGAGGCTCGCGCTGCGGCCAGTCGACCGCGGTGACATCCAGCAGCAGGTCGAACGCATGCTCGGTCTTCAGCCTGGTTGCGGTGGGTAGCACCGCATTGGCCGCCAACTCGACCGCGACCAGCCCGTGCGCGACCGAGGCCTCGCGGCCGTCCCCGGCAAGCTTGTCCCGCAGCGATTCCAGCAGTGCCGTGTTCATGGTCAGAACTTGTCGTTGACGATCGGGTGCTTGGAGCCCGCGATCTTGTCCTGCAGCCGCATGATGCCGTCGATGACCATCTCGGGGCGCGGCGGGCAACCCGGCACGTAGATGTCCACCGGGATGATCTTGTCGATGCCCGGCAGGGCCGCATAATTCTGGTAGAAGCCGCCGCTGGTCGCGCATACGCCGAAGGCCATGACCCATTTCGGCTCACACATCTGCTCGTAGACCTTCTTGAGGATCGGTGCCTGCTTGTGGGTGACCGTGCCGACGACCATCAGCAGGTCGGATTGTCGCGGCGTGAAGCGCGGCAGCGCCGCACCGAAACGGTCCGTGTCGTAGAGCGTCGAGCTGACCGACATGAACTCCATGGCGCAGCAGGCGGTGACGAACGGGTAGGGGAACAGCGAAAACTTGCGCGCCCAGCCGATCAGCTCATCCTTCTTGGTGGTGAGGTACTCCAGCGCCGGGGCCGGCCGTTTCAGGTTGGCGTTCAAGATGAGTTATCCCGTGACGTCTTCAATCAGCCTGGCCTTCCAGACATAGAGCAGGATCAGCACCAGCAGTGCCAGGAAGATCCCGAATATCAGGAGCATGAGCCCATCAAGCGGCTGGGCGCCGAGCGCCCAGATGAAGAGGAATACGGTCTCCAGGTCGAAAAGGATGAAGACGATGGCAATCCCGTAGTACTTGATCGGGACCGCCTTGACGTTGACCCGGTCGATTGGCGTGGCGCCGCATTCGAACGGCTCGAGCTTCATTGCGGTCGCTACCGGCTTGGGTCCCAAGGCGTGGTTCAGGAACAGCGTGAAGCCCACGAATCCGAGGATCGCGAGCAGGTAGAGCAGAAAGATCGTGTACTCGTTCATCGCCACGCCAGGACGTTCCCTCCGGTCGCTCGTCCCTGAGCGATATTGCGGGGATTTGTACCAAGTCCAGACGCAGCGCAAATCACGGAAATCCGCAGGCTCTCGCCCTTGCGGAAAGGGTTGCTTTGTGGGTCGTTTACCGGCCCGTCAGCCGCTCTCGCCGACGGCGTCCTGCGCGATCAACAGGTCGATTTCGTCATCCACGTACCCGAGCCCGCGCAGCACCTCCAAGGTGTGCTCTCCGGGCCGGGGCAGGGTGCCTCCCTGGGTGGGCCGGCGGCCGTCGATTTCCACCGGCAGGAGCGGCAGCCGCGTATGCCGGCCGTCGGGCAACGTCACCTCGCCGAGGCCACCGCTGGCGAGCAGGTGGGGATCGTCGAACAGGTCCTCGGGCCTGCCAATCGGCGCAAATGGCAGGCCGATGCGTTCGAGCTTCCCGACCAGCTCCGCCTTGGGATGGCCCTTGAACAGCTCCCGGACCTGGGGCAGGAGCGTATCGCGGGCCAGCACCCGCTTCGAGTTGGTCTGGTACCCGGGGTTGGCGGCCAGTTCCGTGAGGCCGAAAGCGGCGCAGAACTTCTCCCACAGCGAGTCGGAGACGATGCCCACGAAGACCTGTTCGCCGTCGGCGGTCTCGAAGACGTCGTAGATGGCCCAGGCCGAGATACGCACCGGCATTGGCCGCGCCGCCTCGCCGGTCACTGCCTTCTGCGCCATGTGCTGGCCGACCAGGTAGACGGTCGTTTCAAACAGCGAGCTTCCAACCTTCTGGCCGTGGCCGGTACGGTGCCGTTGTTCAAGCGCGGCCAGGATGCCGATCACGCCGAACATGCCACCGGTGACATCGATTACCGAGGTACCGGCCCGGAGCGGGCGACCCGGCGGTCCGGTCATGTAGGCAAGCCCGCCCATCATTTGCGCGACCTCATCGAGCGCCGTGCGATGCTCGTAAGGTCCCGCCAGAAAACCCTTCTCGGAGCAGTAGATCAGCCGGGGATTATCGCGGGCCAGGTCCTCATAGCCCAGTCCGAGCCGGTCCATGGCGCCGCTGCGGAAATTCTCGACCAGCACGTCGGCGCTGGAGACCAGCTTGCGGGCGACTTCCAGGCCACGCGGGTTTTTCAGGTCGAGGCAGACGCTCTGCTTGTTGCGGTTGTACATGGCGAAATAGCCTGCCCCGGAACCCAGCAGCTTGCGGGTCGCGTCTCCGCCGACCGGCTCCACCTTGACGACCTCGGCGCCGAGTTCTGCGAGGATGGCGCCGACCGCCGGCCCCATCACCATGTGGGTGAATTCCACCACCTTGATGCCGGCCAGCGGCAGCGTCGTATCCTGTCCGCTCCCGCTCATGCCGCGTCCACCTCCTGCGTAGCCGGCTGGAATCCCAGCGGCAGCCCGGCGTCCGGCGTGAATCCGTAAAGTTCCTCGCCAGGAACTGCCTCGGCGACGATGCGCCGGACAGCCAGCAAGCGCGACAGGTCGATGCCGGTCCTGAGCCCCATCGACTCGAGCAGGAATACCAGGTCCTCGGTGACGATGTTGCCCGACGCGCCGGGCGCGAATGGACAGCCGCCGAGGCCTCCAAGCGAACTGTCAAAGGTGGTCACGTCGACCTCGAGACCGGCCAGGACGTTGGCGAGGCCGAGGCCCCGGGTGTTGTGCAGGTGCAGACCCGCAAAAGCGCCCTCGCCGACGGCGGCGCGCACGCGCGTGACCAGGTCCTTGACCTGCGCCGGATTGGCGTAGCCGGTCGTATCCGACAGCCCCACTTCGTCGCAACCGGCCTCCATCAGCGCCACGCCCAGCTCGACCACCCTGTCGGCCGGGATCGGTCCCTCGAGCGTGCAGCCGAAGGCAGTGGAGAGCCCGCCCTCGAACTTTGGACGGTTCGCAGCAGGTACGGAGCGAATCAGCGCCGCGATGGCGCGGGTCTCCTCGAGCATCTGAACGTGGGTGCGGCGTACGTTCTTCAGGCTATGGGTCTCGGACACCGAGAGCGGGATCGTTATCTTGTGGGCACCGGCTGCGAGGGCCGCCTGCGCGCCGCGCAAGTTGGGCACCAGCACCGCGACCGTCAGGCCGGGAAGGGTGCGGGCGTGGGCGACAACCTCCGCCGTGTCGGCCAGCTGCGGCAGCAGCTTTGCCGGCACGAAGCTGCCGACCTCGATCTCGCTGACGCCAGCGGCCGCTTCGGCGCTGATCCAGGACTTCTTGGCCTCGAGCGGCATGATCGAGTCGATGCTCTGCAGGCCGTCCCGTGGGCCGACCTCGCTCACCAGGATGTCGATGGGCATCAGGTTCCTCCGCCTGCTGTCTCGATGTAAATCCAGGGCCTCGCCCACTGGTCGCGCGCCCGAAACGCCTTGATGGCGTCCGCCTGCTTGAGCGTCAGGTCGATGGCGTCGAGGCCCTCCAACAGCATCTCGCGCGCCTCCGTCCCGATCTCGAACTGGTACACGCTGCCGCCGGCGGTGGTGACGCGTTGCTGCAGCAGGTTGATTGTAACGGGCCGCGCCGCCGGGTTGCTCGCGACGTCCTCGGCGAGCGCCGCAATGTCCCCTGCCGGCAGGCGCACCGGCAGGATTCCGTTCCGGACGCAATTACCGTGGAAGATTGGCGAGAAGGAGGGCGCGATGATGGCGCGCATGCCGTACTCGGCGAGCGCCCAGACTGCGTGTTCGCGGCTCGAGCCGCAGCCGAAATTCTCGCCGCCGAGCAGGATCCGGGCGCCCGCGTAGGCGGGCTGGTTGAGGACGAAATCGGGATTCGGTTCGCGCCCGCCGATCGCGGTGTAGCGCCAGCCCGCGAACAATCCCGCGGCCAGGCCCGTCTTCGAGACGCTCTTCATCTCGCGCGAGGGAATGATCGCATCGGTGTCCACGTTGGCGCGAATCAGCGGCGCGGCCACGGCGGTCAGTATGGTGAACGGTTCCATGACGGTGACTCAGTACGCCAGCCGGCGCACGTCGGCGATGCGGCCGGCTATTGCGCTGGCCGCAACGGTTTCCGGACTGGCGATGTGGGTGCGCGTCTCCGGTCCCTGCCGGCTCTCGAAGTTGCGGTTGGTGGAGGAGATGACGCGCTCCTGCTGCCCGAAGCTCTCGCCGCCTGCGAAGAAGCACATCGAGCAGCCCGGCTCGCGCCATTCGAAACCGGCCGCCTTGAAGATCCTGTCGAGACCCTCGGCCTCTGCCTGACGTTTGACGCTCATGGACCCCGGTACGCAGATTGCCCTGACACCCTGGGCGGCCTTGCGGCCCACGAGGATGACCGCGGCGCGGCGCAGATCCGAGATCCTGGCGTTGGTGCAGGAGCCGATGAAGGCTGCGTCGATTGGCAACTGGTCCAGCGCGGTGCCCGGAACGAGTCCCATGTAGGCGAGCGCCCGCTGGTACGATTCGCGGCTGGTGCCGCTGGCCTCGAGGTCGGGAACGCGCGAGTCGACGGGCACCGCATGCTGCGGGCTCGTACCCCAGGTGACCATTGGTGCCAGGTCCGAAACGCCCAACTCGATCTCGTGATCGAAGCTCGCCGCGCGATCCGAGGCCAGTGTTCGCCACTCAGCTACCGCCCGCTCCCATAACTGGCCCTTCGGCGCATAACGTCGGCCTTCCAGGTAGGCAAAGGTCCTGTCGTCCGGTGCGATGATGGCCGACACGGCCGAAAATTCCGTTGCCATGTTGCACAGCGTCAGCCGCGCCTCGATCTCCATGCTGCGCACGGTACTGCCCGCGTATTCGACCACGTAGCCGTTGCCACCTGCCGAGCCATGCCGGCTGATGAGCGCCAGGCTCAGGTCCTTGGCGGTCACGCCCGCGGCGAGCGCACCGTCGATACGGATGCGCAGGGTTTTCGGCCGTTCCAGTCGCAGCGTCCCGGTGGCGAGCGCATGCTCGGCCTCGGTGGAGCCGATGCCCCAGGCGAACGCGCCCAGGGCGCCCTGGGTGCAGGTATGGCTGTCGGGGCAGACGATGGTGGCGCCCGGCAGGGCGATGCCGAGCTCCGGCGATATCACGTGCACGATTCCCTGGTCAGGATCGCGCACGTCGAACAGGTGGATCCCTGACTCGAATGCGGCCTTCCGAGTTTCCGTTATGAATGCCCGGCCGCCCGGCATCAAGGTGTCATCGCCGCGGCCCGGCAGCGTGTCGACAATGTGATCCATGGTGCAGAACACCCGACTGGGGTCGACGACCTGACGGCCCGCCTGCCTGAGGCTCTTGAGGGCGATCGAGCCGGTG
>JAHEAZ010000007.1 GCA_024642505.1 Gammaproteobacteria bacterium
CATCGCCTGCATGTCACGGACGTGACCAATGCCAGCCGCACCCTCCTGCTCGACCTGAAGACCGGGCAATGGGACGAGGAGATGCTCGCGCTGTTCCGTGTGCCGCGCGCCTGCCTGCCCAAGGTTCTGCCTTCGTCGCTCGGTGCCGGAACCGCCGGACCGCTCGAGGTATTGATCGAGGGTGGTACGGTCCTCCTCGGTGGTATCGCCGGGGATCAGCAGGCTGCACTGTTCGGGCAGAACTGCCTGCGCCCGGGCATGGCCAAGAACACCTACGGCACCGGCTGCTTCATGCTGATGAATACCGGCGATCGTCCACTGATGTCGAAGAACCGGTTGTTGACGACCATCGCCTGGGATCAGCGCGGCAGGCGTTACGCGCTGGAAGGCAGCGTGTTCGTTGCCGGCGCGGTCGTGCAGTGGCTGCGGGATGGTCTCGGGTTGATCGAGCAGTCTTCCGACGTCGAGGCCCTGGCCGCCACCGTGCCGGACAGCGGCGGCGTCTACTTCGTGCCAGCCTTCACGGGACTCGGCAGCCCGCACTGGGACGCCTATGCCCGCGGAACCATGCTTGGCATGTCGCGTGGCACCACCCGTGGTCACATCGCGCGCGCTGCGCTGGAGTCGATCGCGTTCCAGGTTGCGGAGTTGCTGCAGGCGATGCAGCAGGATGCCGGGCAGCCGCTGGTGGAGCTACGGGTGGACGGCGGCGCGACGGTCAACGATCTGCTGATGCAGTTCCAGGCGGACCTGCTCGGCGTGCCGGTGGTGCGGCCACGTATCACCGAGACGACCGCGCTCGGCGCGGCCTACCTGGCGGGACTGGCGACAGGCTTCTGGTCCTCCGTCGAGGAACTGGAGGCGAGCTGGCAGCTGGAGCGACGTTTCGAGCCGCGGATCTCGCGGGATCGCGCAATGGAACTGATGCGGCAGTGGACGCGGGCGGTCGATCGATCCAGGGGCTGGAGCCGGCCGGACTGAACGGCTATGGTGCGGTCCTCACCGGAGCGTCACATCGAGGCAGGCCACATGCTGACCGTTCTCGGCCGCAACAATTCCAGCAATGTCCAGAAGGTGACGTGGTGCCTGGAGGAGCTTGGCGTTCCCTACGAGCGCCGGGACGTCGGCGGCGCTTTCGGCGGCAACAAGGATGCCGCGTACCTCGCGATGAACCCGAACGGGCTGGTGCCGACCGTGCTCGACCAGGGACGCGTGCTGTGGGAGTCGAACGCGATCCTGCGCTACCTTGCAGCCAGCTATGACACCGGCTCGTTGTGGGAGCCGGATCCCGGCAGGCGTGCCGAGGGCGAGAAGTGGATGGACTGGCAGCTGTCGGTGCTGGCGCCGCCCATGACGCCGCTGTTCCTGCAGCACATCCGCACGCCACCAGAGCGGCGCGATCCGCTGTTGATGGCAACATCCCTGGAAAGGGCCAGCCGCGCCTTCGGCATGCTCGATGCGGCGCTGGCCAGGTCAGCGTGGCTCGGCGGCGAGCGCTTCACGGTGGCCGACGTCTCCTGCGGCGTGCTGGCCTACCGCTGGATGAACCTGCCAATCGAGCGTCCTGCGCTACCAGCGCTGGCCGACTGGTATGCGCGCCTGATGGGGCGGCCGGCCTACCAGGCCCAGGTCATGATCGGCTTGTCCTGAGCGCGCTGAGGAAGACGGGAAATGGCCGGCAGTAGCCTGCTTGCGCTGATCGACGACATCACCACGGTGCTCGACGACGTGGCGCTGCTGACCAAGGTCGCTGCGAAGAAAACGGCCGGTGTCGTCGGCGATGACCTGGCTGTCAACGCCAACCAGGTCACCGGCGTGGACGCCACGCGCGAGCTGCCCGTCGTCTGGGCGGTTGCCAAGGGGTCGCTGCTCAACAAGGCCATCCTGGTGCCCGCGGCGCTTGCGATCAGCGCGGTCGCGCCCTGGGCCATCACGCCGCTGCTGATGCTTGGCGGGTTGTTCCTCTGCTACGAGGCCTTCGAAAAGGTCGAACACAGGTTCGTCCGTTCCAGGCGGGAGCAGGACGCGGCGCATCGCGCCGAGCTCGAGCAGGCGCTGGCAAATCCGCAGGTGGACCTGGTTGCTTTCGAGCGCGACAAGATCAAGGGCGCAATACGCACCGATTTCATCCTCTCGGCCGAAATCATCGCCATCGCGCTCGGCACGGTGGCGGAAGAGTCGCTAGGCAGGCAGGCGGGGGTGCTGGTGATCATTGCCATCGCCATGACCGTCGGGGTGTACGGGCTGGTCGCGGGCATCGTCAAGCTCGACGATCTGGGACTCATGCTGACGGGCCGCCGCGGAGACGGCCTGCCGGCGCGTTTCGCGCGAGCCCTGGGTCGCAGCATTCTGGCGGCGGCACCCTGGCTGATGAAAGTCCTGTCGGTCGCCGGCACCCTGGCGATGTTCCTGGTTGGGGGAGGCATCCTCGTGCACGGCCTGCATGTCCTGGCCGCGCCGATCGAGGCCCTGGCGGCACGGTTCGACGGGTCAGCCGGGCTCGTGCTCCTGGTCGCGAACCTGGTCGTGGGAATCCTGGCCGGGGCGCTCGTGCTTGGAGCGTTGGCACTATTCAAACGGCTCACTGCCGGACGGTCCCGGCCGGCCTGACGTGCCTGCGCCCCTTACGGACGCCTTCATGACGGACGGTACGCTCGTCATGCCGTATGGTTCTTTCCCGGCATCAGCCGGCCCGCCGACAATGCGCGCCGGAGGAACTGGTCATGACCCTGGTGGAAGGCTTCGCTGGCGCGGTCGGCAACACGCCGCTAATAAGGCTGAACCGTCTTTCGGAAGAAACCGGTTGCGACATTCTCGGCAAGGCGGAGTTCATGAATCCCGGCGGTTCGGTCAAGGATCGGGCGGCGCGCGCCATCATCGCTGCGGCGGAGCGCGACGGCAGCCTCCGACCCGGGGGCACCGTGGTCGAGGGTACCGCGGGGAATACGGGAATCTCGCTCGCCCACTTGTGCCATGCAGGCGGCTACCGCTGCGTAATCGTCATGCCCGATAACCAGTCGCCGGAGAAATTCGACATCCTGAAGACGCTCGGGGTCGAGCTGGAGCTGGTCAAGCCTGTGCCCTATGCGGATTCCAACCACTACCAGAAGGTGGCGCGGCGCCGCGCGGAGGAGATCGAGGGGGCAATCTGGGCCAACCAGTTCGACAACACGGCCAATCGCGACGGCCACTACGCGACCACTGGCCCGGAGATCTGGCGCGACAGCGGGGGCCGGCTCGACGCCTTCGTCGCGGCTAGCGGAACCGGCGGCACCTTCGGTGGCGCGGCAACCTACCTGAAAGAGCAGGGCGGCGCCTCGATCACCACCGTCCTGGCGGATCCGCAGGGCAGCGCCTTGTATCGCTGGGTGAAGTTCGGCGAGCTGAAGGCCGAGGGTCCGGGCTCGATCACGGAAGGAATTGGCATCGGCCGGGTGACCGCGAACCTCAAGGACGCGCCAATCGATGATGCGGTGCACGTGACCGACGCCGAGGCGGTTGCCGCCGTACATCGCCTGCTGCGCGAGGAGGGCCTGTTCCTCGGCAGTGCCGCGGGCGTGAACGTCGCCGCTTCGGTGCAGGTCGCCCGGCAAATGGGCCCGGGCCATCGCATCGCCACGATCCTCTGCGACAGCGGCCACAAGTACCAGTCGCGGCTCTACAACCGCGATTGGCTGGCTCAGAAGGGGCTTGCTGCGGCTGCCGGCGCCTGAATCGGTACTTTCCCTGACCCGGCCTGCCGGGAATCTCCAGCAGGGCTGTGCCGGAGGCGAATGACCGGCAGGGATCCAGCGAGTTCCCTGCGGAAAATCCGGACGGGTGCGAAGTTCGGCTTGGCCTAACGTGACCGGCATGGTCGCAAACAAGATCAGTTGTCAACCAGGTCCCCAGCCGTGACACCGCTGGGTGTCGGGCCCGAACACTGCCGTGAGTCGCTCGAGCAGTATCGGCAACGCATCGCCGGGCTCGCCGCGCTGCTGGGCATTCCGCAGGCGCAGCTTCCGGGCAGCGACGCACTGGTCGCCCTGGACGACCTCGTTGCGCGACTCGAGGTCGACTCGCTGGCCCGACAAGGTCCCGATGGTTCGAGTCGCATGTCCATGGTCGAGGCGGAGCTGTTCGCGCCGGCGGTGATGCGGGCGCACCAGGACCTGGTGATACTTTCGCGCCAGCGGCCATCGGGCAGCTGGCTGCCGGCGCTGACCAGCATCGACGGCAGGCTGGCCGCGGTAGAGGATGACCTGGAGCGCTGGCACCGGCAGGTCGGCGTCGACTGAATGCCGACCGGCGCGATCCGCGCAGCTGTCGTTTACTTCGCCTTGGTGTTCGTTGCCGGGATCGTGCTTGGCATCGTCCGGATCGGCTGGATCGTCCCCGTCATCGGTGAGCGCGCGGCAGAACTGGCGGAAATTCCGCTGATGCTGGTCGTCGTATTTGTCGCGGCCCGCTGGGTTACGCGGCGATTCCGGCTGCCGCACTCGCTTCCGGTCCGCGCTGCGGTGGGCGCAATGGCGCTGGCCCTGCTGCTCGCGTTCGAATTGACGGTCGTGCTTGCGCTGCGCGACATGAGTCTGGCGCAGTACCTGGGATCCCGTGATCCTGTTTCGGGTACCGCGTACTTGCTTGCGCTGGCTCTGTTCGCACTGATGCCTTCGCTGCTCGGTGGCCGCCGGTGACCCACGTTGGTAGAAAGTGGGCCCGCCCACCCGTCAGGTAGGCGAGCCCGCAGGACACGCGCCAGCAGGGGATCAGCGCGCGTTGCTCGACTGGCTTCCCGCTAGACGGATGGCTGCGTCGCCGGTCGCCTCTTGATGGACAGCCAGGAGGACCGGCGAGGCGATGTCTTCAACCGCGCGGGCCACTGACTTGGCCAAGCAGGCGTCGACGTCGCGCTGGCGCCGGTTGAAGCGGATGTCCGCCTCGCCGCACACCATGTGGGCGGCTGCGTGGATGCGGGCATAGAGCTGCTGCGCCGATTCCTGGTTGGCGAGTTCTGAGGTGACATACGCAACCCTTACGCTCTTGCCCTTGACGGTCGAGGGCGAGGCCAGCGCAACCGGCGCTGACAGTGCAAGTACCGCCGCAGCGGCAAATGCAATCACGGCGCCGTTGGTCGGGTTCCGGAAATTGTTGCGACGGGGTGTCATGATGGGCTCCTTGTTCGTCGATGGTCTGCAGTGATTCGATGTGAGAGCTCGCGGAATCGTTTGCATGGGTACTCGGGGAAGGTCTCTGGGCTCCGTTTCGCTCACAGACATGTCACCACGTAACATCCAGGAATTGGGCTCGCTTCGTCGCGCCGGATGCACGGCTCGCCGAATCCTGCGGCAGGGATTTTTGCGAGGAAAATGCTCGTCCGGCAACGGCGCGACGAAGCGAGCCCTGGCTGCGACGAAGCGAGCGACTCGCCGCGCCGCATCGCATATCCTTAGGTGACCTGAAGCTCCTGGCGCCTGGATGTGCGTGACTCAATGCTGATATTCGACGGGACTCCGACGGGACGTAACCGGCTTTTCTGGGCGCTGCAGACACTCAGCTGGGCTACCTACTGGGCGATCCGGCACTTCAGCGTGATGTTCTGGGACAAGCCGGTCGGTTACCAGCACGTGATTGCGACGATTGCGCTGTTGGGCTTCGTCATCACCGCGCTGTTTCGCCCGATCTATCGACGGCTGTGGGGCAAGTCCCCGGCGATGATCGTGCTGGGCGCGCTGACCGTCTGCTACGCCGGTGCGGTGGTCTGGACTTTACTCATCGGTTGGGCGGCCAGATATTGGTCGATCCACGAGGCGTATGATTCCTCGTTGGTCGGCTTGCTGCTGCACTCCTTCAACGGCATCTTTGAGCTGCTCACCTGGACCGGCCTGTACTTCGGTTACCGGTACTACGAGTCGTCGCGCGAGGAACACGAGCGCACGCTGAAGGCATCGGCGCTTGCCCAGGAGGCGCAGGTCAAGATGCTGCGCTACCAGCTGAATCCGCATTTCCTCTTCAACACCCTGAATGCCATTTCGACGTTGATCCTCGAGAACCAGAACCGCGTCGCCAACCAGGCGGTCACGCGCCTGTCCGAGTTCCTGCGCTACACGCTGGACCAGGATCCGATGAAGAAGGTCACGCTCCGGCAGGAAATAGACGCGCTCAACCTCTATCTGTCGACCGAGCGCCTGCGATTTGCCGAGAGGCTGACGATCGAGTTTGCGGTCGAGGAGGCGGCGCTGGAGGCGCTGCTGCCGAGCCTGCTGCTGCAACCGCTGATCGAGAACGCCGTCAAGTATGCGGTCTCACCGCGCGAAGACGGCGGTCGCATCAGGGTGGAGGGAAGGATCCGCGCCGGCATGCTGGAGATCGCGGTCGAGGATGACGGCCCTGGATTGTCTGCGGCCGCCGAGGCTGGCAATGGCCGCGGCGTAGGGCTGAGAAACACGCGCGAACGCCTGGCGGTGGTCTATGGCGACCGGCATCGTCTGGCGACCCTGAATGCCCAGCCGGGATTGCGGGTCGAGATCGCCATCCCGGAGGAGAGAGGACCATCGTGAGCGAACGGATCAGGGCCCTGGTCGTGGACGATGAGTCGTTATCGCGTCGCGGACTGATGATCCGGCTGAAGGCTGCCTCCGATATCGATGTGATTGGCGAGGCGGCCAACGGCCGGGCCGCGCTGGCGGCGATTCGCGAGCACCAGCCGGACCTGGTATTCCTGGACATCGAGATGCCGGGAATGTCTGGCTTTGACGTAATCGGTCAGCTGCCGACCGAGTCGATGCCGCTGGTGATCTTTGTCACTGCCTTCGATCGCTACGCGATCCAGGCCTTCGAGGCGCGCGCAGTGGACTACCTGCTGAAGCCGGTAGACGAGGACCGGCTCGCCGATGCGCTGGAACACATTCGCGAGCAACTGGCGCAGCGCAAGGCGGCCGGGCAGCGCGACCGGCTGGTGCAGCTGATGGCCGACCTGAAGGGTTCGGACGACTGGCCTGGCGAGCTGGCCGATGCGACCGGAGCCACGCCGGTGCTGCCGATCCGCCAGGGCCGCGACATCGTGCGGCTGCCATTTCCCAGCATCGACTGGATCGACGCGGCCGGGGACTACATGTGCGTCCATGCCGAGGGCCAGACCTACATACTGCGCGGGACGATGAAGAGCCTGGAGGACGTCCTCGACCCGGGGCTGTTCCAGCGCGTGCATCGCTCGACGATCGTCAACCTGGGGCGCGTCGAGCGGCTCAGGCCGCACATCAACGGCGAATTCTTCCTGATGCTGGCCGGCGGCCACGAGATCAAGCTGTCGCGAACCTACCGCGACAAGGTCGAGCACTTCTTGCGGGCGGGCCGCCTGAACTGACCCACCACCGGCGAGCCGTCGGCCGGCTTGTTATCCTGCAGGCCCGGGATCCGCGCGAGGAAACCACCGTGCTTGCCTTTCTGCTGTGGTTGCTGCTGTTCGTGTTGTGCTGGCCGCTCGCATTGCTGGCGCTCCTGCTTTATCCGCTGGTCTGGCTGGTGTTGCTGCCATTTCGGCTGCTCGGCGTCGCGGTCGAGGGAATTCTCGAGCTGTTGCGCGCTCTAATCCTCCTGCCGTCACGTTTGCTCAGGGGAAAACCATGATTCCAAGGCGCCGCCACGACGATGAAACGATAGGTCGCTGGGTCCTGGTGCTGGTTTCTGCGATTGCAGTGGCGCTGGGGGGTTACTACTGGTATCGCAACAAGGCAGTCGAGCCGGAGCCTGCGCCGTCGCCCGCGATGGCGATGCCGGAACCGGCCGCGCCGGCGATCTCAAACCCGATCCCGCCGCCGGCCGAGTTGCCGCCGCTGCCCGCCCTCAACGACAGCGATCCAACACTCGCCGGGCAGCTCGCCAGCCTCTTCGGAGCGGAAACCTTCGCAGCCTTTTTTGCCGCTGACGACATCGTACGGCGCATCACGGTCACGGTAGACAACCTGCCGCGCGAAAAAGTGGCGTCACGCCTGCGGCCGCTGAAGCCCATGGACAGCTCGTTCGTCGCCTCTGGCGAGGAAGGGCAGTACGCGCTCGGTCCGGACAACTATGCGCGTTATGAGCCGTACCTGAGAATCGTCGAGAGGATGGACGCGGACGCGGCGACGGTAGCCTATGTTCGCTTCTACCCGCTGTTCCAGAAGGCCTACGAGGAACTCGGCAACCTCGACGGCTACTTCAACGACCGGGTCGTCGAGGTCATCGACGACCTGCTGGCGACCCCGGAGCTTGCGGGCTCAATTCCATTGGAGCGGCCGAGCGTGATGTTCAAGTTTGCCGATCCGGCACTCGAGGCGCGCTCAGCCGGCCAGAAATTATTGCTGCGCATGGGGCCTGACAACGCGGCCAGGTTAAAGGAGAAGCTGCGCGCAATCCGGGAGCGCATTGCCGCGCAGCTTCCCCCTGCCTGACCAATCAATAACTGGCAGGAAAGGGACAGTCCTCTTTTTCGCACTGCAGAGAGGGACGATCCCGTTTTCCGGTCAGTTGCCCTGCATGCGTTTACGCACCAGGGTGCCGGCCTCCTTGTAGGTCTCCGGCAGCGCTTCCAGGAAGGTGTTCGGCTGGAACAGCGGCTGGTACTGGTCGAGCACCGGCCTGAACAGCGCCATGGGCACTTCCGGGAAGCGGCGAGTCCTGCGGAAGTCGCCAATCGGGATGCGGGTGCTGGCCGTGTCCTCGTGGTGATTGGTGGTCTTGGCCAGCACGGTGCCGCGCGGGTCGACGATGACCGTGCCCTCGTCCTGGCCGCCGGCGGATTCCATGAAGCCGAGGTTATCCGGCGAAACCGAGTTGCCGACGCCCACGGTGTAGATCCTGTTGTAGCGGGCAGTAGCCGTCGCCGACTCCGCATTGCTTCCGCCGGTCACGCTCATGACCAGGATCTCCGCGCCTTTCAACGCCAGGCACTGGTACAGCAGCGGCTCCATGCCGACCGCAGTCATCGCAATGTTGCCGATATCCGTGCGGGCCACCGGCAGCACCGCGTCCCACCCGTACATCTCGACGTAGCGGTCGAGTACGTCATAGACGGTGGTCCCGATCAGGGCGCTTTCACCGAACAGACCCAGGATGTTGCGCGCCTTCCAGTGCTTGGCGACGATGTTCCCGTCCGGTCCGACGATGACCGACATGTTGATGACATGGCGCGGCCAGTCCTTTTCCTTGGCATAGCAGCCGAAGGCAATGTAGCAACCGTACTTCCTGGCGCGCGCGCCGATCGCCTCTGACTCGGGGCCGGGCAGGTCGAAGGCCACCCGGTTGAGTTCGCTGCGTGTCCAGGGCTGGAAGCCCTGGATCGGGAACTCGTGCATGCAGATCAGGTCCTGCTTGGCGCCCCACAGTCGCTCACCGCCCCAGTCCTCGGCCGAACCCTGGGCGATGTCGATCAGCCCAAGCACGTGGTCGAGGTTGGCCTTGAGCGTGGGCGCGAGATTCTTGACGTCGACCGACCTGACCCGCGACTGGATTGCCGTGACGTTGGTCGATTCCTGCCTGAGCGGCACGGTCGCGTACTTGCCACGGTTGGCTACCGACACCGTCGGCGCCGCACCGGCGCCGACGGCTGCGGCGTCCTGCGCCCGCGCAGGGCCAGCGCTGGCCATCAGCCCAGCCAGTCCAGCCGCACTTGCGCCGACCAGCAACTCGCGACGGCCATTGTCTACGCGATCGGTTTTCCGGCTCATTCTCTTTCTCCCTGTGCAAATGTCAGAGGCCCCAAGTCATCATGAAAACATGATGATACAGGCAGGGTGTCGAATCAAATCTGCGGCCCGGCAATCGAAGCCGGCCATTCCCGACACTGCTGGATTCAGCGGTAGAGCAGGAACTCGCCGCGGGCGTCCAGCCAGGCACGCTCATCCGCTGCGGCGAGCGATTCGAGGTCGCCAGGGGTGGCCGACGGGTCGTCCACCCATTCCCGCAGCAGGGGACCGCCATTGATCAGGTCGATGGCGAGCCGGTCAGTCTCGTATTCATAGGGAAAATCACGCCACAAGGGATAGTCGTCCCGTAGACCGCGCAACGCCTTGAAGGCGAGCGCGGCCAGCCGCCATGGCCGGAACGCTTCGTGGTCGTAGCGGGCATCTTCCACGTGCACCTGGAGTCCCGCGCAGAGCTGCCCGACATGCTTGTGGAAGGTGGGCTCGAACCAGCACGGCCGGAGGGTGCAGCCGGCGAGCCATGCCGGCGCCAGTTCCTGCATCCCGGCCATCAGCCGGCGTGGCTCGACGTCGGGCGCGCCGAGCAGCTCCAGCGGGCGGGTGGTGCCGCGCCCTTCGGACAGGGTCGTGCCCTCGAGCATCACGGTTCCCGGATAGCACCGGGCCATCCACAGGTTCGGAGCATTCGGGCTGGGGTTGACCCAGGTGCGTTGTCCGAGCGGCCAGCCGTGGCCGGGCGCAGCATCGGGATCCCAGCCTGCCATTTCGATCACACGGTAGTCGACGTCGAGACCGAGCGTCTTCACCAACCAGTGCCCAAGTTCGCCGAGGGTCAGGCCATGACGCATTGGCAGCGCGCCGGCACCAACGAAACTCTCCCACTCGGGACGCAGCGTGAGTCCTTCTGCGGGACGACCGACTGGATTAGGGCGATCCAGGACCCATACCGCCTTGTGCGCCCGCGCCGCTTCCTCGAGCACGTAGCGCAGCGTAGTGATGAAGGTGTAGATGCGACAGCCGAGGTCCTGCAGGTCGATCAACAGCACATCGAAGCTGTCCATCATGGCTGCTGTGGGCCGCCGCACCGTCCCATAGAGACTGAACACCGGGATGCCGTGGACCGGGTCGGTGTAGTCGGCGGTCTCCACCATGTTGTCCTGCTTGTCGCCACGCAGTCCATGCTGCGGGCCGAAGGCGGCGCTCAGGCGCACGCCATCCAGTCCCGCCAGCGCGTCGAGCGAATGCCGCATCGCGGCCGTGACGGAGGCCGGGTGAGCGAGCAGCGCGACGCGCTGCCCCGCCAGTGGCCGGCGCAGCTCGCGCTCTTCGAGCAACCGGTCGATGCCGAATTTCATGTGGTGGAATCCTCCGCTGATCGCCTGCTCGGCGCGAGCAGTGGCAGCTCGAACGATGAAGGGTCGTGAAAGTCGGGCTGGCCAGACGGGTGACGTAATGCCCAGAACGAGTGACGGCCGTCGCGATCCTCGGCGACCACGGCGAGGCCAAGTTCCAGCCCGGCTCCCGGCGGAATGGCGGCGATCGAGCCGGGATCGAAGGTGACTTCCAGAACCAGTGCCTCCGGGTCCCGGTCGACCCGGATGGCCGGCGGGTCGATCCCGTCGAGGGGGCGCATACCCTGGCGCCTGCTGGTGAACTGGTACGCCGCCCACTCGCCCGATGGCGAGAAATTGAACTCGCAGTACGCCTCAGCCCCGAGTCCTCTCAGGAAGGCCTCGCAGCAGGTATGGCGCCAGAGGTCGTCCGCTCGGGCCGGCGGCGCTGGCGGCGGCACCAGCAACTGGCCAGTGTCGCCCTGCAGGCGATATTCAATCCTGAGCCACCTAATGTCGGTCCACTCGGTCGTCACGATCACGCGTTCCGGCACGCTGCCGACCGTGGCCGGATGGGCGATGAGTTCCACGACTGCCATGTTCCGTCCTTGTGGCACACTCGGGCGGCTGTTCGCAGACCCCATTATGGAGGCAAGACCGATGAAAGGCGCCCAGGCCATCCTCGAGACCCTGCACCAGGGCGGTGTGGACACCCTCTTCGCCAATCCGGGCACCTCTGAGATGGCGCTGGTGCGGGCGCTCGATGATGCGGGAACGGTGAGGCCGGTGCTGGCGCTGTTTGAAGGAGTAGTGACCGGCGCTGCCGACGGCTATGCGCGCATGGCGGGTCGACCGGCGGGCACGCTGCTGCACCTGGGGCCGGGTCTCGCCAACGGCTGCGCCAACCTCCACAATGCGCGGCGCGCGCGGACGCCCATCATCAACGTGGTCGGCGAGCATGCCCGGGACCATGTCGCACTCGATGCGCCGTTGACCACCGACATCGAGGCGGTGGCGCGACCCTTCTCGGCCTGGGTCAGGACCATTGGCGAGCCGGCGGATGCCGGTCCGGACACCGCAGTCGCAATTGTCGCGGCACGTACCCGCTGTGGACCGGCTACGCTGATCGTACCTGCGGACGTCGCCTGGACCGAAGGCGCGTCGCCGGCTGTAACGCCCGCAGTGCCCGTGCCGGTGCGGCCGGCGAAAACGCTGGTCGAGCTTGCTGCAAGCCTGATCCGCCGCCACGGCAAGCGCTGCATGCTGCTCCTGGCTGGCGGGGCACTGGGCGAAGCGGGCGTATCCGCGGCGGCGCGCGTGGCATCGGCGACCGGCGCCAGGCTCGCGAGCGAGACTTTCAACTCGCGCGTTGCCCGCGGCGCCGGACGCGCCTTCATTCCGAAGATTCCGTATTTCGGCGAGCCGGCCGAGGCTTTCCTCGCGGACGTAGACGTGCTGTTGCTGGTCGAATCGCGCTCGCCGGTGAATTTCTTCGGCTATCCCGGCAGGCGCGGAACACCGGTCAACCCCGGCACGCAAATCGTCACCATCGCCCGGGCGGGCGAGGACGGAACGCATGTGCTGCAGGCGCTCGGCGAGCTGCTGGGGGCGGGGACGACCGCGGCGTCTGGCACCGCATCACATGACCTCGCGCGGCCGGCCGGCCCGATTGACGCGCTCGCGCTGGCAGTGACACTCGCGCGCCAGCTCCCGGAGGGCGCAGTGCTGTGCGACGAGGCCATCACCGCCAGCATGGCGCTGCCCGAGGTGCTCGCCGGCGCTGCGCCACACGAACACCTCGACCTGATGGGCGGGGCTATCGGCGGTGCGCTGCCCCTGTCGACCGGGGCCGCCATCGGGGCGCCAGGTCGGCGGGTCGTCGCCGTGTCCGGCGATGGTAGCTCGCTCTACACGATCCAGGCCCTGTGGACCCAGGCGCGCGAAAACCTCGACGTGACCACGTTGATCTGCGCCAATCGCAGCTACGCGATACTGGCCTACGAACACCTGCAGATCGAGGGTCGCCTGCCGGGTCCGAACGCGATGCCGGTGCTCTCACTCGACCGACCACCCATGAAGTTCGCCGAGATCGCGCGCGGCTTCGGGGTCGAGGCCGTGACCGTGGACAGCGCAGAGGCGCTTGACGATGCGCTGGTATCGGCGATGCAGCGACGCGGTCCGATGCTGATCGAGGCGCTGATGGCACCCATGTCGCTGCCGCCCAAGGTGCCCCGGACGACGTGAGCGCTTCGGCTTGCGCAGCAAGCCGCCGGGACTATCGCAGATAGGGTTCGACCAGGCGGCGCACGTCGATGCGGGCGTGCAGCATGGCGCACAGCAGGAACGTGCCGACCAGCTTGCGGTGCAGGAACATGGTCGCCGGCGGCGGGGTTGGAAGGCCCTGCCTGAAGGCGACCTCGAGACCCAGGTCCCGCGCCCTGAGCGGCAATTGGGAAGCGGCGAAGTCATACGCGCCACGGTGCCGGATGGGCTGGCAAACGAGACGAATGATCTCGATGACGCCGGTTGCCGAGTCTGCAGGCGTGTCGGGCGCGAGGTAGCCGAGCCTCAGGGCGGCGGCGTGGATCATGCGCTCGTCGTCAGCGATGACTGCCCGACAGATCTCGCGGTAGCCGTCGACCCGTTCCGGGTCGATCTCGAGCGTCGCCCCGAAGTCGAGCAGCACTAGCTGGCCGGTGTCCGGCTGGTAGCGGTAATTCGCCGGGTTAGGGTCGGTCTGCATCAGGCGGAATTCGAACAACTCCCTGAACATCAGGCCTTCGATGCGTCGTGCCAGTGCATCCCGCGTGTGCTGGCTGGTCGCGAGGCCGGCGATCGACTCGATCGGCTCGGATTCGATGTAGTCGAGTGCGAGCACACGCCGCGTCGTCAGGTCCCGATGGACCCGCGGCACGACAATGCCGGGTGTGGCTGCGAGCAAGCGGCCGAAACGCTCGACATGATCGGCTTCCTGCAGGTAATCGGCCTCGACCCGGAGCTGGCGCTTGGCTTCCGTCGAGAGTCCAGCGATATCGATCTCCACAGGCAGGAAGTCGAGCCACTTGAGCAGGATCGCCATGTTGTCGACGTCGCTGTCGATGCTACGCGCCACACCGGGATACTGGATCTTGAGCACCAGGTCACGGCCGTCGCGCGACTCTGCACGGTGGACCTGGCCGATCGAGGCGGCTGCCAGCGGCTCTTCGTCGAAGTGGGCGAACTTCTGCTGCCAGCCCGCGCCGTACTCACGACCCAGTACCCGGTGCAGCTGCTCGGCGGGCATGGCGTAGGCCTGCGACCGCAGGATAGCCAGCGCCTGGCGGAATTCCGGCGGCAGCAGTTCGTCGCCTTGTACCGACAACATCTGCCCGAGCTTCATCGCGGCTCCGCGCAGGCTCGACAGGCGTCGCGCCAGGGTCTCGGCGTTTCGCACCGAAAACAGTGCTCCGGCAGCAGTCGGTCGCCGGCCAGCCGCCAGCGCGCGCGCCGAGCTCAGCATGCCGCCGAGGGCGACCTCGCCGGCCATCAGGCCAATGCGCATGGCACGGCCGATCCGGGTGGACGGGACAGCGGACTGGCGGCGACGCGTTGCTTCAGCCATGGAGTGTATTCAGTGAGACTCGTGCGACAGTTCGCGCCGGCGCGGCATTCAGACGCAAGTTACGCAGACGACGCAGCGAGGTCGTCCTGCAGGCGGCCCAGCAGCCGGTCTTTCTCGGCCCACAATTCGCCCAGCGCATGCTGGAAGCCTGAGCGGAAGGCGGGGTCTTCGCCATAATCTCCGCCGGTCATCCAGGATTCGATCGCACGCTTGCGTACGTGCACGATGACGCGGCGTGCGCGACCGCAGCACAGGTCCCACATGCTCGGCGTGCGCAGCCCGTATGCGATGGTGACGTCGAGCGTGGCATGCAACATGTCGCCCATGGCGCTGAGCACGAAGGCCACGCCGCCGGCACGCGGCGGCAGCAGGTGCCGATACGCGGCCCCGGCCGCATCGCGCTTGGCAGACGTGAAGCGCGTCCCCTCGACGAAGTTGATTACGGTCGTGGGTGTGCGCCGGAACTTCTCGCATGCGCGCCGCGTCGCCTCGAGATCGCGACCCCGTTGCCCCGGGTGCTTCTCCAGGTACTCGCGCGAATGCCGCCGCATGAAAGGCATGTCGAGTGCCCACCAGGCCAGGCCCAGCAGCGGGACCCACTTCAGCTGCTCCTTGATGAAGAACTTCAGGAACGGGATTCGCCGGTTGAATGCTGACTGCAGCACCAGGATGTCCACCCACGAGCGGTGGTTCGAGATCATCAGGTACCACTCGTGGCGCTCGAGCGAGGTGTCGCCGCGGCGCTCGAGCCGCAGTGCGCGCGTCAACGTCAGGACGGTGTTGTTGGTGCTGATCCAGTTCTCGGCCAGGGCGACCAGGCCGCGCCCGAGCCATTCCCGCGCGCCGCGGCCGGGGGTGATCAACTTGACCAATGCGAGTAACAGGAGCGGCACGCCCCACAGCACTGTGTTGAGCACGATCAGTGCCAGGGTCAGGGCACCTCTCAGGTTCGCAAGCACATTCATCTCGGCATCTTGGAGTTCATCTTGGGGTGGAGTTCATCTTGGGGTCGGACCTCGGTAAAATATTGAATCGACGCGGAATTTTTCCTGGTAACAGAAAACATCATAGCAAGCCAGGCTGTCTTTCCGGGCCGATCAATTTCGATAGTCCAGCGCTACCTCCCGCAACTGATAGCCATCGGTGCAAGCGCGCAGCTTTCGGCCCGGCAGGCGGGGCCACAGTTCGCGCCTGATCGCCTCGAGAAAATCGGGATTGCCGATGGCCACACCGTCTGACCACTGTGGCTCGCGAGCCATCGATCCCTTTCCAATGGCATTCGATACCCATCTGCGGTGCACCTGACGCAGCTGCGAAACGCTGCGAAGGCCAAGCAAGCTTACGAGGCGATCAGTGTTGACGACGCGGCGCTGCTCTGGGCGTGACTGAATTTCGCTGTAGCCGCAGTCGGGCCACTCGGACGGATGCCGTACTACGCCGGCCCTGACCATGTTCAGGTCAACGTAGACCATGCAGCGAGCGAGGTGCCCATCGGCCTGGACCGCGGTGGCATGGTATCTGTCTTCCCAGAACGCACCTCTGCGCGACTTGCGGGCGTTGTACTGTTGTCCGGTGCATCCAGCCACCAGCTGCATGCTGCGAGCGATTTCATTCTCGCCGCGATCCTGAACCAGCACGTGTATGTGGTTGCACGTCACCGCATAGTTCAAGACGCAGAGTCCATAGCGCTCCCTGGCTTCCTGCAGCCATTGCAGCCACGTATTGCGGTCGCGCGAGTATCTCAGCAGGAACTTCTTCTCGTGGCACCGGTGCGTGATGTGCCAGACGCATCCGGGCAGTGAATGTCTATTGGCGCGCGGCATCGGTTCGCTTCCCAAAGCCATATTCTGGATCGCACAGCGCGGATGACGGGCCAGGATTTTGGCTGTGTTTGTCCAGTTCCGTCGTGAATTCAGCTGGTTACCGAGGTCCGACCCCATGTCTTTCTAGTTACTGAGGTCCGACCCCGTGTCTTTGCCACAGAAGCAGCTGGTTGTTCGCCGGCATCGCGTTGTCGGCGATCAGCGTGAGCCCCTGTGCGGTCGCCAGCTGGTTCACCGCCTCGAAGTCGCGGATGCCGCTCGCGGCGTCGCGCGCGCGCAGGCCCTGGTCGAAGCGCGCATTGCTGTCCGAGGTGTAGTGACCCGCATAACGAAACGGTCCATAGACAGCGAGCAGGCCGCCGCGACTGAGGATCCGGCCGATGCCGCGGAACATGCCCTCTACTTCAGGCCAGGACATGATGTGCAGGGTGTTCGCGGTGAAGACGGCCTCGATGTCGAGGAATGGCCAGGCAGGCGAGCTGACGTCGAGCGCGACTGGAGAACGCAGGTTGGGCGGGCCTTCCAGCGCGATGCGTGCCGCGAGTGCCGCAAGGTACTCGGCGCGGTCGGTCGGCTGCCAGTCGAGGTGGGGCAGGCGGCGCGTGAAGTGCACGGCGTGCTGACCGGTACCGCTGCCGATCTCCACTACGCCCGACAACTCGGCGAAGGCGTCGCGAAGGATGCCCAGGATAGGATCCTTGTTGCGCTCGCAGGCCTCGGAAAACGGCAGCATGGATCTCCTGTATCGCGACCGGGGCGGATTGTAGCAGGCCCCGATGGGGCGCCGACGACGGTTGGCGGCTGGTAGTCAATCGGCCTAACATGCAGCGACAACGGCCGTAGGGACGGCCCGGCGGCCCGAGAAATGCCGCAGCATCAGTGGGGGCAACATGAAGACAGTAAAGCTTGCATTCCGGTTGGCCGCGAGCTGCCTGACCGGCCTTGCAGCAGTGATCCTGTTCTCGAGTCCGGCCCTGGCGGCCGATGGCCCCTATACGCTCGACCAGGTCGCTCGCGGCAAATTACTGTATGGCGAACACTGCGCCACCTGCCACGGCTACAAACTCGAGGGGGGCGCTGGGCCGACGCTGGTCGGTCCGCTGTTCGCTGCAAGGTGGAGCCAGTCGACGCGCACCGTGGACGACCTCTACTACATCATGCGGACCGCCATGCCGCGTCCGCGTGTCGGCTCGCTCGCCGAGGCTGAGTACCTTGACCTCCTCGCGTTCGTCCTCTCGCGCAACGGTGTTCCGGCGGGCGGTAGCCCCATCACTGCCGACGCAGCGAGGCTTGCCGCGGTACGCATGGTGACCGCGGCCGACGAGGGCGCCGCCTCTCCGCCCAAGAAGATCTACATCGTGGGTGAAAGGGGCACCAGGCCGCGCGGCAAGGGGCCGTCCGCTGCCGACTTGCGAGACGCGGCCAGCAGTACCGACTGGCTCTATCACACGCATGATTTCCGCGGCACCCGATTTTCGCCGCTCGAGGCGATCAATCCCGGGAACGTCGGCCGGATGCAGGTCGCCTGCCTGTATCAGCTCGGCTCGACCGAAAACTTCCTGACCGGCCCCATTGTGTACGCCGGCGTCATGTACGTGACGACGGCCCGGCTGACCGTGGCGCTTGACGCGGCGACCTGCCACGAAAGGTGGCGGCACAGTTGGGAACCCCAGGACAGTGAAGTTTGGCTCAACAATCGCGGCGTGGCGATCCAGGACGGATACGTCGTGCGCGGCACTGCCGACGGCTATTTGTTCGCCCTCGATGCGGCGGACGGAAATCTGCTGTGGGCGCGGCAGGTGGCGAAACCGGCCGCCGGCGAGACCATCACCATGCCGCCGCTGATCTACGAGGATCTGGTCATCATTGGCCCGGCTGGCAGCGAGAACAACATCCAGGGCTGGATTGGCGCCTTCAAGCTGGCAGACGGATCGCCGGTCTGGCGTTTCAACACCATCCCGAAAGCGGGTGAGCCCGGCTTCGAGACCTGGAAGCACGACCCGAGCCTGCCGGTGGGTGGCGGTGCGGTGTGGACCCCCCTGTCGCTCGACGTCGAGCGGCGCGAGCTGTATGTGCCGGTCACCAACCCGGCGCCGGATTTTCCGGCCGCTCTGCGGCCCGGCAAGAATCTGTACACCAACTCGCTGGTCGCCCTCGATGTCCGGACCGGCCGGCTCAACTGGTACGCCCAGCTGGTCCCGAACGACGACAGGGACTATGACCTGAACCAGGTCAGTCCGATCATCGACGGGGACGTACGCGGCAAGAACCGCAAGCTCATCGTCGCCGCCGGCAAGGATGGCATCGTCCGGGTGCTCGATCGTGATACCCATGCAGTGCTGCACCAGACCGTCATCGGCACCCGCCTGAACGAGGACACGCCGATCACGGCTGAGGGAACGCGCTACTGCCCGGGTGTGCTGGGCGGTATCCAGTGGAACGGCCCGGCGTGGTACCCGGCCGCCCACACCCTGTATGTGCCGACCGTCGACTGGTGCTGGACGGCGAAGCTTGAGCAGGAAATCCGGCCCATTCCAGGCGAGCTATATCTGGGCGCGACGATCGAGCCGGATGAGAATTCGCAGGGCTTCCTGACGGCGATCGACGCGCTGACGGGTGATATCCGCTGGCAATACCGTTCGGAGGAACCGATGGCCGGCGCGGTGACCACCACTGCAGGCGGTGTGCTGTTCGTGGCCGAGACCGCCGGCAACCTGCTGGCATTTGATGCCGAATCGGGCAAGGAACTTTACCGGTTCAACACTGGCGGCTCGATGACTGCAGGGGTCGTGACCTATGCGGTCGCCGGCAAGCAGTATGTCGCCGCGGCGAGCGGCAAGGGGTCCTATTTCATCGGTGGCAGGGGTTCGCCGACCGTCGTGGTATTCAGCCTGCCGGCAGACTAACTAGGCAGCAGCGTTGCTCAGTCGGCGTTCCGCCGGCCGGGATTGGGCAGGGGCATGCCGTTGCGATCGAGCGGCGTGCCCTCGAGGCGGCGGTCATCATGATGCCGGTAACGGCAGGTGCAGGCCGGTTCGGTACAGGCCTTGAGTGGCAGCAACGGCGCGTCCTTCGACAGGTAGCGCTGGCCGAGCAGCTGGGTGACTGCCTCGCAGCGCTTCGGGCCGGGCTGGATGGCGACCGAGTGCCAGGGATTGGTGACCCGTACGTGTTCCCGCGGCGTCTGTTGCGGCGCTTCGACAGGCTCCGATTTGGCGAGCCGCCGCTTCGCCGCGTCCAGAAGATCTTTGATCGCCATGGTGCCTCCCTGGCTGAGACAGTTCCGTCGGATGGCCGACGGAGTGCCCTCAAGCTAGCATGCAACCGTCGCCCTGACTATCCTCGCAGCGGTTGAGAATGGCGGCTGGTTCACGAAATCGACGCGAAATGCGCCAGGAGCAGGATGATGGCACGACGACATTCACGAATGCTCGAACTCGGCACCGCGGCACCCGGCTTCTCATTGCCGGACCCGGATGGCCGGGTCTACTCGCTGGCAGATTTCTCGTCTTCGCCAGCGTTGCTGGTCGCGTTCATCTGCAATCATTGTCCTTACGTGAAGCATCTGGTCGCCGGCCTGGCCGATTTTGCGCGCCAGTACGGACCGAAGGGCTTGGCCGTCGTCGCCATCAACCCTAACGACGCCTCGGCCTATCCCGATGACGCGCCGCCGGCCATGGCCGAGGTGGCCCGTCGGCACAGGTTCACGTTTCCCTACCTGTACGACGATGGCCAGGCCGTGGCGCTGGCCTATGAGGCGACCTGCACGCCCGATTTCTTCCTTTTCGATCGTGACCACAGGCTCGCCTATCGCGGCCAGTTTGACGACAGCCGGCCGAACAGCGGGATTCCCGTGACGGGCACCTCGCTCAGGACCGCCACGGATGCAGTACTGGCGGGGCAGCCTGCGCCCGGCGAGCAACGGCCGAGCGTTGGCTGCAGCATCAAGTGGAGGGCGGGCAACGAACCCGACTGGGCCTGACCGCCCGGCTTCAGTCCCGGTCGAGGTCGAGGTCGTTGTGGGCCGCCGGGTCTTCCAGCGGCTCCAGGTGCGTCAGCACCGATACCAGTGGCAACGCGGCGCGCATCTCGGCTTCCATGCGCTCCAGCAGGTCGTGTCCGCGTTCGACGGTCCAGGCACCCGGTACCAGCACGTGAACCGACACGAAGCGGCGCGGCCCCGCCTGCCGCGTGCGCAGCGCGTGGTACTTGACGTCCTCGGCGACGTGGCGCTCCAGGACCTCAACAATTGCTGCCTGTTCGGCAGCCGGCAGGGCCGTGTCCATCAGGCCCAGGATGGATGCATGGACGATGCGCACGCCGGTCCAGACGATGTTCGCTGCTACGGCCAGCGCCACCAGCGGGTCGAGCCACAGCCATCCCGTCACTGCGACCGCACCGACCCCGACTAGCACGCCGGCCGAAGTCCATACGTCGGTCATCAGGTGGTGAGCGTTGGCCCGGAGCGTGATGGAATCGTATTGCTTCGCCGCCCGCATCAGGATGACCGACACGCCGAAATTGACCAGCGAGGCAACTACCGAGATGGTCAGACCCAGGCCGAGCTGCTCGAGCGGGCGCGGATGCAGCAGGCGATCGATCGCGGCGACGCCGATACTGATGGCGGCGATCAGGATTAGCCCGCCCTCGACCCCACTGGAGAAGTATTCCGCCTTGCCATGGCCGTAGGCATGGTTGGCGTCCGGCGGCCGTGCAGCCAGCGACAACATGGCCAGCGCCATCAGCGCTCCCGCCAGGTTGACGAACGATTCGAGTGCGTCGGAGAGCAGGCCGACCGAGCCGGTCAGCAGGTAGGCGGCGGCCTTCAGCGCAATGGTGGCGATGGCCGCGGCGATGGACAGCCAGGCGAAGCGCCTGAGGGAGCTACGGTCAAAGCGGCTCATGCCGGATTCCTGGGGCGCGTGCCTGTCATCCGCGCGGCGGCATGCCCTCGAACTGCGGGATACCGTCGGTGATTTCGAACCATGGCGCCTTGTTGGCCACGAAGATGTTGGCGGAAGGCTGGGCCCCGGGATCGCTATCGAGCTCGCCCACCGGGATCAGCACCCGGTTGAATTTTTCCATGACCCGCGGCGTGGGACTGCCGCAGGTTGGGCAGAAATGCTGGGTGAAGAACTGCGCATCGGGCACCTTGAACGACTCGTCGGCGCCTTCGCCGCGGACCCAGCGGAATTGGTCGAGCTTGTAGAAGGCGTTGGTTGCGTGCGCAGCACCGCGTCCACGCCGGCAGCGCGAGCAGTGGCAATTCATCATCAACGCCGGCGCGCCGGTCAGCTCCCAGGCGATACCACCGCACAGGCAGCTGCCCGGTGTGACTCCCTCGGCTGCCTCTACCGGAGGTCGTGCGATGCTGGACATGCCCCATTCCGGCGGATATTCCTCATATTGCGGCAGGTCGTCCGTGATCACGTAGCCGGGTGCCCTGGAGCCGACGAAGATGTGCATCTGCGGCCGGACGCCCGGATCGCCCTCGAGGTTGCCGGCCGGCACTACGGCCATGTCCATCTCCGGCATCAGCGTAGGAGTGGCCGAACCACAGGTGTTGCAGAATCCGCGCGTGCCGTGCTCCGACGACTGATAAGTGGTGATGTTGTCCTCGCCGGAGAGCCAACGGAATGTGCCAATCGGCGCTACGGCGAAAGTTACGAATTGCGCACCATGCTCCTTGCGACACATCGAGCAGTGGCAATTGACCATCGAGCTGAAGGGCCCATCGATCTCGTAACGCACGGTGCCGCAGAGGCAGGTTCCAGTGGTCATCGCAGCATTCTCCTCCGGGAAATCACCTGATTCCGTGTCGCTGAGTTTGCGCCGCGCGCCGGGATCAGTCCACCGACGATGCGTCTCGCCCTGGCATGAAGTCGACGCCGGAATCACGTGCCTCTTGAATTCTTACCGTGAAGCGCGGCATTGTTGTCATGCCCGTCGCGCTGCGGTCGGGTTTATCCGTCAATCTATTAACGGGTTAGTCCAAGCTCAGGGCGCAGCGCGGCGGGTACCTCGATCGAGCCGATGATCGTCGGCACCCGCGCCCGGATCGCAAAAAGCACCTCCCTCGATCGACGACCTCGCCGGTCTTCGCGGCCGGTATCTGGCGCCAACGGTCGATTCGCGTGGATGCGTCGCTGCGTGCCGCGGGGCGCACAATGCCGTGACATGACGGACGGACACTTGACGCCGCAGACCCGACAACGCCGAATGTTCCTGCCCTGGCTGACACGCACGCTGGTTGGCGCCAACGTGCTGGTCTTCCTGGCCATGGTGGCTGCGGGGGCCGGCTTGCTGCGTCCCGATGCGCTGGTGCACATCGCCTGGGGCTCCAACTTTGCGCCACTGACCGCTGCGGGCCAGTGGTGGCGGCTGGCCACCGCGATGTTTGTCCACTTCGGCGCATTGCACTTGTTGTTCAACATGTGGGTGTTGTGGGGAACCGGCGGGCTGGTCGAGCGGCTGTTTGGCCATGGCAGGTTCGCGGCGATCTATGCAGTGGCCGGTGTGGCCGGCAGCCTGGCAAGTGTCGCCTGGAATCCACTGGTCAACAGTGCCGGCGCTTCTGGCGCCATCTTCGGGCTGATCGGTGCCCAGCTCGCATTCTTCCTGCGCGGCGGACATCGCATTCCCGCCGAGGTGGTCCGCGCGCAGCGGACCAGCATCGTCGGTTTCATCATCTACTCGGTCATTTTCGGTATCACCGTGCCAGGCATCGACAACGCCGCGCATCTTGGCGGCCTGGCGACGGGATTCGGGATGGGTTGGCTGCTGGCGCGCCCGCTGGGTGCGTACTCGAGCGCAAGGGTCGCACGTGCGGGGATCGTGCTGGCCGTGCTGTTCGTCTCTGCCATCATCCCGCTCGGGTTGTGGGCCGCCGGACACACGTCCGCCAGCCATGGGACGGAGCAGGCATTCCTGCGCGACTGGTACTGGTATTCGACCGGCGAGCCGCAAGTCCTGTCCCGCACCCGGGAAGCGATGGCTGCCGCAAGGGATCGCAAGCTTGGAGACTCGCAGGTTGTCGACCTGCTTGAGCGGGAGGCCATTCCGTTCTACCGTGAGGCGCTGCAACGGCTCGGCTCCAGGGACCTGCCTGAGTCGTCGCCGCTTGCTCGGCAACAGGCGGAAGCAGTCGACTTCACGCGGGGCCGGGTCGAGGGTTTCCAGTTGATGGTGGACGCAATCCGCCAAAACGATCCGCTCAAGCTCGAAGCTGCGGTGCGGGAACTCCGCGGCGCGGACGTCGATGCGGCTGGCGGGTCGGGGGGCTGAAGCACGCTCATTGGCTCGGCCAACGCGGGTCGACGCGCCGCACCTGGGACGATGGTCTGTGTTCGACGTCGGCTGTGCTAGCTTAGTTCAGGCGGCGCGGGAACGGGAGATGCGGTGATGAAGCATTGGCTGGCCAGCTTCGTGCTGTTTGCGTCATTGGCGAGTGGGGGTCTGGCCAGCGTGGCAGCCGCCACCGATGGCATCGTGACCGGTACGGCCGCCTACCGCGAGCGCATCGCGCTACCGCCAGGAGCGGTGTTCGAGGCGACACTCGAGGACATCTCCCGCATGGATGTCGCAGCGGACGTCGTTGCCCTGGCGCGAATCGAGAACGCGGGCAATCCGCCGTACCGCTTCGAGTTCGCATTCGACCCGGCGCGAATCGTTCCCTCCCGGCGCTATGCCGTGCGGGCGCGAATCACGCTGGCGGGAAGGCTGCTGTTCACCAGCGACCAGGTCTATCCGGTCATTACCAACGGCAACCCGAGCACCGTCGACATCCTGCTCAAGCGAGTAGCTGGCGCGGCCGGCCGGGTTCCGGGAGGCAAGCCGGGGGATCTGTTCGCCACCTTGCCCGCGACCTTCGCCGGAGTGCTGCCGTGCGCGGATTGCGAGGGCATCGCACTGCACCTCGACATCCTTCCGGACGGCAGCTTCATGCTTCGCCGGCGCTATCTCGGCAGGACCGACGATCGCGGCTTCGACGACATCGGTACCTGGGTACCCTCGTCGGACGGCATCACAGTGGTGTTCAGGGGCGGCATGGAAGCACCGCTGTTCCTGGCGATCGAGGACGCCGATACCCTGCGCATGCTCGACACGGCCGGCCGGCCGTTCGCGACCGAGTTGAACTACGACTTGAAACGCGCTGGGAGCTACGCTCCCATCGAGCCGGTCCTGCCGATGCGCGGCATGTTCAGCTACCTGGCCGACGCGGCGGCCTTCAGCGAATGCCTTACTGGCCGCAAGTTGCCGGTCGCGATGGAGGGCGGCTACATCGCGCTCGAGCGCGCCTACCTGGAGGCACGCGGCAAGTCGGGCGAGGCGATGATGACGCTGGTCGAGGGCCGGATCGCGCTGCGGGATCCCATGGAAGGGCCGGTTCCGGTGCCGACGCTGGTAGTGGATCGTTTCCTCCGCATCGTTCCGGAGGAGCAGTGCACACCGCGTTTCCGGGCCGCCGGCCTGGAAGACAGTTACTGGAAACTGGTGGCGCTGGCCGATGATGCCGTGTCCCCGGTCGAGGACCAGCCCGAGCCACACCTGGTCCTGCGCAGTGCGGACAAGCGGTTGGCCGGTTCAGACGGCTGCAACCGCCTGCTGGCTGGCTATGTTCTGGACGGCGACCGGATCCAGTTCACGCAAGCCGCCGCGACCATGATGGCTTGTCCGGCAGGCATGGAGACTTCACGCGGCTACGCCGAGGCCATCGCTGCCGCCAGCCGCTGGCGTATCCTTGGCAACCAGCTCGAGCTGTACGATGGACGAGACCGACTGCTGGCGCGATTCGAAGCGAAGGCCGCGCCCTGAACCGCGGCTCAACCGGCTTGCGGCTGGATCGGCTCCCCGGTCGGCACCTTTGGCCGGCTCCGTTGTCCCAGAGTGAGCCGGCAGGCCGAGCGCCGCCATTTGTCCCGTGAGGTCCGCCGTGAAATTTCTCCTGCCCGTCGCACTGTCACTTGCCGTGCTGGTGGCCGGTTGCAAGCCCTCCGGTGAGGCAACCGCTCCACTTTACGACTCGGTCAAGGTCGAACGGCGTGCCATCGTCGTCGCGGTCGAGGCGGCCGGCACGGTCGAGCCGGTCACCACCGTGGAATTGAAGTCCAAGGCATCGGGCGAGATCCTCGCAATGACGGCGGAAACCGGCGACGAGGTGGCGCAGGGCGCGCTGCTGGTCAGGATCGACCCCCGTACCGCCCGCAACCGGCTGGCTCAGTCGGAGGCGGACCTGACCGCCGCGCGGGCGCGGTTGTCCATCGCCAAGGCCCAGCAGGAACGGGCAGCCACGCTGCTGGAGCAAGGCATCCTGTCCAAGCCAGATTACGAAAAAGCCGCACTGGAACTGGCCACGTCGAAGGCGCAGGTCGTTGCCGGCCAGGTAAGCGTCGAGAATGCCCGCATCGCGTTGAACGACACCGAGATCCGCGCGCCCATTGCCGGCACGATCATCGAGAGGAAGGTCGAGCCCGGCCAGGTGATCTCCTCGCCCACCCAGGACGTCGGTGGCGGCACGCTGCTGCTCAAGATGGCCGAGCTTGCCCAGGTGCAGGTGCGCGTCCTGGTGGACGAGACTGACATCGGCAAGATTGCGCCCGGCATGCAGGCGACGGTCAGCGTCTCCGCCTTTCCCAACCAGCCGTTTACGGGCTCGGTGCTCAAGGTCGAGCCGCAGGCGGTGATCGAGCAGAACGTGACCATGTTCGGGGTGCTGGTATCCATCGACAACCGCGATCGTCTGCTCAAGCCCGGCATGAATTCCGAGGTGATGATCTCCGTTGCCAGGCGAGAGGACGTGCTGACCCTGCCGGTGCCGGCGCTGCGCACCGATCGCGACCTGGCGTCCACCGCGCAAATTCTCGGGATCACCGAGGACGAACTGGGCACCAGGCTCCGCACGCCGGCTGACGGGGGCGAAGATGCCGCTGCGTTGGCACCGGCGCCACGGACTATCACGCTGGGCGACCGGACGGTGGAACTCCCGGAAGGCGTCAGCGCGGATGAGGTCCGGGCTGCGGCGGCCAAGCGGGGTGCCGGTGAGCAGCTCACGGCGGAAGAGCGCAACCTGATGCGCAAGGTGTTCCAGGGAACGGGCGCAGGAGGGGCTGGCAGCCGGCCGCCCGGCGCCTACCAGTTTGGCTCGGACTTCTGGGTAGTCGCCGAGCGCAATGGCGAGCGGGTACCGGTCCGGGTCCGCACCGGTATCACCGACCTCGATCGCGCCGAGATCGTTGAGGGCCTGAAAGAGGGCGATTCCGTGCTGATGCTGCCGAGTTCGCACCTGATCGAGACCCAGCAGCAGCTGCAGTCCTTCATCACGCGCCGGGTCGGCGGCGTGCCTGGCATTGGCCAGCGCTAGCGGAAGTTGCCACGTGCCCTACCTCGAGATCATGCGGGTGGCGCTGCAGTCGATCCGCGCCAACGTTTTCCGCGCCGCGCTGACCATGCTCGGCGTGATCATCGGCGTGGCAGCGGTAATCACCATGGTGGCGCTTGGATCCGGCGCACAGCGGGCCATCGACCAGCAGCTGCAGGCGCTGGGTGCCAACCTGCTGACGATCAACTCCGGCATGTGGTTCATGCGCGGCGTGTCAAGGCAACAGAACACGCTGACCATCGCTGACGCAGAGCTGCTGGGCCGCGAGGCGGTGCACCTGTCCGCGGTGGTGCCTGAGATGTCGCTGCGCGACCAGGTGAAAGCGGGCAACCGCAACCTCAACGTGTCCATCACCGGCACCACCCCCAACTACGCCGACGTCCAGGCCTTCAAGGTCGCGGCCGGGCGAATGTTCACCGCCTCGGACGACGCCGCGCGCCGGCGGGTCGCAGTGGTCGGGGCGGAGGTCCCGGGGATGCTCGACACGGATGCCGAGGCCATGATCGGCCGGACCCTGCTGATCCGTGCGGTACCCTTCGAGGTGATCGGCGTGTTCCAGGCCAAGGGCGCGGTCGGCATGAGCAACCCCGATGACGACGTGTGGCTGCCGCTGCAGACGGCCCGCTACCGCTTGACCGGGAAGGACGTGTTGCAGTCGATCAGCGTGGAGGTGTCGGCAGACTCGACCATTGAGCAGGCGATGGTGGACATCGAACGGGTCCTGCGCCGCGCGCATGGCATCCTGCCCGGGCGCGACAACGACTTCGCAATCTTCGACCGCAAGACCTTTTTCAACGCGCGTGCCGAGGCGACCGAGGTATTTTCCTTCCTGCTGGCCGGAATCGCCGGGGTCAGCCTGATCGTCGGCGGCATCGGCATCATGAACATCATGCTGGTGACGGTTACCGAGCGGACCCGCGAGATCGGAATTCGCAAGGCCTGCGGCGCCACGCGCGGGACGATCATGCTGCAGTTCCTGGTCGAGTCGGTGACGCTTTGCGTGCTCGGCGGCCTGCTGGGGATCCTGCTTGGTTCCGGGCTGTCGATGTTGCTGGCGAAGTTTGCCGGATGGCAGACCTACGTCACTATTGGCAGCGTGATGCTGTCGTTTGGCTTTGCGGCCTCCGTGGGCCTGATATTCGGCCTGATGCCGGCGCGTCGCGCGGCCCGGCTAGACCCGATCGAGGCACTGCGCTACGAGTGAGATGTGGGCCAAAGCCCGGTGCAGGCGAAGGAACATGCACCGGGCTTGCGTCGCAGCGGGCCCGTTACTTGAGCGGCTTGTAGGAGAACTTGGCGCCGCCGAGCGCGGCCTCGTACATCAGGCCGCCCTTGATTATCACAAACGGCGCTACGCCCTTGTTGTAGTCGCCTGCCGTGGTGGCGTCCTTCTTGCCGCCACTGGCGCCGGCGCTACTGCCGCCGGTGCCTGCACCGGCAGATGCGCCCGCAGTGATCGCCACGGCGCTGGCCTGCGCGCCGAACTCGAAGTTGCCGGAAGTGAATTCCTCGAAGGCACGTTTGTCCTCGAAGAAGATGATCAGGCTGTAGCCCTGGGCACCGGCCTGCCAGCCAATGCTCAGCTGGGTCATCTTGGTCTTGCCGACCGCTTTCCCGCCGACGTAGACCTGGCCCTTGCCATGGGCGCCGCCGATGCCAAGGCCGGCCTTGCCGATAGTCGGGTATATCGCGTAGCCGTAGCTGTTGCCGAAGAACGCGCTGCTCTCGCCCGCATCGCGGAATAGCTGGGCGGTGTCCGTGTACTCGTCGGCCCGGGCCGGCGCACCGAAGGCCAGCAGCCCGAGCGCCAGGCAGGCGGAAATCAGAATGTTGCGAGTCATCTTGTGGTCTCCCCGTTCATCGAAAATCGTATCAGCCGCCAATATTAACCCATAGCTTGCCCCGGAGCGGCTTCGTGGAGTCCGAGCGGCCCGGCAGCTGCCCGACGACCTCTGGTCCCTGCCGCCGGCTCAGCCCGCCGCCTCGGCGGGCCGGGCAGCGAACGCCGTCGCCTTGCGCGGCTCGATCACCGGCGGCAGCAGCTTGTACATCACCGGCGTGACCAGTCGCGCCAGCAGCGTCGAGGAGACCAGCCCGCCGATGATCACGATCGCCAGCGGCGAGTACAGGCCGGAGCCCTGGATGGCCAGCGGCGTCAGGCCGCCGATCGCCGTGAGCGACGTCAGCAGGATCGGGAAGAAGCGGATCTCACCCGCCTTCTCGATCGCCTCGTCGAGCCCGGTACCGCCCTCGCGCAGCTGGTTGGTGAAGTCGACCAGCAGGATGGAGTTCTTAATCTCGATGCCGACCAGGGCGATCATGCCGATCAATGCGGTGAAGGACAGCGTGTAGCCGGTCAGGAACAGCGCGGCGAGTGCGCCGACCATGCCAAGTGGAACCACGCCGAATACGATCAGGGTGGAGCGGAAGCTGCCGAATTCCAGCACCAGCACCGCCAGGATCCCGAACATTGCGACCAGCAGCGCGACACCGAGGCCGCCGAAGGCCTCCTCGCGTGCCTCAACCTCGCCTGCTGCCGTGTAGCGATAGCCAGCTGGCCACTCCATGTTCGCCAGCGCTGCCATCACCCCGGTCGTGACCTCATCGGTGACGTATCCCGTCTTCGGATAGGCGGTGATGCTGACCGAGCGCTCGCGGTCGTAGCGGTGGATGACGTTGGGTTCGGTGCGGAATTCGGGGTCGGTAATCTGCCTCAGCGGTACCTGGCCACCGGCCAGCGACGACACCTGGATCTCGCCGAGCAGGCCGAGGGTCGGCCGGCCCTCGATGGGCAGGCGCAGGGTGATGTCGTACTCGTCGCCGTCCGGCTCGCGGAACCGGCCCGCAGGCAGGCCGGCCACGGCGAGCCGCACCGTGCGGTCGGCCTCGATGGCTGACACCCCGAACAGCGCCGCTTTCTCCGTGTCGATCCTGAGGTCGAGGTCGGTGCGCTGCAGGCGCATCGGGTTGTTGACGTCGCGCGCACCCTCGATGCCCATGACGACCTGCTCGACCTCGGCCGCGAGGGCGCGCAGCGTTCCCAGGTCGGCGCCGACGATTCGGACCTCGATTGGCGCGTTGATCGGCGGGCCGTTCTCGAACTGCCGCACCGTGATCTGCGCCGCCGGATAGTCGGCAAAAGTAGCGCGCAGTCCGTCGAGCATGCGGTTGGTCGATTCCGGCTCGTAGTCCGTGACCTCGGCGAATACTTCGGCTACGTTGGCCGATACGCCGGTCGAGATGACGTTGTAGTAGACGCGTGGGTTGTCGTGGCCGAGGTTGGCGAACCAGTACTTGATGCCAGGCTGCTGCGCCAGTTCTTGCTCGACGAAGCGCAGCGCGCGGTCGGTCTCGGCCAGGCTGGCACCGTCCGGCGCCTCGATACGCACGCGGAACTGCGGAATGTCGGCAGTCGGAAACAGGCTGAAACCGATCATCGGAACCAGGCCCAGCGCAGCCACAAATACGCCAAGGGCCAGCAGCAGGGTCGCGCGCGGAAACGCCAGCGCCTTGCGCAGTGCCGGGCTGTAGAAGCCGTGGATGCCGCGCATCACCACCGCCAGTACGCGATCGGCGAGGGCGTCGGAGCGCTCGATCAGTCCGCGGCCGGCCAGTACCAACCGTCCCAGCCAGGGCTTTCGCGGCAACGGGCGCGGCTCGCCCCTGAGCAGCCGGCTGCCGAGGAACGGGATGATGGTCAGCGCCACGAACAGTGACGCCAGGATTGTGTACAGCACCGCCGCCGGCAGGGAGCGAACGAACTCGCCCGAGCCCTCTGGCAGGAACAGCAGGGGCAGGAAGGCTAGCAGCAGGGTGGCCGTGCAGCCGAGTACGGCGAGCCAGATCTGGTCGGTGGCCCGGATGGCCGCCTGGCGGCGCGGCATGCCTTCACGGACGTGCCGCGCGATGTTTTCGACGACGACGATCGAATCGTCCACCAGCAGGCCAAGGGCGACCACGAACCCCGCAATCGACAGCTGGTTGAGCGAAAAGCCGGTGAAGTAGAGCGCGGAAAGGCCGATCGCCAGCGACAAGGGGATGGAGATCATGACTATGCCAGCCGCCCGCAGCCCAAGCGGCAGCAGCGTCAGCAGCACCAGGCCGATTGCAATGCTGAAGTCGAACTCCAGCCGTGACAGGCGATGGTCAACGTTGCGGGACTGGTCGAAGCCGCGCTCGAGGCGCACACCCTCGGGCAGCGTGCGCTCGAATTGATCGAGGCGCTGGTAGATGGCGTCGCGGACGGTGAAGACGTTCTGGTCGTCCTTCATGTTCGCGGTGATGAACACGGCACGCTTGCCGTTGTAGCGACCGAGGTATCGCTCCTCCTCTGCGCTCCAGGAAACCTGGGCGATGTCGCGGACCCGCACGGGCCGGCCGCCCCGAGCGCTGACCACGGTGTCAGCGACCTCGTCGAGCGACTGGTAGCGGCCCGAGGTCTTGAGGTTGTAGCGCCGCAGGCCGACGTCCACGGCGCCGCCCGGGATGCTGGCGTTCTCGCTCTGGATGGCGTTCATCACCTGGCCGAGTGTCACGCCGGCGCCGGAGAGCCGCTCGAGGTCGACGGCGACCCGGACTTCGGGCCGGGGATAGGCCCAGCTGTCGGCCCGGCGGACACCGGGCGCCGTTTCGATCGCTTCTTCGAGGTCCTCGGCAAGCGCCTGCAGCTGGCGCCAGTCCGCCCGTTCGCTTACCAGCGCCAGCTGCACGATGTTCACAAGGCTCGGCTTGAACTGGCGGACGTCGATATCGAGGATATCCGCCGGTAGCGACGGGCGCAGCCGGTTGATCTCGCGTAGCACCTCGTCGTACTTGCGGTCAGCATCGACTCCCCAGGTGAACTCGATCTGCACGGTTGCGAGCCCATCCATCGCTGAGCTCTCGATCTTCTTGACTTCGTCGAGCTCGTTGAGCGCGTCCTCGATCGGGTCGACTACCAGCTGTTCGATGTCCTCGGGGCCGGCGCCCGGGTAGGTGATCACCAGGAACGAGCCGGGGAATGTCAGCGACGGGTCCTCGGCGCGTGGAATCAGGTTGAGCGCGGTGATGCCGGTGGCGATCAGCAGCGTGAACACCACCAGCGTGAACTGCCAGCGCCTGACCGCGAATGCCCAGAGACTCATGGGTAATGGCCTCAGCCTGCGCCGAGCACGCGGACGGCCTGGCCGTCGCGCAGGTAGGACGCCCCCTCGGTGACGACGCGCTCGTCGCCGGCAAGTCCGCCGAGCACCTCGACCTGGTCGCCTACCAGGCGGCCAATGCGCACGGCGACGCGTTGTGCTATCTCGCCGTCGTCACGTCGCGCGATGACATAGACCACCGCTTCGGAGCCGTCGGCCTCGAGTAAAGCCTGCACCGGCACAACCGACACGTTGGAGCCTGCGGCACCTGTCATCTCGACCTTCGCCACCAGCCCTTGCACGAAGCGAACGCCGTCGGGCGAGATCGAGAGTTTCATCTCGTAGGTGCCGGTCATCGGATCGGCGGCGGAAGCCAGCTCGGACACCGTCGCCGGAAACACCTGGCCTGGATAGGCGTCGAGCCTGACGCGGGCGGCATCACCCGGGCGGACACGCACGATGTCACGATCGGTCAGTGCGGCGCTGATGATCCAGCCCTCCGACGTGTCGCCCACCACCAGTACAGGCTGGCCGGCCGCCACCAGTTCGTCAGCCTCTGCAAGCTTGCGCAGCACGATCCCGTCCGCCGGCGCCTCGATGCGTGCGAAGCGGGCGTTGAACTCCGCCGCGCGCAGGTTGGCCGCGGCAACGTCGCGTGCGGTCATCAGGTCGTCGAGCTGCTCGCGGGTCGCAACCTCGTCGGCGAAGAGCGCACGGCCCCGCTCCAGGTCCCGCTCGGTCTTCTCTGCCAGCGCGCGCGCCTGGGCCACCGCGGCGGCGACTTCCTGCTGGGCGAGCGAGGCCAGCAGCTGGCCGCTCTGTACGCGCTCGCCTTGCTCGACATTGATCGAGGCGATCACGCCGGCCGTCTTGAAGGACAGCCTGATCTCCTCAGCTGGCGCCAGCGTGCCGACGGCGCGCAGGCTCGACTGCAGCGAGGACTGAACGACTGCCGCGACCCGCACCGGCGTGGCAGCGGCGGGCGTCCCGGTAGGCGGACTATCGCTGCCACAACCCGCAGCCAGCGTTGCCGCCGACAGCCACAATACGGCCCACACCACGCGCCACCGGCTCGACAAATGCCAGGTTCCGATCATGGTCCTGTCTCCATCCGGGCCGTGGCAAGTACCGGGCCGCCAACGGCGTATTCGACCGCGGCCAGCGCAGAGAGCGCCTGGAAGCGGTTTACCTGCTGGTTCAGTTGCGCGCTGGTGATGGCGCGGCGCGCGTCGATGAACTCGACCTGGGCGATCTGGCCCAGATCCCGCTTGCGTCGGGCGATCTCGAAGGCGCCCTCGGCGGCCTCGACCCGCTTGGCGGCGGTACGCAGCGAGGCCTCGGCGACCTCGAAGTCCTTGGTCGCCTCCAGCACTTCGAGGCGAATCTGCTGTTCCGCCAGCGCGCGGGTGGCGCGCAGCTCATCGCTCCTGGCACGGGCCTGGCGCAGCGAGGCCCGGTCCGCGCCGCCATTGAAGAAGTTGAAGCGCAGTACCAGCGAGGCCAGTACGTAGCGATCATCGCTGGTGAAGCCGTAGTCCTCGCCCTGGACACCAGCATCCACGGCCAGCGCCAGTTGCGGCTTGAATGCGGCCCGAGCTAGGTCTTCCGCGGCCCCCGCGGCGTCGATCCCGGAGTCGATCTGCTTCAGCTCTTGGCGACGATCGATCGCCGTGTCCTGCAACCATCCCCGGTCCCGTGCGACACTGCCGGCCTGGCGTATCAGCGCGTCTCGCCGCCGGACGACGTCGCTGTCGCTCACCGTGGCTTCCGGCAGGGGAGCTTCCAGCGGTGCGTTACGCAACAGGTTCACGTAGTTCTGTGCGATGCGCTCGGCGCCGGCAGTGGACTCGATTTGCTGCTCGATCTCGAGCACGTCGGCCTCGGCACGCAGCACCAGGTCGCGGGTGACGCGACCGTTGCGAAACAGGCTCTCGTTGACCCGCTGGTTTTCCCGCGCCGCTTCGAGCGAAGCCGCCAGGATCGCCTTCGATTCGCGCGTCGCCAGCCAGCGCAGATAGGCCTGTTGCACATCGCGCCGGAGACGGACCCGGAAGGCCTCGAGGCCCTGTTGCGAAGCCTGGTAGTCGAACCCGGCGGCGCGTGTGGCGGCAGAAATGCGGGCGTCATACAGCGGCTGGGTCAGCGTCAGCGTCGATTGCTGCTCGCGCTCGCGCAGGAAGGGGATCGATGCATTGTCGATCGGCGTGTAGGGGGCCGGCTGGCCGGCTGCGGCCAACAGCGAGTTCAAGGACCCGTACACCGGATTGAGCAGGTCACCGACGGGGATCTCGATTTCGCGGCCGCCGTCGGCTATCGAGTAGCGCAAGTTGAGATCGATCGCCGGCAGGAAACGGGCGCGGGCCTGGTCCAGCACGGCAAGCCGCTGCGCGACGTCTGCCGCGGCGCCGGCAAGCTCGAGGTTGGCCCCCTCGGCCTCTGCGACGAGTTGCTCGATGGCGACGTCCACGGTCTCGGCGCTGGCGACTGACGCGAACAGCGCGCCGGCCGTCATCAGGACCGCAAACATGCCCTGGATAGCAGACGTTGAACTGTTAGACATGTGTCAATCCCGGGACAAAAAAAACCGAACTTACTTGCCTGGTGCGAGCATGTGCCGCAGCATCGCCCGGCCTTCCTCCATCAACGTCCCTACCTCGATTCCCTGCCTGGCAATTTCCTGCGACTTGTTGGTCGCGATCTGGATCAGGCCGTGGCTGAAGGCCCACAACATGAAGCAGACCTTGAGCGGATCGCCGATGTCGGCGCGGATTGAACCATCCGCAATGCCGCGGTGCAGCGATTCGACGATGACCGCCAGGACGCTGTCGCCTCCCGCATTGCAGGCGAGTTCATTCGGCTCGCCCAGGTGCGCCTGGTGCGCGTGGTAGCGGCTGCAGGCGTCAAACTGGAATGGATTTTCCTGCTGAAATAGCGCATAGGCGCGACCGATGGCGGTGACCTGGTCGATGCCCAACTGGTGCTCTGACGTCGCCTGCTCGAAGCGATGCCGGAGTTCCTCGAGCGCCCGTCCGGTGATGGCGAACAGCAGGTCTTCCTTGTCTTTGAAATAGACGTAAAGCAGGGCCCGCGACAGCCGCGCTGTACGGGCGACCTGATCCATGGTGACCGAGTCCCAGCCCTTCTCGGCGTAAAGCTGTTCAGCTGCCTCGATGATCTCGAGCCGGCGGCGTTCCTTTTCTTCCTCGCGGCGTTCGGCAATGTAGGACATGGCAACAGGTTAACCTGATGTTGACACAGTGTCAATCACTAGACTAACGTTTAAAGCAGCGCCAGACCTGGCCCGCGAGGACCTCCTCTGCGGGGACATTCGCGGACGGCACCTGTCGAGGGGACTGGGCCCGTTATCAGGTGACCCGGTTGCGCCGCTCCCCCCGCAGGAATGCCTGGACGTTGGCCGCCAGCTCATCGAGACAGCGCTGACGCGATTCGCGCGCGGCCCAGGCCGTGTGGGGGGTGACTATCAGGTTGGGAATTCCCGCTTCGAGCAAAGGGTTTCCGTCCACGGGTGGCTCCTGCTCGAGCACGTCAATGCCGGCGCCACCCAGCCGGCCCTCGCGCAGGGCCGTCGCGAGCGCGGCTGCGTCGATCAGCGCGCCGCGTGCCGTGTTGATGATTATCGCGTCCGGTTTCATCAGCGTAAGCTCGCGCTCGCCGATGAGGCCCCGCGTTGCGGGAGTGAGCGGGCAATGCAGCGACAGCACGTCCGCGAGCGGCAGCAACTCCGCGAGGTCGAGCCGGCCGGCTAGACGATCGCCGCCGGGCCGATTGGCGACAACGACCCGCATGCCGAAAGCCCCTGCTACGTGTGCGACGCCACGGCCGAGCGCCCCATAGCCGACAATTCCCAGTGTCCGGCCCGAAAGCTCGCGAATCGGGAACGGAAACACCGAGAACTGTCCGGAACGGCCCCAGTCGCCGCGCTTGCTGAACTGGTCGTAGTCGGCCAGCCGGTGAGTCAGGGCCAGCAGTACGGCGAACACGTGCTGCGCCACCGATGGCGTGCAGTAGTCGCGCAGGTTGGCGACGCCGATGCCAAATTCCCCCGCGGCCGCCACGTCGACGTTGTCGACTCCGGTGGCGGTCAGGGCGATCAGCTCGAGCTGCGGATTGGCAGCCATCATCTGGCGCGTTACCCGGCACTTGTTGAGCAGCACCACCTCGCAGCCGGCGATGCGTGCCGCAACCTGTTCCTGGTCCGTCTGCTCATAAGTAGCCAGCTCCGGCAGGGCGGCGAGCAGGGATCCGGTATCCAGGTCACCGTTGCTGACGGTGCCAAGGTCGAGAAAAACGCCTCGCATCGCAGGATCTCCAGGGTCTGAATCGTTCCGCTAGACTATCAACGAAGGCGCCATCGGCGCCGGAATTCGTCTACGAGGGGATTGCATGATGCGCGCTACCAGCCTGTTCATCGGCCTGTTGCTGCTGTCTGCCTGCGGCGGCGAGAACATCGTTTCGTCGCCGCAGCAAAATGCGTATCTCGATTACTCCGGTCGCGATGACCTGCTCGCCGGCGGTGTCAGGCTGATCCCCATCGAGACCCCGAAGGGCGTTTTCAGGGTCTGGACCAAGCGCACTGGCAACAACCCGACGGCCAAGGTATTGCTGTTGCACGGTGGGCCGGGTTTCAGTCACGAATACCTCGAGGCATTTGACAGCTATCTGCCTGGCGCGGGCATCGAGTACTACTACTACGACCAGCTCGGCTCGGCCTACAGCGACAAGCCGGAAGACCCCGAGCTATGGGAACTGCCGCGGTTCGTCGAGGAAGTCGAGCAAGTGCGCCAGGCGCTCGGGCTCGATGCGTCGAATTTCTACCTCTACGGCATATCCTGGGGCGGCATCCTGGCGATGGAGTACGCGCTCAAGTACCAGCAGAACCTCAAGGGCCTGGTCATCTCCAACATGATGTCGAGCATTCCGGCCTATAACGAGTACGCGAACAACGTCTTGATGCCGGCGATGGACCAGGAGGTCCTGAAGCAGATCCTGGCGATGGAGGCCGCGGGGGATTTTTCGAACCCGCGCTACCAGGAACTGCTGACCAGCAACTTCTACATGGATCACGTCCTGCGGATGCCGCCCGAGCAGTGGCCGGACCCAGTCATGAGGGCATTCGCCAATTACAACCACGAGATCTACGTCTCGATGCAGGGACCGAGCGAGATGGGCGCGAGCGGCAAGCTGGTGAACTGGGACCGCAGTGGCGATCTCGGGCAGATCACGGTGCCGACGCTGGTCATTGGCGCGACCCATGACACCATGGATCCGAAGCACATGGAGTGGATGGCAGGCCAGATGGCCAGCAGCCGCTTCCTGCTGTGCCCGGACGGCAGCCATCTGGCGTTGTATGACGACCAGCAGGTCTATTTCGATGGGTTGATACGGTTCATCAAGGATGTCGAAGCGGGCCGGTTCGGAGGGCCCTGAACGGGTGGCCGGCAGGAGGGCTGAACCGGCCGGCACAACTGGCGGAGCAACCAACGCAGCGCTGCAGGGCCTGCTGGCGGAGGTTCGGGCCTGCCGGCTGTGCGAGGCGGACTTGCCACTCGGTCCGCGGCCCATCCTGCGCGCGGCCGCGACGGCCAGGTTGCTGGTCGTGGGACAGGCACCCGGCACCCGGGTGCACGAGACCGGCATACCGTGGAACGACCCGAGCGGCGACAAGCTGCGCGAGTGGCTCGGCGTCGACCGCGACACCTTCTACGACGAATCTCGCATTGCGATCATCCCAGCGGGATTCTGCTATCCGGGACGCAGGGGCAGCGGCGACGCGCCGCCCCGGCCGGAGTGCGCACCGCGCTGGCATCCGCCGCTGCTGGCGCAGCTGCCCGCGCTCGAGCTGGTCCTGCTGGTTGGGCAGTACGCACAGGCTTATTACCTCGGTCCGCGGCGCCGGCCGACTCTGGCGGAGACGGTACGCGCCCATGCCGAATACGGCCCGCGATACCTGCCGCTGCCGCACCCCTCGCCGCGCAACCGCCTGTGGCTCAGGCGAAATGCCTGGTTTGAGGCCGAGGTGGTGCCCGGGCTGCGACGGCGGGTCGACCGGCTGCTCTAGAAACACAAGAAATGGGGACAGTCCCCTATTTCCCTGCCTACGCGAGAATCACTTATTTTCCAGACTGGGCGAAACGGACAAAGTTGCGCGACAGGCCCGTCCGCTGGGCGACGAGGGAGTAGATTGCCTTGACCAACACCCTTGCAGGCCGGCTGGCCGTAAATGCCTCGGTGCCTGTCCAGGCGAGCCGGTGGCCAGCCCGGCTCGACCTTGCGCAGAGCATTTCCGGACTCCTGCTGGCCCTGTTCATGTGGGGTCACATGCTGTTTGTCTCGTCGATCCTGATAAGCCAGGACGCGATGTGGACGATCACCAAGCTGTTCGAGGGATACTTCTTCTTCGGTCGCTCCTACCCGGGCATCGTGGCCGTGATCATCGCGCTGGTGTTCGGCCTGTTCATCCTGCACGCCGGGCTGGCGCTCAGGAAATTTCCGGCCAACTACCGCCAGTACGCCCTGTTCCGCCACCACATGCGCGGCATGAAGCACGAGGACACCACGCTGTGGTACTGGCAGGTGATGACCGGCTTCGCGCTGTTCTTTCTGGCAACCGCCCACCTGTGGTGGATGCTCACGCATCCCGGCAACATCGGCCCCTTCGCGTCGGCGGATCGGGTGTGGGGCGACAACTTCTGGATCCTGTACCTGTTCCTGCTGTTCGCGGTCGAGCTGCATGGCGGCATCGGCCTGTACCGTCTGGCAGTCAAATGGGGGGTCTTCGAGGGGGACGATCCGGCGGCAAGCCGCAGAAAACTCAGGACCGTGAAGTGGACCATTACCGCCTTCCTCATCGTGCTCGGGCTCGCGACGCTGGCGGCCTACGTGAAGATCGGCATGGCCCACGAGGATCAGCGCGGCGAGCGCTACACGCCGGCCTGGGTCGAGCACCCCGAGGAGCACGCGCCATGAGGATCGTCTATTCGGACGTGCTGGTGATTGGCGGCGGCCTGGCCGGGCTGCGCGTGGCCATTGGCGTGCGCCGCCGCGGCTTCGACCCGCTGGTGCTGTCGCTGGTACCACCCAAGCGTTCGCACTCGGTCGCGGCGCAAGGCGGTATGCAGGCGAGCCTCGGCAACGTCATCAAGGGAGACGGCGACAACGAAGACGTGCACTTCGAGGACACCGTCCGCGGTAGTGACTGGGGCGCCGACCAGCAGGTCGTCCGGATGTTCGTCAACACCGCCCCCAAGGCAGTGCGCGAGTTGGCGGCCTGGGGCGTTCCCTGGAGCCGGGTCCGGCGCGGCGACCGCGAAGTCATCATCAATGGCCAGAAGGTGACGCTGACCGAGCGCGATGAGGCGCATGGCCTGATCGCGCAGCGCGATTTCGGTGGCACCAAGAAGTGGCGCACCTGCTATGCGTCGGACGGTACTGGCCATTCGATGCTGTTCGCCATGGGCGACCGCGCCATTGCCGAGGGAATTCCCGTGCTGGAGCGGACCGAGGCGCTGGCGTTGATCCATGACGGACGGCGCTGCCACGGCGCGGTGGTACGCGACCTGATTACCGGTGAACTCGCTGCCTGCGTGGCGCGCGCGACCGTGGTAGCAACCGGCGGCGCCGGCCGACTCTATCGCGTCACCACCAACGCGGTCATCAACGAGGGCATCGGCCACGCCCTGGCGCTCGAGACCGGCGTAGCCGCACTCGGCAACATGGAGGCGGTCCAGTTTCATCCGACCGGCATCTTCCCGGCCGGCATCCTGGTCACCGAGGGCTGCCGCGGTGATGGCGGATTGCTGCGCGACGCTGAGGGACACCGCTTCATGCCGGACTACGAGCCGGAAAAGAAGGAACTGGCCTCGCGCGACGTCGTCTCGCGGCGCATGGAAGAGCACATCAAGAAAGGCCACGCCCACAAGTCACGCTTCGGTGAGCACCTGTGGCTCGACATCACGCTGCTCGGACGGGCGCATATCGAGCGTAATCTGCGCGAGGTCAAGGACATCTGTCGCTACTTCCTGGGGCTGGACCCGGCCGACAAGTGGATCCCGGTACGCCCTGCGCAGCACTACACCATGGGCGGCGTGCGCACCGATCACACCGGCCAGAATCCATCGCTTGCCGGGCTCTTCGCTGCTGGCGAGTCGGCTTGCTGGGACATGCACGGCTTCAACCGCCTGGGTGGAAATTCCGTGGCGGAGACAGTCGTGGCTGGCATGATCGTCGGCGAGTTTGTGGCTGACTACTGCGAAGGTGCCGAACTCGAGGTTTCCACTGGCCTGGTGCGCGAGTTCATCGCGCGCGAGCAGGCCTATCTCGACGGTCTGTGCAGCGGCGGCGGCAAGGAAGACCCGTCGGCACTACGGGTCGCCATGCAGGAAATCATGACCGCAAAGGTCGGTATCTTCCGCGACGGCGGCGACCTTGCAGCCGCGGTGGAAGAGTTGCGCGAGTTGTATGTCCGCAGCAACGGCATCGTCGTGGCGAGCCGGGCCGCGGGCGCGAATCCGGAGCTGGTCACCGCCTATCGCACGCAGAAGATGCTGCGCCTGGCACTGACCGTCGCCGGCGGCGCGCTGGCCCGCACCGAAAGCCGTGGTGCCCACTTCCGTGCCGACTATCCGCAGCGCAACGACCAGCAGTGGCTCAAGCGAACGTTGGCAACGTGGCCCAATCCCGAGGCAGACCTGCCGACGCTGTCCTATGAGCCGCTCGACGTGATGACCATGGAACTGCCGCCCGGCTGGCGTGGTTATGGCGCGCGTAACCAGATCGAGCATCCGGACACCGAGCGGCGAGCGCAACAGGTGGCCGAAGTACGCGAAAGATTGTCCGGAGAAGGGCGCTTCGCCGTGCAAGAGGCGCTCATGCCCTACGAACAGCTGCTGCCCGAGTCGATCCGCGGCCGCAACGAGAGGCTCGGGGAGAAGTTGCCATGACCGCCTCTACCGATGTGCGCCGCCTGAGGATCCACGTCCTGCGCTACAACCCGGCCGAGCCGGAGAAAGCCGCACGGATCCAGACCTACGAGCTCGACGAGGCCGAGGGCATGACGCTGTTCATCGTGCTCTCGGAGCTGCGCGAGAAGCATGACCCGTCGCTGCAGTTCGACTTCGTCTGCCGCGCCGGCGTCTGTGGCAGCTGCGGCATGGTCGTCAACGGCCAGCCGGGGCTGGCCTGCCGGACGCTTACCGCTGAACTGCCTGCCGACATCACGCTCGCGCCGCTGCCGACCTTCGAATTGATCGGCGACCTGTCGGTCAACACCGGCAAGTGGATGCGCGAGATGACCGAGCGCCTGGAGGCCTGGGTCCACGCGAAGCAGCAGGAGGTGGACCTTCGGCGTCATGAGGAACACATGGATCCGGATCTCGCCGACGAGGTCTACGAGCTTGACCGCTGCATCGAATGTGGTTGTTGTGTAGCGGCTTGCGGCACGGCCCACATGCGTACCGATTTCGTCGGCGCGGTCGGGCTCAACAAGGTCGCGCGCTTCAGCCTCGACCCTCGCGACGGACGCACCGACGCCGACATGTACGAGCTGGTGGGAAATGATGACGGGGTCTTCGGCTGCATGTCGCTGCTGGCCTGCAACGACCTGTGTCCAAAGGAGCTGCCGCTGCAGTCGCAGATCGCCTACCTCAGGCGGCGGATGGCGAAGCAGGCGTAGAAAAAGGGGACATTCCTGTCTTCCTTTCCGCTGACCGGGAGAAGACCCCGGCCGGTGGAAAAGAAAAACAGCAACGTCCCCTGATTGCCCGGCTGGTACCGGGTCCGACTACTTCCTGGTGTAGGTTCCTTCGAATCGTGCGATGACCTTGCCGTCGGAAAATTCGGCGAGGTTCTTCGTCGTGCCGCTCGCGGTGATGCCGTCCAGCTGGCCGGTTCCGCCAAGGTGGGTCCAGCGAACCATGCCGTCCGCACCCAGTTCGATGCGGATCCACCAGATATCTCCGGTAGCGGTGATGCCGTCGCAATAGCCGTTCCCGCCCAGCGGCGCGCCGTCCTTCGAGAACACATAGGTCGCCATGCACTCCTGGCTCGCGAGGTTGAACGGATTGGCGGCATCGTCGGTCATGACGTTCACCTTGAACCGCATGCGCTTGGCCACGCGATCGCCCGACAGCGGAATCGATGCAGTTTCCTTCTGGGTGCCCGCGACATGGCCACTGAGGTCTGCCGCGCTGGCCCCGGTGGCCGAGAGCGCGAGCGTCAGCGCGGCTGCGGAAATTGCGGCGACGCCTGAAGCAGGTGATCTATTCATGATTTCATCCCCCTCTGTGTCATTGGTGTTGGGGAAGACGCATGGCCGGGCTCGCCGGAAGCGGACCGACTTCGTATTGCGCTCCCCGGGTGACACCTTACGCCCGTGGGACACTGATGTGAAACCCGACTCCGAGCCGGGAAATCGGCGCAGTCACTGCTGTCAGAAGGCAATCCTGATGCCCGCCAGCACCGTCCTGGGTGCGCCTGGGCGGGCGCCTGACGGCCGAAAGGCGACGTTGTAGGCCTCGTTGGTCAGGTTCTGAACGCTGGCAAACAGGCTGGTACGGTCGCCGAGGTCGAATTCGCCACGGAGGTCCACCAGCGTTCGGCTGTCGATCCGTTGCGCCGGCGGGATCGGTCCCGAGCCGGCCACAGAGCGTGCCTCGTCCACGTAATTCACTGCGAGGTACGCGCGCCAGCGGTCTGCCTCGAGGCCGGCACTGAGCGTAAGCTGGTGCTCCGGGACCATCGGCAGCCTGTCGCCCGCAACGACGTCGCTCCACTCGCCGAAGTCGCTGTCGAAGCTCGTTTCAAACTCGCCCCGCGTCCAGGTGTAGACGGCGGACAGCGGCAGCGCGATTCGCGTCGAGAAGGCCGCGGCCGCATCGTAGCTGGCGACGAGCTCGAGACCGTGTACGCGCGCGGCACCGCCGTCGTACTGGTCGCCGATGGTGCAGCCGCCGCCCGTGGAGGCGGTACAGGTGCCGACGAGGTTCTGGTAGTCCACCAGGAATGCCATCGCCTCCAGTGATCCTGGGCCGCGGTCGTAGCGGATGCCTGCCTCGTAGTTCCAGGACAGTTCCTCGTCGGCGTCGGAGCCTGGCGCCGGATTGACGAAGCCGCGGTGTACGCCGCCGACCAAAAGCAGGCTGTCAGTCAACGCATAGGTCGCGCCGAGTCCTGGCAGGAATGCATCCACCGTGTTGCGGGAGACCGCGCCCGGGCCGTCGCGGTCCGGGTTCGACCCGCCCCAGTTGCTACGCTTCAGGTCGATGACCTCGTAGCGCAGGCCGGGCGTCAGCGTCCAGTCGCTCCACTCGACGGTGTCGCGCAGGTACAGGGCCCAGGCCGCGGCCTGGCCGACCCGGTTGTCCTGCGTGCCGGGCGCTCCAGCCGAGGTCAGGAGCATGAAGCCATCGATCATCTGGTAGCGGTCGTCGTTCTGGAACCGGTCCTCCTCGTCCTGGTGGTAGCGGACCGACAGCTCGAGGTTGTGGCTCGCTCCGCCTGAGTCGAATCCGAGGCCCAGCACGGCCTGGATCCCGGCTGCGTAATACTGGCGCGAGTTATTGCGCACGCGCAGTGCGCCGGGGGCGCTGCTCGAGCCCGCCTCGCCGACCAGCGCGGCGTACTCGACAGGGTAGGCGGCCGGATCTGCGAGTACGTTCGTCAGGCTGGAGTATCCGGTGTCCGTCGCGTTACGGACGTCGTTTAGCTTGTACCAGGCCCGCTGGGTCTTGGTGTAGTACGCCAGCGTCGTCAGGCCGACGCGGTCGTCAAAGTCGATTCGGTGGGTGGCCTGCCAGGTCTGGTGTTCGACCTGCAAGTTGTCGACCTGGCTGCCACGGTAGCGGCGATAGGGGTCCACCCGAAAATCGTCCAGGGCCAGGCCGAGGTAGGTCTCGTCCGAATCCTCGTCCGAATACTGGATCTTCAACTCCAGCGACTGCGGGCGTGCGGTGCCGGCCTTGGAGCGGAGGGCGAGCTTGGCGATGTAGTCCTGAATGGCAAAACCGGTGTCACCGCCTGAGTCCAGTTCCTTGAAGCCGTCGGAGGACTCCTGCAGCGTCTCGAGACTGACGCCGACGTCGAAGGCACCGCTGGTGCCGGCCCACCCCCCCAGGATGCCGTGACCACGCCAGGTGCCATGCTCGCCGCCGGAAACATCGATTTTGCCCGCCGCGCCCTCGCCGGGCGTACCTGGAATCGGCGTCGAGTACATGCCAAGCGCGCCGGCCACCGTCTGTGGCCCGTACTTGATGGCGGCCGGTCCCTTACTGACCTCGATCGCATGCATGCGCGGTGTGCGCGGGAAGTAGTACGCCGACGGCGCCGAGTAGGGTGCAGGCGCGATTGGCACGCCGTCCTCCATCACCGCGATCTTGGCGTTGCGGTCGGTGCCCGATCCGCGGATACCGATGCTCGGGCGGATTCCGAAACCTTCCTCCTCGACAATGTTCAGGCCGGGAACCTGCCTGAGCACGCGGTTGATGTCCGAATAGGCCTGCTGCTCGAGCACGCCCTGGTCGAGGAAATGAACCGAACCGCCAACCTCGCGTGCATCGAGCTTCGACGCCGTGACCACGATGCGGTCGAGCAGGGCGACCTCGGCTTGAGCGCTGGTTCCGGAGGCGTCCGCCAGGGCAGCAGGTCCGCTGGCGAAAAGGGGCGTAGCAACGGCGATTGCAAGAAGAGAGTGGGAGCGGCAAGCCATCTCGAGATCTCCGGCGAGTGCGTCCGGGCCCACGTGGGCCGGCGACGGAAACTTTATGAGAATCGCTTACCGATGTAAATGAGAATCACTCGTATTTAAGTACAAGCCACAATGAGACACTGCACAGTGGAATGGCTTGGGTACCTGCGCGTACATCCGCCCTTCTCGGGAGGCAATTCAGCGGGCCGCCCCAGCACTTCGGGCGCCGCCTGAGGCACCCGAAATAAGTAAAATGGCCGGGATTTCAGTCGCGGAAGTTCTTGAATTGAAAGGGTAAGCCGAGCTCGCTCTGCTTGATGAGCGCCATCGCTGACTGCAGGTCGTCGCGCTGCTTGCCGGTGACCCGCAGCTGGTCCCCCTGGATTGCCGCCTGCACTTTCAGCTTGGAATCCTTGAGCAGCCTCTGCAGCTTCTTGCCAGTGTCCTGGTCGATGCCGTGGCGAAAGGTCACCAGCTGCCGGGCCGCGTTCAGGGTGACTTCCGGGTCCTTGGGCTCGAGGCAGGCGGCATCGATGCCGCGCTTGGCGACTTTAAGGGTCAGGATGTCGAGCATCTGCTTGAGCTGGAAGTCGACCTGGGCGTGCAGGGTGACGGTGAAGTCCTTCAGCTCGTACCTTGCGCCCGTGTCCTTGAAGTCGAAGCGCTGGGACACCTCGCGGTTGGCCTGGTCGACCGCGTTGTTCAGCTCGTGGTGATCGATCTCGGAAACGACGTCGAAGGAAGGCATGGGCGCATTATAAGGCAGCGGCGCGCATTACAACTCAACGTAGCCGCGCCCCAGTTCAACGACTTCACCCGCCACGAAGACGCGGCGCTCGTTGTCGATGCGCAGTCGCAGTGTCGATGGCCGGCCGGCCTGCTCGCCCTGCGAGATTGTCCGGGCCAGCGGCAGCTCGGCGTGTTGCGCGAGGTACCAGCCCCCGAGGTTCGCCGTCGCGCTGCCCGTGGCAGGGTCCTCGAGCACCGAGTCCGCCTTGCTGAAGAAGAATCGTGAAACCAGCGCGCCGGGACCGGCCGGAGCGAAGACGTACACCTGCGCCCAGGGTCCATCCGCCGTGACCGCCACCAGTGCCTGGTAATGGACTCGCACGCGCCGGACCGCGTCTTCGCTCACCAGCGGCACGATCAGCTGTTCGCTGCCCGTGTTGACCCAAAGTGGCGGGCCAGCCACCTCCGCGGCCTCCAGCCCGAGTGCGGTCGACAGGTCCGGGATCGAGGCTCGCGGTACCCGCACCGTCGCTGCGTTGGCCCGCAGTTCCCAGCGGCCAGACCCCGCACTGACGGGAATTACGCCGACGTTCAGTTCCAGTGCTACCGCGTCCCCGAGGCTCATCAGCGACTGCAGCACTTGTGCTGTTCCCAGCGTCGGGTGCCCGGCGAAGGGCATCTCATAACCGGGCGTAAAGATCCGTACGCGGGCATCCGCAACGTCAGATGGAAAGATGAATGTGGTCTCCGACAGGTTGAACTGCAAAGCCAGGGCCTGCATCTGCCCGTCGCTCAGGCCCTGCGCATCCTCGAAGACACACAGGGGATTGCCGGTGAGTCTTCCCCCTTTCCGGGTGAATACGTTGACCAGTCGATACTGAAGGCGCATCGCTATCTCCGGGAATCCGCTGGGTGATCACGGCGTGGCGACTCTCTTGCCACCAAGAAGGTCCGGTCGCGCCGCGATCCGGCCAGCTAGGCCTCCGCCAGTAACTGGTCGATCAGCGCGCTGAACTCGCTGACGAATTCGTCGTAGTGGACGCCGGTCGCCGGTCCGCTGAAGCCGGTGTGGGTATAGCGTATCCGGCCGGCGCGATCGAGCACCAGCAAGGTCGGATAGGCGAAGAACTTCTTGAGCTGCGGCAGCGCACTCTGAACAGCTCCCGGCCCATAGCTGCCGGCGATCAGCACCGGGTAGCCGATGTTGAACTTGTCGGCGAAGTTGCGCACTGATGCGGAAGCCGATGCAAAGTCATCGGTGTACTCGAACATCAGCTGCACTACCTCAAGCCCGCGCTCCCGGCGGGTGGGCAGGAAGTCGCGTAGGAATGCAGCCTCGTCGTGGCAATTAGGGCACCAGGTGCCGCCGATGGTGATGATCACCAGCTTGTCACGGAACCGCTCGTCGGTCAGCGAGACGTCGTTTCCGTTGATATCCGGGAAAGCGAAGCTCAACGGACCGCCTGCGGTGTCGACCACAGTCAGGTCCGACACGTCGGCCAGCTGCGCAGCGGCGTCCCGATATCCGGAAAGTTGCCGAAACGTCCCCGTACCGGAGCGGAGTTCACCCTCAAGCGTGCCGTCAGGCGCGAGCCGGGCGACGTACAGGTAGGCATGGCCACCGTCGAAGCGCGACAGGAATACCGTGTCGCCGCGCGCCTCACCGGCGATGTAGCGGTCGTCGCCGGACTCCCGCAGCACCGTGCCGGTGACTACGTGGCCCTGCTGGGTGAATTCGGCGATTCCGGTCGACTCCGTCCCGGTTGCTGGATCGCGGAATGCAAGCTGCCAGCGGCCGCTGAAGTCTGCATTGGACGCGGAAGGGACCGGAAAGAAGCGCCAGGAGATGCCGCGCCCGGCAACCAGATGAGCGCTGCGGGTCTCGCCCTTCGGCCGCAGGAAAGTGACCTCGCCCCGGAGTTCACCGTCGACCAGCCGCGCCTCGAGTCGGTGCGGATAGCCGGGCATACCCATGCTGATGTGCCCACCATCGATGACGACGTCGGTGACCCTGGCCCGCTCGGGCCCATTGATCAGCCAGGCGACATCGCGTCCGTCTTCACGGGCAATCTCGAGCCCGAAAGGCAGGTCGCCTCCGGTCACCGTCAGAACCCCGCGCCAGGTACCGTAGATCGGTTCCGGCTCCGGCTTTGCCCGACCGCAGCCGGCCAGCAATACAGCGGCCGCGACCAGGCACAGCAGGCCGCGCGCCAGCGTCCGCGGGAGACAGCCAGCCATGGCGCTCAGGCCGGCCATGCCGGTTGCTGGAAGCCGTCGGCACCCTCGCACCAGGGCTCCCACGCGAGCACGATCCTGCCGACCGCGATATCCGACTTGCGCGGCGTCACCGACACCGTGTCGAGCTTCACCGAACCGGCGTCCAGGGAATCCGCCAGCGCCGCCGCTGCCGACTCGACCTCATGCTCGATCTCCGCCAACTGCTGCTTCATGGCCTCGAGGTTTTCGCCGGCTCGTTCGACATCGCCTTTCTCGCCCAACACCCGGCCGGCGGAGCGGGCCGCAGTCCCGGCGCGAGTCGCGGCGCTGCGCTTGCTGCCGAAGATCGCGCCGAGCACGGAGCTGCCAATCGAGACCATGGTGTCCAGCTTGCGCTGCGAATACTGCGCCTGCTCGCGCTCGACCCGATCCTCGGCACGACGAATCCGGTCCTGCAGCGTGCGCAGCCTCGACTCGTGCTTGTCGCGCAGCTTGCCGATCTGCTGGTCGCGGCGCTCGCGCAGTCCGTGGGCGATGCGCGTCCGGAAGTCCCCCTCGCTTTCGCCCGGCGCGGAAACCAGCCTCAACTCGCTACACTGCAGCAGCTCGACTGCGCCGTGCTGGTACAGGTGGGCCGTCAGCGACTTCTTCCAGTCCGCAAAGTTCTTCGGTCGCAGCGCTGCGGAAGGGGGTTCGGCAAACACAGCGCCGCCGAGCGGCTCCGTGCCGCCGACCAGATCCTTCACCTCGATGGCTTCCTCCCAGGCAGGCGCGCCGTCGTCCGTGAAGGGGGCGACCAGCGAGTAGTTGCGCCAGGAGTCCAGTCCCGATCTTGCGTCCACGTAGTGCAGCCGCACGCCAGCGGCGACCCGCGGCCGGTAAGTGGTCTTGCCGGGGCCCGGGCGGGCGACCAGGAACAGCTCGCCGATCTCCGGAGAGACCAGCGGACGGCCCGCGTCAGCCGTCGCTGGCGGGGATAGCGCCGTCGATTTGGCGGTTGCCACGGCTGTCACCGGCGCCTGGGCCTTGATGCTTGCCATCAGCCGCGAAATCTCCTGCAGCGTGAGCGGCCCGCGCAGGTAGGACATGGCCCAACGGGTCTTGAACAGCACCGGCGCATCGTCGTTGACGTTACGCATCAGGAATACGCGCTGGGTGATGCCAGCCATCAGCCGCTCCAGCGTCGGCTTGTCGAAGCCTGACCCGCTCAGCGCGCTCTGCAGGCCGTCGATGACACGCTGCTGGTCGCGCTGGGTCTGTAGCCGGCCGATGAACCAGGTGCCGGCATTGGAAAGGCCCTTGTAGTCCAGGTCGACGGGGTTCTGCGTGGCCAGCATCACGCCGACCCCGAAGGCCCGCGCCTGCTTGAGCAGCGTCAGCATGGGCACCTTGGACGGCGGCATGGCGGTCGGCGGGAAGTACCCAAAGATCTCGTCCATGTAGAACAGCGCGCGCAACGACGAGGTGCCCGACTGATTGCGCATCCACGAGACCAGTTCGTTCAGCAGCAGCGTGACCACGAACATGCGCTCGGAGTCAGACAAGTGGGCAATGGATACGATCGAGATCCGCGGCTTGCCTGCTGGCGTGTACAGCAGTCGCTGAATGTCGAGGGGCTCGCCCTCGAGCCAGGTACTGAACCCGGGCGAGGCGAGCAGATTGTTGATCGCCATGGCGAGCTCGAGCCGGTCCTTGGCCGGGTAGAAGGTTTCGAGATCGAAGACCCCGACTCTTTCGAATGGCGGCTTCTGTATCGCGCCGATGAGGCCGGCCAGGTCGAGTGACTGGCCGGCCTGCCAGGCAGAATCGAGGATCGAGGACAGCAGGATGTGTTCCCGGCTCTTCAGCGGGTCGGCCGCGATCCCGGCCAATGCGAGCAGGCCCGATACGACACCCGCGATCCGGTCCTTCAAGGCCGCCGGGTCGGCCGCGGCGCCGGTGGGCGGCGACAGGGACCGCAGCACCGACAGCGGCAGGCCGGATTCGCTTCCTGGCGTATAGATCGCCACGTCGGCCGCGTCGCGAAAGCGGCGGATACGCTCGCCGTCCTCGCCCCATTCGGCGAGCCCCTTGCGCCAGGTCTCAGCGGTTCCAGCAGCGTGCTCGTCCAGCGACAGCCCCTTGCGGGCTGCGTCGGCCGGATCGACCCATGGCTGGAAATCCGTCGGTGCCAGGTCCGGGAACGCCAGCAGCAGGTTGGCGATGTCTCCCTTGGGGTCCACGACCAGCGCCGGGATGCCGTCGAGCGCTGCCTCCTCCAGTATCGAGATGCACAGGCCCGTCTTGCCGCTTCCTGTCATGCCGACGCAGACGGCGTGGGTGGTCAGGTCTTTCGAGCTGTAAAGCAGCGGCTCGGGTGCGAGTTCCTGCTTCAATGCGTCGTATTCACGGCCCAGGTAGAAGACCCCCAGTCTCTCGAAATCCTGCATCATCTCGCCTCGCTTGATTCAGTAGCGCGGGAGGCTGAGGCCCGCAAACACTTCCTCGACGCGCTCGCTGGTTGGGGCGCGCAGCCCCTGGTCCACCAGCTTGCGGGTCAGGTGCGGTGCGAACAGCCGCATGAAGTCGTACATGTAAGTACGCAGCAGCCGGCCACGCCGCACACCCAGCCAGGTGACGTGCTCGGGAAAGAGGTGCGAGCCGTCGATAGCCACCAGGTCCTGGTCCTCGTCCTCGGTGACCGCCATGCACGCCACGATGCCCACGCCGAGACCGAGCCTGACGTAGGTCTTGATGACGTCGGCGTCACGCGCAGTGAGGGCGACGTCGAGCGGCAGGCCGGCCTTGTCGAAAAGGGCGGGCAGCGACGATCGTCCCGAGAAGCTGAAAACGTAGGTCACGACCGGATGCCGGCTGATGTCCTTGAGCGTGGGCTTCTTCAGCTTCGCCAGCGGGTGACCGGTGGGAACCAGGAGGTCGCGGTGCCAGCGGTAACAGGGCATCAAGGCAAGGGTCGGGTACAGGTCGCGAGAGCCGGTCGCAATGGCGAAATCAACCCGGTCGTCGGCGGCCAGGTCGGCGATCTGCTCGGAGGTGCCCTGGTGCAGGTGCAGCTTGACCTCCGGGTACAGCTGGCGGAAGCGCTTGATGACGGAGGGCAGGACGTAACGCGCCTGGGTATGGGTGGTCGCAATCGACAGCGAGCCTTTCTTCTCGTCGCGATATTCTTCCGACAGTCGGCGGATGTTCTTGGTTTCGTCGAGGATCCTGAGCGCCCGTTCGACCACCTGCTTGCCGGCGGGGGTGACGCGGGTCAGGTTCCTGCCTTCCCGCTCGAAGATCTCGAAGCCCAGTTCTTCCTCGAGTAGCTTGATCTGCTTGCTGACGCCAGGCTGGGAGGTGTGCAGCGCGCGCGCGGCGGCCGTGATGTTCAGCCCGTTGTCGACGACGGCCGCCAGGTAGCGGAGCTGGTGCAGTTTCATCGCGACAGTATAGAGGGGTCGCGCGTCACCTTGGCCCCGCCCTGGAAACGGGGACGATCTTCTCTCGCGGGGTTCGTCAGAGGTCCAGCAGGTACTGCCGGTCGCAGCTGTAGTGGCCGGTGTTGCCCATCGGGTCCGGCAGCTGCCTGAAGCCGAGCCGCTGGTACAGCCGCATGGCGGCGTCCATGCCGGTCAAAGTCTCGAGATAGCAGCGGCGATAACCAAAGCCGCGAGCCCGCTCCAGGCATAGCCTGAGCATCCGTTCGCCCAGTCCGCGGCCACGCGCCTCGGGCAGGTAGTACATCTTGCGGAGTTCACAGGTATCGGCGTCGCCGCCAGCCAGTGGCGCGATGCCCGCGCCGCCGATGATGCGCCCGGCTTCCTCGACCACGTAGAAAGCTGACCGTGGTTGCGCATAGGCGACGCTCATGTGGTCGACCTCCGGGTCACCCAGCGCGAAACCGGGACCACAGGCGCCGAATGACGGCATCACCTCGCGGATGACCGCAGCCACGGCCGCATCATCGCCTGCCTCAATGGAGCGAATTACGGCTGCACTCACGGATCGGTCTCGTGGTAGCCGTGGCCGAGCGTCTCGATCTGCGTGACCAGGCCATCCTCGAGCCGCAGGCGCCGCATCAGCTTGTGTGGCCCCAGGTTGTAGGTCCAGTACTCGAGCGACACTGCCACCTGCTCATCGGACAGGTAGTACGGACGGCCGAATCGCCAGATGACCGGGCGGCGCAGGATTTCGGAGCGGGTGACCTCGGTCGGCGGCCCGCAGAGGTTCCGGACCTTGTCGGCGCTGTCGCCGTCGGTGATGAGCTTGGTGCCGCAACGAAACGAATCCGCCGCGGCAGCCTGCGAAAGCAGGGTGGCAGCGAGCAGCAGGACGGGCATGTAGGTCGTCGCTCGCATCGGACCTCAGCTTGCCAGGCTCGCCCTGAACAGGGGCTGAAGCGGTGGCGGCTACCGGGTGACTCAATCTACCCCGGCCCACCCCCGGGGACCAAGTCGCGGTGCACCGGATGCTGCCGGACAGCTAGAATGCGGTCCCCCCTGGCCTGGCCCTGCACCATACTTCATGACCGCCGCACGCATCGACCGCAGCTTCGAACGAAGGCTGGCTGCGCTGGTCAATTCCGGTGAGCGCAGCGTGTTGCAGGGCGGTCGTAAGGGTATCGAGAAGGAGTCGCTGCGGGTGACCCCCAAGGGCCGAGTCGCCCAGACCCCGCATCCCCCTGCGCTGGGTTCGGCGCTCGCCAGCCCGAATGTCACGACCGATTATTCCGAGGCGTTGATCGAGCTGATCACGCCGGCCTTCAACGAGACCTGGGAGCTGCTGCAGTACCTGTGCGACCTGCACCAGTTTGTCTATCGGCACCTGGGCGAGGAACTGCTCTGGGCTGCCAGCATGCCCTGTGCACTTGATGGCGATGCCAGCATCCCGATTGCCGAATACGGCAGCTCAAACATCGGCCGCATGAAGAGTGTCTATCGCATGGGGCTGGGGCTGCGCTACGGACGGGTGATGCAGGCCATTTCGGGCGTGCATTTCAATTACTCGTTCCCGGGCCACTTCTGGCCAGTGCTGCACCAAGCGTGGCAGGCGAGATCGGGTGGCCAGCAGTTCATTGACGAGGCCTATTTCGCGTTGCTGCGCAACTACCGCCGGCACGGTTGGCTGATCCTGTACCTGTTCGGTGCCTCGCCAGCCCTGTGCAAGACCTTCTTCAAGGGCCGTGACGTTCTGCCATCCCTGCAGGACCTCGATGAGAACACATACTACTCGCCGTATGCGACCTCGCTGCGGATGAGCGACCTCGGCTACCGCAACAAGAGCCAGGCCGACGTCGCGGTATCGGTCAATTCGCTCGATGAGTACGTTCGCGACCTGTCGGCGCTGATTGCCGCCCCCAGCCCCGAGTACCAGCGACTCGGCGTCAAGGTCGACGGCGAATGGCGACAACTCAGCGCCAACGTGCTGCAGATCGAGAATGAGTACTACAGCTTCATCCGCCCCAAGCGTACGGCGCATTCCGGCGAGCGGCCGACACGCGCACTGGCGCGCGCGGGAGTCGAGTACGTCGAGATGCGTTCGCTGGACGTCGGGGTGTTCGATCCAGTCGGCATCAACCAGAACAAGATGCGGTTTCTCGAAGCTTTCGCCGCGCTGTGCGTGCTGAAGGACAGTCCGCTGATCGGCCGCTCGGCCGAGCAAGAGCTCGACGACAATCACGTGCGGGTCGCGCGCCGCGGTCGCGAGCCGGGCCTGGCGCTCGCCCTGGACGGCAAGCCCTATGAACTCCGGGCCTGGGCGGCGCAGCTACTGGAGGAAATGAGCGGCATCTGCGAGCTGCTGGATCATGGCGATCCGGCGCGGCCGTATACGGCAGCGCTCGCGGTGCAAAGGGCGAAAGTCGAGAATGTCGAGGCGACGCCTTCAGCACGGCTTCTGAACGAGCTGTCCGCCGGGGGCGAGGCGTTCTTCTACTTCGCCCTCAGGATGTCGCGCGAGCATCGCGATTACTTCCGTGATCTCTATCCGCCCAACCAGTCCCAGCTCGACGTGTTTCGCGCTGAGGCCGAGGAGTCGCTGGTGGCGCAGCGGCGGATCGAGGCGGCTGACGATGTTTCTTTTGACGAGTTCGTCGCAGCGTGGTTTGCGCGCTGATCCCATAGCCTGCAGGTTGCTGATATTCTTGAATAATTCCCTGAAATATTTGACATATTGCAGGTTCAAGAACTGCTACGGACTTCCCTGACAAGACCCGGATGCTACTGCCTATAATTTTCGCCATCGCACGGGCACCCCCGGTTCCGTGCGCAGCGAGTCGAGGCTTATGAACAGAGCTAGCGGCGGCCAATCGGGCACCGACTCGCCGGCCAGTCCGGTGAACGCGTGACGACCGATCCGCGGATTGACCCGGTCCGATCCTCGCCAGCTGCGGAGCAGCTGCAGCGGGGCTTCCCCTGGTTGCGTTTCGAGGGGCAACTCGAAACCCAGTTCCGGCGCGAGCAGTACGAACACGGCCTGGTACATCTGCGCCTGAACATCGTCCTCGCACTTGGGCTGGTACTGGCCTTTATCGCCATGGACCGCCTGGTGCTGGCCGCTTCGGCCGGACACGTTGCCTGGCTGCGTTATGCGGTCATCCTGCCGTCGCTGGTACTGTGCCTCGCCGTGACGTTCATCCCGCATCGCTGGCACCTGTTCCAGTGGGTCGTGAACGTGCTGGCACCGCTAGTCCTGGTCGCTATCGTCGCGCAAGTGCTCGGCGCACCCGCGAGCGGCTCGGCGACGATTTTTCCAGTGCTGGTACTGGTGACCATCTTCATCTATTTCCTGGTGGGGCTGTCCTTCTACGGCGCCGTCCGCACCAACCTCATCGGGCTCGCTGCCTTCGTCATCGGCGCGGCGATGGTCGACATTCCCGCCGAGCAGACTTCCTACCAGGCCATGGTGCTGTTTTTCGGCAACCTGGTCGGTGCCACCGTTGCCTACAACCTTCAGAACGCACGCCGCACGGGCTGGCTGGAAGCAATGATGCTGGCCGAGATGGCTGAGCGCGACGGCTTGACCGGGACCTACAACCGTCGCCGCCTCGACGGCCACCTGCGGCGCGCCTGGCAGCAAGGCATTCGCGAGCAGTGCCCGATGGCGTTACTGATGATCGACATCGACTTCTTCAAGGCCTACAACGACCGCTATGGGCACCAGGCGGGCGACGAAGCGCTCAAGGCGGTCGCCGGGGTGTTGGCCCGCGCTGCGCGCCGGCCGCTGGATTTCGTTGCCCGCTACGGCGGCGAGGAATTCCTCGTGGTTCTGTACGACACGACCCGTGAATATGCCGCCGAGCTGGCCAAGAAGACGCTGGAGGGCGTGGCGGACTTGCGCATTCCGCACGCTGCCTCGAGCATATCGCGCGTCCTGACGGTATCGGTCGGCGTCGCCTGTGTGGTGCCGGTCTCCGGCCGGAGCGCCGATGGATTCGTGCAGCTGGCGGACGAGGCGCTCTATGCTGCCAAGAATACCGGGCGCAATTGCGTGCACGTGATGGAATCGGAATACGCACAGCTACGCACCGGCTCATTCCGCGTCGCCAACGGCTGACGGTGGCTCCAGGGGAACGCCGGCCGCCCGTGCTTGCGGGAGTTCCCGCTTACGCTCCGAAAGCCGACAGTCGCTCCAGGGGAAACCCCGCCCTGGCCGCGCGCCGATGTGGGGATCGGCGTCAGCCCACTTGGGTCGGACCCGGGTTTCACCTCTACGCCCGTGTCAGGTCAGTGTTGTGCCGTTCAGCCGGAGATGAAAACGCGCCGGCCGCCCCAGGCGATTTCGTACATGGGGCTCAGGTACAGCTCGGACAGTCGCTCGGACGTCAGGACCTGCTCGCAGGGCCCGAAATCCCAGCGCCCGTCTCCGTGAAGCAGCAATGCGTCGTCGGCAAAGCGTGCCGCCAGCGTTGCATCGTGCAGGCTCGCGATCACCGCGCCACCTGCCTGGGCGCGGGCGCGAAACAGCCTGAGCACGTTCAGCTGATGTTGCGGATCGAGATGATTCGTCGGTTCGTCCAGCAGGCAGATTGCGGGATCCTGCGCCAGCAGGGTGGCGATCGCGAGGCGGCGGCGCTCGCCGCCGGAGAGCGTGTCGACCGAACGCTGCTCGAGTCCAGTGAGATCCACCTCGGCCAGGCGCGAACGCGCGATTGCGACGTCGCCGGAGTCCTCCCAGCGCCAGAAGTCGATATGTGGGTGCCGGCCGATCAGCGCGGTCTCGAGCACCGTGACCGGGAAGGGATCCTCGGCGTCCTGGGGCAGCAATGCCAGCCGCCTGGCGCGGTCCGCGGGCGGCCAGGCTGCCAGCAACTTGCCGTCGAGCTCGATCGACCCACCGGCGGGTTCACGCTGGCCGGCCAGCGTGTGCAGCGTCAGGGTCTTGCCGGCGCCATTGCGCCCCAGCAGGGCGACCAGCCGGCCCGGCAGCACCGCCATCGTGAGCGAATCGACCAGCAGTCGTCCCGCGACCTCGATGTCCAGCTGCTTGCAGGCCAGCATGGCCGTTCAATCCGCTGCGTCTGCAGTCACGGACAGCAATTCGCCGCCTTCGGACTCGTAGGAGATCACGATCGACCGACAGCAGACCGAGCAATCCTCGTAGTAGCTCTGCGAACCGACGGACAGGTCGAGCCAGATCGGTATCGTCTCCCAGCAGTGCGGGCAGGTGATGTCGCAGGTTTGTTCGAGTTCGGACATGACCGCGACGTCGCCAGCTAGGGCTGCAGCCTCATGTGATGCCATGCGCCAGCCTGGAAAATTCCGCCCTCCATCGGCGCCAGTTCACGCGTCCACCGTGCCCTGTCATGCAGCCGATGTTCGCCCTCCACCCACAGCTCGAGCGCGTCAACCCACAGCCGATAGCCGCCCCAGTCGGCGGGGCGGGGCACGTGGAAGTCCGGTTCCTGATCGTCGGCCGGCGCGGTAAGCGGGTCCGGCGCGCCCAGCCTCGCGGCGGTCTCTCGCAACTGGCCGACCAGCGCCTGGCGCGAGGCAATCGGCTGGCTCTGCCGGCTGGCGCAAGCGGACAGCCGGCTGCGCCAGGAACGGGACGCGAAGTAATCGTCGCTCTCGCTGGCTGGACAGCGAACCACCACACCTTCGATCCGCAGCTGGCGATGCATGCTGTCCCAGAGGAATACAGCGGCCGCGCGGGGGCGGGCGGCAAGTTCATGGCCCTTGCGGGACAGGTAGTTGGTGTAGAAAACCAGATAGCCCGGCTGGTGAACGATGTCCTTGCAAAGCACTACCCGCGATGACAGGCGGTCGTCCTCTCCCACGGTTGCCAGCACCATTGCATTCGGGTTCGGCTGAACCTGCTCGTCCCAGGCCTGGGCGAGCCAGGTCGATGCCAGCGGCATGGGGTCCAGCGGCAGCGGGTCCGGCAGGTTCTGCACCAGGTTTCGCATGCACCCATGTTAGCGGCTGTACTCGGACGGCGTCACTCAGGGGTTGCGCGGATCCGAGGCGCGTGCACCCGGGCCCGGTTCGCGCTAGCGTGCACGGCAACCATGCAGCACTTCATCGTCAATGGAGTCAGGATCGCCTGCCAGATCGCGGGGCAGGGACCGGGCCTGCTGCTGCTGCATGGGCTGGGCGGGAGCCACGACGACTGGCGCAGGCAGATTCCCGAATTCGCCCGGCATTTCCGCGTCGTTGCGCCGGATCTGCGCGGCTACGGCGACAGCGAAAGACAGGAGCCGTACACCATCCAGCAGCATGCCCGCGACGCGGGAGCGCTGCTCGAGGCGCTGGGCATGCCGCGGGCGCATGTCCTCGGCCTGTCGATGGGCGGGGCTATCGCCCTTGAACTGGCGCTCGACCAGCCCGGGCGGGTTGCCGGCCTGGTGCTCGCCAACACGGCGCCGAGCTTCGAATTGCGCACGTGGCAGAGACGATACCTGGGGCTTTCCAGGATATTGCTGGCGTTGGTATTTGGCGTCGGCGGGGTGGCGCGCCTGTTTGCCAAGGCAGTGTTTCCGGCGCCGCACCAGGAGCGTTTGCGCCGACGCCTGCTGGAGCGCGCCAGCCACACCAGTCGCTGGGTCTACATCGCCTCGCTCAGGGCGCTGATCCGTTGGGACGCCGAGGACCGCCTCGGCGCGATCCGCTCGCCCGTGCTGGTGATCGGCGCAGAGCACGACTACACCGACATTCACGAGAAACGCCGTTGGGCGGCATTGATTCCCGGCGCACGGGTGGTCATGTTGCCGGGCAGCCGGCACCGTTCCGAGCTGGACGCGCCACAGGAATTCAACGACGTAGTGTCGAGGTTCCTCGGCCGGCTCCCGCAATCGTGACCGGGACAGTTGCGGCGCCGCTGCCGGGCAGCTAAAACGTTTCTACCAACCTCTGGAATTGCTCCTGCATGGACCTGAGCGCGCTGCGAGACCGCCTGACCCGGATCGACACGGAACTGCTGCAGCTGGTCGCCGAGCGCCAGCGGCTGTCGCAGGACATCGCGCGCGTCAAGCGTTCGACCGGCTACCCGACCAGGGATTACGCGCGCGAGCGTGAGGTATTGCTGAATGCGCGTGCCGCCGCCGAGCGGCACGGCGTGCCACCGGCCGTTGCTGAACAGATACTGCGGCTGCTGATCCGCTCTTCGCTGACGACACAGGAGCAGGCACTGGTGGCGGCCGAGGGCCATGGAACCGGCAAGCGCGCCCTGATCATCGGCGGCGCCGGCAAGATGGGTCGCTGGTTCGCGGACTTTCTCGCCTCGCAGGGCTTCGACATCGAGATCGCGGATCCGGCAGGCGCCGCGGCCGGCTATCGCCAGCTTGGGGACTGGCGGGAGTCGGATCTCGATCACGACCTCATCGTCGTGGCAACGCCACTGGGCATCACCGGCCAGGTGCTCAGCGAGCTGGCCCCGCGCAAGCCCATGGGCCTCGTGTTCGACATCGGCTCGCTCAAGACGCCGCTCCGCGCCGGGCTGGAGGCGCTGGTAGCGGCTGGTGTCCGGACCGCCTCGATTCATCCGATGTTCGGCCCGGACACGGAACTGCTCTCGGGGAGACACGTGCTGCACGTGGATCTTGGCGACCCGGACGCGGTGCGCGCGGGCCAGGAACTTTTTGCGCCCACCATGGCCGCCCAGGTAGTGACGACGCTCGACGACCACGATCGCCTGATCGCCTATGTGCTGGGGCTGTCACACGCGGTCAACATCGCTTTCTTCACCGCGCTCGCGGAGAGCGGCGAGGCGGCTCCGCGGCTGGCGCAGCTGTCGAGCACCACCTTTGACGCGCAGTTCGACGTGGCGTCGAAGGTCGCCTCGGAAAGTCCGGCGCTGTATTTCGAGATTCAGCGCCTCAACGAGTACGGCGGCGAGTCGCTGGAGGCGCTCACGACCGCCGTCGCGCGCCTGCGTCAGCTGGTCGAGAGCGGCGACGAGGAAGGATTTGCCCGACTGATGCTCAAGGGCCGGGCCTATGTCGAGGGCCGGGCGGCGGTGCGCGGATGAGCGGCCTGGCGCCGGTCGACGATCCGCGTCCGATGGAGGACGAAGTCCTGGCGTTGCGGGCCGAGATCGATCGGCTGCACGCCGAGGCAGGCCGCAACGTCGATGTGTTCCGACGCACGCTGGATCGAGAGCTGGCCATCCTGGAAGCGCAGACGCTGCCCGAGTTGCTGGAGGTGATTGTCGACGGGCTGCGCGCTTCCCACGGCGTAGAGGCTGTCAGCCTGGTCGTGCAGGATCCGCAACACGAGATTCGGCACCTGCTGCTCGGCGACGGCCACAGGCCAGACAGCTTCGCGGGTGTCGTGTTTACCGACAGCGTGGTCGCGCTTGCACCGCAAATGCATTCGCTCGCGCGGCCGTGGCTCGGTCCCTACGTCGGTCCGGACCACCAGTTGCTGTTTCCCGGGATTGCCGGACTTGCGAGCGTCGCCATCCTGCCGCTGACCCGGGGCGAGCGGCTGGTTGGCACGCTGAATTTCGGCAGTGCCGATCCCGGGCGTTTCACCCGCCGTCATGGCAGTGACTTCCTCGGCCATCTCGGCGCCATAACCGGTCTCGCTTTTGACAGCGCCTGTAACCGCGCGCGCCTGGTGCGCGCCGGGTTGACCGACTACCTGACCGGCTGGCACAACCGGCGCTACCTGCAATCGCGTCTGCGAGAGGAGATTGCCAGGTCGCAGCGGCAGGGGACGCCGACCTCCATGTTGATGATCGATCTCGACCGGTTCAAGGAGGTCAACGACAGCTGTGGGCACCTGGGCGGGGACGCGGCGATCTGCGAGATCGCGATGCGGATAGACTCACAGGTCCGTTCCAGCGACACCGCGGCGCGCTTCGGTGGCGACGAGTTCGCACTGTTGCTGCCAGGCGCCAGTGTCGCCGAGGCGAGCCACATCGCCCGCAGGATCATGCGCGCGGTGTCATCCTCGCCGGTGGAACTGGGTCCGGGGGTCGCACGGGTGATCACGCTGTCGGTCGGCATCGCGGCGGTGCTGCCCGACGCGACCCAGGGTGACCTGAAATCGCGCGCCGAGCGGCTGCTGGCCGAGGCGGACGCTGCGTTGTACCGAGCCAAGGCCGCAGGGCGCAATTGCATCGAGGTTGCATCGTGAGTCATCCATGAACAGGATCCTGGCAGGTGCCGCGGCGTTCGTCGTCATCGCGCTGGTTGCAGCAGCCTGGTTCTTCCGCCACCAATCCTTGCCATCGCCGCAACCGCAACCGCAAGCGGTTGTGGACGTCGCCGGCCTCGCCTACGTCGGTAGTGCCACCTGCGCGGGCTGTCACGAGGCTGAGTACGCTTCTTGGCGCACGTCGCAGCATGCGCGCGCGATGCAGGAGGCGAGTCCAGCAGCGATGCTCGCGAACTTCGACGACTCGACCTTCGACCATGCCGGAGTCCGTTCGCGGTTCTTTCGTGATGACTCCGGGGACTTCAAGCTTCGCACTGACGGTCCCGACGGCACGTTGCAGGACTTTACCGTCCGTTACACCTTCGGTGTCTATCCCCTGCAGCAGTACCTGGTCGAGTTTCCACGCGGGCGCCTGCAGTCGCTGACCACCGCCTGGGATACGCGTGCGCAATCGGTGGGCGGGCAACGCTGGTTCCACCTCTATTCCGGCCAGGACATCACCGCCGGCAACCCGCTGCACTGGACCGGTATCGACCAGAACTGGAACTACCAGTGCGCGGACTGCCACTCCACCAACCTGCGCAAGAACTACGATGCCGCGACCGACTCGTTTGCGACCAGCTGGTCCGAAATCAACGTCGCCTGCGAGGCCTGCCATGGTCCCGGCGAGGCCCACGTCGCCTGGGCGGACCAGCCCGGCGCCAGCGGCGAGGCCAACGGGCTGGTGGCCCGGCTCGACGAGCGTCGGGGCGTCACCTGGACCATCGATCCGGCGAGCGGCAGCGCCAGCCGCTCTTCGCCGCGCGATTCATCGCTGGAAATCGAGGTCTGCGCGCGCTGCCACGCGAGGCGCGGGCAGTTTGCGGACGATCACGTGGCAGGCCAGCCGTTTCACGACGCCTATCGTCCGGCCCTGATCGAGCCGGGGCTGTACTGGCCGGATGGACAGATGCGGGACGAGGTCTACAACTATGGCTCGTTCCTGACCAGCAGGATGGCGGCAAAGGGCGTGACCTGCGCCGACTGCCACGAGCCGCACGGCCAGAAGTTGCGCGCGCCTGGCAACGCCGTCTGTGTGCAGTGCCACCTGGCCCAGAAATTCGACACTCCGGCGCACCACCATCACCAGGCGGAAACCGCTGGCTCGCAGTGCGCCGCCTGCCACATGCCAATGACGACGTACATGGTGGTCGATCCGCGCCACGACCACAGCTTCCGGATCCCGCGCCCGGACCGCTCAGTGGCGCTCGGCGTACCCAACGCCTGCAGCAGCTGCCACGAAGACCGCGCTGCCTCCTGGGCGGCCGCGGCGGTCCGTGACTGGTATCCGCAGCTGAAGCCGGGCTTTCAGGATTTTGCCGAGACCTTCGCCGCTGCAGATCTGGGCGACGGCCGTGCGCGACCGTCACTGCTGGCGCTCGCGGAGGAAGCTGCGCAGCCAGCCATAGTCCGGGCAAGCGCGATCTGGCGCCTCGCCCGGGACCCGCGGCCAGACATGTTGCCGGCAGTGCGCAAGGGATTGAATTCGCCCGACCCAAGCCTGCGGGTTGCCGCTGCTGAAACGCTGGCCGGGTCGGATCCTTCGCTGTTGGTGACGGAGCTGCCCCGGTTGCTGGGTGATCCGATCCGGCTGGTACGGATGACGGCGGCGCGGACGCTGGCCGGCCCTGGCGAGTCGCGTCTCGACGCGGCACAACTCGGGCAGTTCACTGCTGCCCTCGAGGAGTACGTCGCGGCGCAGCGTTTCAACGCCGACCGACCGGAGGCTCACGGCAACCTGGGCTCGCTTCATGCCGTTCGCGGCGATGCGGCGGCCGCCGAGGCTGAATATCGCGCCGCACTCGCCATCGATCCGCTTTTCGTGCCGGCGTGGGTCAACCTCGCCGACCTGCTGCGTACCACCGGCAGGGAGACGGAGGCGGCGACGACCTTACGTGAGGGCATCGCCGTAGCGTCCGGCAACGCCGAGTTGCACCATTCACTGGGACTGTCACTGGTGCGTTCCGGCGAGACGAACGCCGCGCTCGTCGAGCTCGAGATTGCTGCCAGGGCGGCGCCCGACATTGCCCGCTACCCCTATGTCTACGCCATCGCGCTGCATTCGACCGGCCGGGGTGAGGCTGCGATCAAGGTGCTCGACGAGGCGTTGGCGAGGCACCCCGCCAACCGCGAAATGCTGACGGCACTGGTGACCATCAACCTCGAGGCCGGTCGCAAGGACGACGCGCTGCAGTATCTGGCGAAGCTGGTCGAGGCCTATCCCAACGATCCCGAGGTCAGCCAGCTCCTCCAGTCAATGAGATAGACGCAGGGGTCTGCACCCTTTCAATTCTGGCAGGTGGGGCAGTAGTAGGTTGAACGCTGGCCCTGCACCGCATGCCGGATCATTGTGTGGCAGCGGCGGCAGGGCTCGCCCGCGCGTTCGTAGACAGATAGTCGCTGCCGGAAGTAGCCCGGCAGGCCATCCGGGTTGACGTAGTCCCGGAGCGTCGTGCCGCCGACCCGGATCGCCTCGCCGAGCACGTCGCGGATCGCTTCGGCGAGCGCGGCCATGCGCGCGCGGCTGACGCGATGTGCCGGCGTCGTCGGCCGGATGCCTGCACGGAACAGCGCCTCGCTGGCGTAGATGTTGCCGACGCCGACCACGACCTGCGCATTCATGATGAACAGCTTGATCGCGACGCGCCGGCCGCGCGCCTTGCGCCAGAGGGTCTCGCCGTCGAAGCCATGCTCCAGCGGCTCCGGCCCGAGGTCGGCCAGCAGCGGGTGACGTTCCGGATCGTCTCCGGCCCACAGCAGGCAACCGAAGCGGCGCGGGTCGTTGAAGCGCAGGATGCGCCCGGAGTCGAGCACGAGGTCCACGTGATCGTGCGCGATGAGCGGCGCCCCGGGCCCGAGGACGCGCAGGCTGCCCGACATGCCGAGGTGTGCGATCAGCGTACCGCCGTCGGTGTCGATCAGCAGGTACTTGGCGCGGCGGCGCACGCTGGTGACGCGGCGTCCCTCCAGCTTCTTCTCCAGTCCGCGCGGCACCGGCCAGCGCAGGCGGCGCTCGCGCACCACGACGCGCACGATGCGGCGCCCCTCGAGGGAGGGCGCGATGCCGCGGCGCGTGGTCTCGACTTCGGGCAGTTCGGGCATCCGGCTCGGCCTGGGATGGGTTCGGGAGCAGGCTAGGTCAGCCACCCGCCGCGGCGCGCGTCGTCCTGAACTGCCGGGGCGAGCGGCCGGTCGCCCGGGCGAATGCCCGGGCGAAATGGCCGGGTGCCGAGTAGCCCAGCTCCGTAGCGATGTGGGTGATGCTCAGGTCGCGCTCGGCCAGCAGCAGCAGTCTTACCAGCTCGTGCACGATATCCGGGATGGTTTCCGGCGAGCCTCCCTGACGCGCACGCCGGACGTCCGCCAGCGTAACGGAGAGTCCCATGCCGTCCGCCGGACGACGCGCCGCAAGGTGTTCCCGCCCGAACACGATCCCGATCGGTCCTGCGCCGTACCGGACGCGACATCCGAAGGCGTCCTGTACGGCGGCCAGTTTGAGCCCAGGCGGCAAGTCAAACTCGATGCACTCCGGTCGCCAGTGCTGGCCCAGGTAGCAACGCACCAGGTTGAGCAACACGCCGGCGGCGGCGCAGGCAATGTTTTCGTAGCCGGGTTGGCCAGTGCTGGCCAAGCGGTAGGTATAGGCGACCTGGTCGCCGCGGTCGTCGATCCCGAGTTCATCGCGGCTGCCGTGCCCGCGCAGCGCGCGCAGGGTGCGGCGAATCGCGTCCGCCAGTGTCGGCGCCGACAGGACGTAGTCTCCCCACACTCCGTACGCCGCCGGCGTCAGGTGCAGGGCCGGAACCAATCCGATACGCGCATCTCCGACCAGGCGGGCGCTCTGGTCGAGGGACTGCATCACCGAGCGTTGCGAAACGTCCTGTTCGATTCCTGCCGGCAGCCCGGCGACTGCGGACGCGCGCAACAGGCCCCGGGCCCCCGCTTCCATCTGGATGAAGCGGGGCATCGCGCCGAGTGCGCGTGCACTGATCATCGGCCGGGGAGCGGTCATCTCAAGGCGTCGGAGTTGCTGTCGTGAAATGGTTTGTTGCGGCAGGCGCAGAAGCCCCATGATGGCACGATGCCACCTTCGGGGGGGAGGGTTGCGGCATTCCGATTCTGAGCGGAAGAAGTGTCTGCCAGGGCCGACAGGCCCAGGCGGATCAGCAGGTGGCGCAGCAGGCCGGTCAGGACGCAACCAAGGGCGCCGGCGCCCGGGGCGCCGCCCGCGGCGCTGCGGCCGGCGCGATCGTCGGCGAGATCGTCGATGACGATGCAGGGAAGGGGGCGGCCTACGGCGCGACGGCCGGGGCGATCTCCGGACGCAGGCAAGCCAAGAAAGCCCAGTCGCAGGCACAGTCCCAGGCCGCCGCACAGGCTCAACAGCGTGAGGCAGCGACCGACGAGCAGCTGGCGAACTTCAAGAAGGCGTTAGGTGCCTGCCTCGAGGGCAAGCAGTACACTGTCAAGTTCTGACGCCGCACGAGCGCGGCCGCGCCTCGAGGAGAAGAAGACATGAGACACGTACAAGCGGCGGTTACCCTGGTGGCGGCGCTGTCGACCGGCCTGCTGGGCTGGGCACCGGCAGCCTCGGCCAAGAGCCCGGACAAGGAACGCGCCGAGATCCGGCAGATGTCCGAAAAGGTGCTGACGAAGCTCTACTCGGTCGAGCCCGGCGCGAAGAAGGTGATCGAGGGCTCGGCCGGCTACGCGGTATTCAGCAACTTCGGCACCAAGATCCTGGTGGTCGGTGGGGGTGCCGGCAAGGGGATTGCGATCAACCGCAAGACCCGTGCCGAGACCTTCATGAAGATGGTGGAGCTGCAGACGGGCCTCGGCTTCGGCGTCAAGAAGTTCCAGCTCGTGTGGGTGTTCGCCAGCCAGAAGGCGCTGGACGAGTTTGTGAACAGCGGCTGGGAGTTCGGGGGCCAGGCGACTGCTGCCGCCCAGTACCAGGGTGAGGGGGCTGCCACCCAGGGGGCCCTGTCCGTCTCGCCGGGCGTCTGGCTGTACCAGCTGACCGACGATGGTCTGGCGCTCGAATTGACGGTGAAGGGAACGAAGTACTACAAGGACGATGACCTCAACTGAGGCGCGGAGACCATCTCATGAAGCGACATCTTGCGACGCTGTGCCTTTTTGTCGGCGCAGCGCTGGCCGCGAGGCCGGGCGTGGCGGAGGAGGCCTGGACGCACACGCTGTTCGTCTATGGCATGGGGGCGGCGATCGACGGCAAGACGCAGCTCGGCCCGCTGGCGGTGGACGTGGACGTCAGCATCTCGGACGTGTTCGACGCGCTGGAATTCGGTGCCATGGCTGCCTACCGCGTGGACAACGGCACCTGGTCCTATACCGTCGATGCCACGTTCATGGCCCTCGGAGGCGCCTCGAAGACCGAGGGTGGCAACGTGCTGGGCAAGCTGGATGTGGACCAGATGACGTTGATGGGCACCGTCGGACGGCGCCTGACGCCGAACCTCGAGGCCCTGTTCAGCCTCGGCTACTTCGACCTGTCGACGAAGCTGCTCGTGAAGACCACCAACCCGATCACCGGGGAGACGACGACCCGCAGGGCCGGCAAGGACCCGAGTTGGGTGGATCCGATGGTGGGCCTGCAGTTCAGTGCCCCGCTTGGGGAGCGTTGGCGTTTCGGTTTGCGCGGCGATGTCGGCGGCTTTGGGGTCGGCTCGGACCTGTCCTACCAGGCGCTGGCCAGCTTTCGCTGGGCGGCCAGCGACAACGTCGGCCTGTTTTTCGGCTACCGCCTGATCTCCTTCGACTACGAGAGCGGCAAGGACCTGAAGTACGAGCGCTATGACCTGACGGAGCAGGGCCCGCTGGCCGGCTTCAGCTGGACGTTCTGACTGGCGGCCGGCAGCCGGGGAGAGCCCGAAAGGACGAAGGCCCGTCTGTCGACGGGCCTTCGTGATATCGGGGTGAAGCCGGGAAGGGCTTACTTGATCTTGCCTTCCTTGTACTTCACGTGCTTGCGCACCACCGGGTCGAACTTGCTGACCTCCATCTTCTCGGGATGCAGGCGCTTGTTCTTGGTGGTGGTGTAGAAGTGGCCGGTACCGGCGGTGGAAACGAGCTTGATCTTGTCACGCATGGCGGCGCTCTCCTTAGACGTGCTGGCCGGCGGCGCGCAGGTCGGCGAGCACCACTTCGATGCCCTTCTTCTCGATGGTGCGCATGCCGTGGGTGGACACCTTGAGCTTCACCCAGCGCTTTTCACCCTCGACCCAGAAACGCTGGCTGTGAAGGTTCGGCAGGAAGCGGCGACGCTTCTTGATGTTCGAGTGCGATACCTTGTTGCCGGTCGTGGGGCGTTTGCCGGTGACCTGACAGACTCGCGACATGGTCTTTACTCCGATTCTGGCGCCCGCACACATTGGGCCGGCGCCGCCAAAGAGCCGCGTATTAGACCAGCCCGCCGGGTCCGTGGCAAGCACGCCATTCGCGTTGCGACCGCGAGTCGATGTGCTAACCTTTTGTTTCTAAAGAATTCTACGGTTGCGCGGTTCCGCGGCCCAAGGTCCCGATTCGAGTGCAGGCCATGAAATGTCACCCAGCCGCCCTGGCGGCGGTCGTGCTGTGCGCCTTAGCGGCGCTTCCGGCCTGGGGCCAGCAGCCCGCGGCCATGCAGCCGGTCGAGAGCATCAACCCGGTCGCAGGCGAAGTCCTGGTCAGGGTGCCGGCAGGCATCGGCGCCCAGTCCTCACCGGGCGCCGATATGACGGCAGGGTTGGTGGATTCATTTCCTTCGGGCAGCGAGGAAGGTGGCACCGAAGCGGGCCAGGGCGAGTGGGTGTTTGTGCCGATCCCGTTCAAGAGCGCGCTGCTTGGCGCGGGGGTGCAGGTCGGTGCCGGTCGGCTCTACAAGCCGGTCGATAGGCCGCAGCAGGAGCACACCTCGATGTTCGGGGTCGGGGGCATGTATGCCGAGGGGGGCAGTTGGGCCGCCGCGGCCGGCGACCGGCGCTACTGGGGCCAGCAATCCAGGTTCCGCTCCACCGTCATCGGGGGTGTCGGTAAGGTCAGCTACCCGGTCGTGGTGGGCGATGATGCGATTACGCTGACACTGCCCCTCGAGCAGGACTTCAAGGGAGGAGTTCTCCAGGTCGGCTACGAGATCCGGGACAAGCTCTGGCTGAGCGCGGGATTCAAGTATGCGACGACCGAGGTCACGACGACAGGCCTGGAGGTTGACACCGAGCCGCCGCCCTTCGTCGACTGGCCGCCACTTTTCACCACGGACGTCGCCAGCTTGAGACTGTCCGTCGAGCGGGATTCGCGTTCCGACCAGTTCTATCCGCGTGACGGCTCGCAACTCAGTGCGGAGGTTGCCCATGCCGACCCGGCCTATGGCAGTGACAGCCGTTTCACGGTCTACGAATTGAGCTACAACGGCTACCGGCCGATGGGTGAGCGTCACACACTGGCGTGGAGACTGGCGGGCAAGTCGGTCGCCGGAGACCCGCCGTTCTTTGCCCTCGCTTGGTTCGGCTCCGGCGTAGACCTGCGCGGCTACACGCCAGGCACCTACATCGGTGAGACCTACGCGGCAGCACAGGCGGAGTGGCGCTGGCAGGCCACGGAGCGCATCGGCCTGGTCGCGTTCGGCGGCGTGGGCGGTGTCTGGGGCGACTTGCCCGCCTTCGAGCAGGACGACTTCCTGCCGGCTGGCGGCGTCGGCCTGCGCTGGCGCCTGACCGAGAAATTCCGGGTCAACTTCCGCATCGACTACGCCTGGGGCAAGGACGACGAGGTCTTGCTGATCTCCGTCGGCGAGGCGTTCTAGGCTCGCTACACGACGCCCCGTTCCGCCAGCGACGTGCAGGTCCCGTCGCCGACGATCAGGTGATCCAGCACGCGAATGTCTACCAGCGCCAGCGCGTCGCGCAGTCGCGTCGTGATGAGTTCATCGGCCTGGCTCGGTTCGGCGACTCCTGACGGATGGTTGTGAGCCAGGATGACCGCCGTTGCATTGTGCGCCAGCGCCTGCTTCACGACCTCTCGGGGGTGCACGCTGGCCCCGTCCACGGTGCCGCGGAACAGCTCCTCGAAGCAGATCAGGCGGTGGCGCGTGTCGAGGAACAGGCAGCAGAACACTTCGTGGTCGCGGTCCCTGAGCCGCGCGACCAGGAAGTCGCGCGCCGCACGTGGACCGGACAACAGCGGTCCCCGGCGCAGGCGCTCGAGGTAATGGCGGCGGGCCAGTTCCAGCGAAGCCTGGAACTCCGCCCAGCGGGTCGGTCCGATGCCGCGATGCCGGCACACATCGGTGCGGTCCGCCGCCAGCAGTCCACGCAGCGATCCGAACTCGACCAGCAGCGAGCGGGCGAGGTCGAGCGCATTGACGCCGCGATGCCCGTGGCGCAGCAGGACGGCCAGCAGTTCCGCCTCGGTCAGCGTATCTGCGCCCTGCAGCAGCAGTTTCTCGCGGGGTCTGTCGGTCACCGGCCAGTCACGTATGTGCATGCTGTCCCCCGCAGCGGATTCTGGGCCAGGCGCGACCGCCACTGAGGTGCCGAATCCACCGGAAACCCCCAGAAAGGCATGTCGCTAGAACCCGCGGCTATACCCGCTTGGTGTTGGGCCGTGGCGGTGGCGATAATGGCGCCATGACCGACAAGCGCTGCATGCGAATCCTGCTCGGCGTGACCGGTGGGATCGCGGCCTACAAGAGCCCGGACCTGGTGCGCCGCCTGCGCGAGCGCGGGGCCGAGGTGCAGGTCGTCATGACCGAAGGCGCCAGGCAGTTCGTCACCCCGCTCACTTTTCAGGCCGTATCAGGCCGCGAGGTCCGGGACTCCCTGTGGGATGCCGGGGCGGAGGCCGCGATGGGGCACATCGAACTGGCGCGCTGGGCCGATGTCGTGCTGGTGGCGCCGGCGACCGCCGAGTTCATCGCCAAGCTGGCGCAGGGGCGCGCCGATGACCTGCTCGCCACCCTATGCGTCGCAACAGCCTCGCCGGTCAGCATTGCCCCGGCCATGAACCAGCAGATGTGGGCCAACCCGGCGACGCAATCGAACGTCGCGACCCTGCGCGGTCGCGGTATCACGGTGCTGGGTCCGGGAAGCGGCGACCAGGCCTGTGGCGAAACGGGCGAAGGGCGCATGCTGGAGCCGGCCGAGCTTGCCGCATCGGTGCTCGACAGTCTTTCAGGCTCGCGACCGCTTGCGGGCTGCAGGGTGGTGGTGACGGCCGGCCCGACCCGCGAGCGCATCGATCCAGTCCGGTTCATCAGCAACCGCAGCTCCGGCAAGATGGGTTACGCGGTGGCCCAGGCCGCACGCGAGGCGGGCGCCGAGGTCGTGCTTGTCTCGGGGCCCGTAAGCCTGCCGACCCCGGCAGGGGTGACACGCATCGACGTGGAGAGCGCGCGGCAGATGCATGATGCAGTACACGCGGCGCTGGCCGGCGCCGACATCTACATCGGCGCCGCGGCCATCGCGGATTACGAGCCGGCCTCGGTGGCGGAAGACAAGATCAAGAAGTACTCAGACACGATGACTCTCGAGCTGATCCGGGCGCCGGACATCCTGGCCTCGGTCGCCGCCCTGCCAGCGCGGCCGTTCGTGGTCGGATTTGCCGCCGAGACCCGCGATGTCGAGCAGAACGCCCGCTCCAAGCTGGAAAACAAGCGGCTCGACATGATCGCGGCCAACCGGGTGGGTGACGGTATCGCCTTCGATCAGGACGAGAATTCGCTGCTGTTGCTGTGGAGCGGTGGGCGCGAGGAGCTCGCCACCTGCGGCAAGCTGGAACTCGCCCGCAAGCTGGTTGGGCGGATCGCCGAGTTGCGCGCCGGGACGACTCGCGCCAAGGCCGATAACGTTGTTCGTGTCCGTCGCTGACGGGGAACGGGGGAAGCCGTGCATCGATTGAAGGTCAAGGTGCTCGATCCGCGGATCGGCCAGTCCATCCCACTGCCCGAGTATGCGACCGGCGGTTCAGCCGGGCTCGACCTGCGCGCCTGTCTCGACGCGCCGCTCCTGCTGGAGCCCGGGCAGACCCACCTGGTGCCGACGGGACTCGCCATTCACCTCGACGATCCCGGCCTGGCGGCAGTGCTGCTGCCAAGGTCCGGCCTGGGTCACAAGTACGGCATCGTGCTTGGAAACCTGGTCGGACTGATCGACTCGGACTATCAGGGGCAGGTGATGGTGTCGGCCTGGAACCGCGGCGCGCACCCGTTCACGATCGAGCCGGGTGAGCGGATCGCGCAGATGGTCATCGTGCCCGTGGTGCAGGTCGCGCTCGAGGTGGTCGAATCCTTCGACCAGAGTCCCCGCGGGGCGGGGGGCTTCGGGAGTTCAGGCAGGGCGTAACAGCGGAATACGGGGACAGTTTACCTATTTCCACTGCGGCGTAACGAGGACGATCGTGGTGCTTCCTGGGCTTTCCGGCTAATAGGTAAACTGTCCCCGGAATGGCGCTTCCTATCTGATTCCGCGCAGTTCCTTGTATCGCACGACATCCGCATCGAACTGCTCGTTCACTGTGGCCCGTTCCTTGCGCCGCTTGTCCAGGTTGACTTCCTGGGTGCGGATATCGGATTCCGCCCGCGCGAGGTCCTCCGCCATGCCCTCGGGCATTGGCAGTGCCTTCGGGTCCTTGTTCGCGGGCTGAAAGCGGCTGGCGCGCTGGACCTGCTCGGCATGCCGCGCCCGCAGGTTGGTCAGCGATTGTTCCTGTATCACGAGCTGCGAGTCGATCTGGTCGAGCCGCCGCGCCCGCAGCATCTCGATTTCATCCACGTTCTGGTAGGTCTGCACCAGCATGCGATCGCGCTGCGCCTGTTCATGGGCGGCCTTGGCGAGCTTTTCCTGCTCCTCGCGGGCACGGATCTCCGCCGGCGTCTCGGTGCCTTGCTCATGACCGACCGCCATGCCCCGCTTGTTGAGCACATCGCGGTCCTGGTTGGCGTACTCGGGGGGAACCTTGTCGCCGTAGTGCACCTGGCCGTTTTCGTCCACCCACTTGTAAAGCTTCTGCGCAACCGCAGGCCCGCTCATCAAGCCGAGCAGGAGCAGGG
>JAHEAZ010000116.1 GCA_024642505.1 Gammaproteobacteria bacterium
CGAAACGCAAGATTCAGATTGGGGTCGGACCAAGACAACCTACGGAATCAAATAGCTTTTGGTTGTCTCAATGGCCCATTTTCCGCTTTCAGGCTGCCGTTTTGGCGCTTGGAAGATAGTCTATGGCGCAGATAACTTCCGCAGACTGTGCATACCCGCGTCCACTTTGGCTTGGAACAGCCAATGCCGCCAACGGAATCGGTCCCGTGCAAACTGGACCAGGACGTACTGATCATGACAGCGGTGGGTGATATGCCAGATTTGGCCAGGAGCGGAATCACGGTTTGCAAGCGGCATGGGCCACGTTCGTTGAAACCAATATTTTTTTAGAGTCCCCGATAGGGGATCCGTAAACCCCGCGTTGCCTCATTGAAAAAGGTTACCGAAGGTCAGAGACGTTGCCTCACATTGGTGGTTACTTTCACGGCCTTAAAGATGGTCTGTAGTTTCTGTTCGATTGAGCGTTTGATTTCGAACGGGTTGAGTGATTGGTGGACGGCGCGAAGCTGCTCCTTGGCCTCAGCGCTGATGTGTTCGGACTCGAGCAGGCGCTGGTAGGGCGTCTTCGGTGGCTCGTAGCGTTTGCGGTACTTGGAGTTGATGCGCGTTTTCTCCAGCAGCTTGAGCGTCGGGCAGAAGTGGTTCTGGTAGGCCGACCAGTGATTGGCGTAGAGCGCATTCATCAGACTCACCAGTTCGCGTCTTTCAAGTCGATCATAGCCAAAGAGTTGGCGCACGTGGGACCAGTTTTTCTGTTCCACATGGGCGTTGTCGTTCTTGTGGTAGGGGCGAGAACGGGTGAAGGGCACGGGTTTGTCGCGCTGTTCGGTGAAGTAGCGCACCAGGTGGTAGTTGAGAAACTCCGATCCGTTGTCGCAATCGAAGCCCTGCAAGGCGAAGGGCAGGCGCGCTTCGATGTCGCGGATCTGAGTGACGACGCCCTGGGCGCCATGGTTCCAGGTGGCGCGGTTCTCGGTCCAGCCGCTGTTGATGTCGGTCAGGGTCAGTGACCAGATGAAATCCCCGGCCAGGCTGTTGCCACAGTGTGCGACGGTGTCGGCCTCGACAAAACCGGGCTCGGTCACGTCCCAGTGATCTGTGCGGATCGGGATCTGATTCTTGAGCAACGTACCGGGCTTGGTGGTGCAGCGGCCCTTACCGGCGCGCACGCGGTGGGCTTTGAGCAGCCGATCGATGGTGGCGGCGCTGAGGGTGCGAAGTTGCTGCTCGGTCTCGGGGCTGAGAGGCTCGTAGGCATCACGGTAAAACGGCAACCACAGAGCCAACACCGCCACCAGTCTCTTGGAGCACATCTGGTCGGTGGCGAACCAGATCCGTTTCAGCGCCGTCAGTAGCTCCTTGGAGCCATACACCGGCGGGCGGCCGATGCGGCGCCGAGCCCGTTTCACAGGTTGGTGCAAAAGCCGGATGGCGTACTTTCGATGGTAGCCGCATACGGCACAGAACTCGTCCAGAATGCGACTCTTCGCCTGGCGGGGGGAACGCCGGTACCGCGAGCGGATCTCCTTCAGGTAGGCATGCCTCTCGTTCTTGCCCATATCCTGGTCTCCTTTCGGTTACCTAAGATATGAGGCAACGCAATCTCCGCCGCGCTCCTTCGGTTACATTCTTTATGAGTCAACTCGAACCCCTCGCCTTTAGGCGACGGATAGGTCCGTTGGGTTTATGCTCGGTGGATGAAAGCCTACAGGAGTGGTAGCCATACGGTCTGGGACTGCAAGTACCACCTGGTGTGGACGACGAAGTACCGTTACGAGGTGTTGGGAGGGGATGTCGGGCGCCGTTGCCGTGAGTTGCTGCGCGAGATAGCGCGCAGCAAAGAAATGGTGATCTATGCGGGGTCGATCAACCGCGATCATGTGCACATGCTGATCGGGATTCCGCCGCAGCTATCGGTATCGAAGGCTGTACAGTTCCTCAAGGGCAGTGCCGACGGCCTTGTCGGCCCCGGCCTTACGAGGTATCGGGCACCGGGCCGGTGAACCGGGCCCGCTCGTCACCGACGAAGCGGTCCCGGGCGGCGTTCTGGGCTGCGAACGCCTTACCCCGGATAGAGCAATTCACCACGAACGAATCCAGGCTGAACAGCTGTCGTCGCGGCCACAGCCATGCTTCCGCGAGCCCGCGCGGGAAGCGGCTCAGCGCATGCCGAGCGACCGCAGCACGGCTGCGGCGTGACGCTGGCTGGCGTTGCCGAGGCCGCGCCAGGTGCTCGGATCGCGCCAGCTGACGCTGCCCTGCTCGCGGCTGACCCGCGCGCCGATCCGTTCGATCTCGTCAGCGTTCGGGTAGAAGCGGTCGCTGAGCCCCACCAGCTCGAACTGGCCCTGGTTGAGCTGCTCCAGCATGGGCCGCAGCGTCTGCGGGTCGGCCTGGAGCCGGACCATGCGCGTGCCCTCGTCGGCGAGCTCGGTCAGATATAGGCCGTCACCGCTGACGGCGATGATCTGCTCGTGATAGCTGCCGATGCGCAGCCATTCCTTGATCGGGCTCGTGTGGACCGGGATGTCGTCGTCGAACAGGCCCTTTTGCGGTGTCGCGCGGCGGAAGATAAAGGCCCGCCCCTCAGGCTCGTCGTGCAGCAGTTCCATACCGTCGGCGAGCTCCCGGCCGGTCAGATTAAAACGGCTGTAGCCCCGCCCACCAACGATATTGTTGTCGAAGAGGTTGCCGAGACCGCCCTCCAGGCTGTTGCGGAAGCCGCTCCAGCTGAAGTGCCTGAAACCGCGGTCGGCACCGGTGGCGACGGCGCTGGCCAGCGCTAGGTGGGCGCCGGCGCTGACGCGGGCGTAGAAGATCGACGTGGACTCGGTGGGGTGCATTTCCATGAGCAGGTCGAAGCCCTCGCCGGAGGCCGCGCCGAGGACCATGAAGACGTCGATGCCGTTCTTGTCAGTGCGCAGGGACTGCCAGAACGCCTTGGGGTCGGCGATAATGGACAAGGGCCCCATCAGCGGGGCCAGGAAGAAGCGGTCGAAGTTGCCCATCCAGCCCTTGTTCAGCGCCGCGTCCAGCTTGCCGGCGCCGTGCTCGATGTCGTGCACGAGGCCACCCAGCGCATGCAAGAAGTCGAAGCCGGACGGGTCGATGTGCGTGATCGGATTGCCGCCGCCGTAGCCGAAGCGGTTGAGTCCCGCCCTCGGATCGCGGGAGACGAAGCTCGCCAGCTCCGGCTGGTACCATCGTCCGCGCAGGTAATACCCGCCCCAGGCCGGGTCGCGGTACTCGCCGGCGAAGCGGAAGGGGTTGTCGGCGAGGTCTGTTGCGCCGGCGGGTGTCACACCCGGCTCCGCGCCGAAGGGCAGCGTGGTGTAGCCGGAGACGTTGTTGTCGGTCGGCGAATAGACCCCCTGCACGTCCTTGCGCTGGTGGAGCAGCAATTGCTCGGTGCCGTCGGCGACGAAGCGCAGCGGCGCGAGCATGGCGCTGATGCCGCCGTCCGTGGCGACGCGATTGGTGACCTTGGGATGCTGCCCTGCGCCGAAATAGAAGTTGAGCGCCGCATCACCCTGCGTCGCCTCACCCAGCAGGCCGCCGGCGTGGTAGGCGTAGCCGATGGATGCGGCATTTGCGGCAGGTGCGGCGGTGAGCCGGTCGCGGGGGTCGAAGGCGTATTGGGCGCTGCCGCCCGGCGACGCCCCGATGGCCGAGAGCCGCCCGTTGCCGACCCTGAGCGTGCCGGTCTCCGGGGTCTCCGCACTCGGCACGAAGTTGTCCCAGGTGATAAAGGTCGTGGCCGCCGCGCCGTCGTCCGTTTGCACCACCAGTGCCGTCAGCGCACCGTCGGCGTTGTAGGCGTAGGTGGTCGTGGTGGTGGCGGCGGTGGTCCACAGGGGGGTCGCCAGGACGAGTGCGGCAGCGAGGGTCGGTTGGTGTCTCTGCATGGCGCGGTCTCCGTAACATCGTCGGCGGGCGAGGGGGGCGCAGGCTGGCGCCGGATCGGCCCCCTTAGCCTGGGGCGTGGGGCCTCCCGGGATGCGTGACGCCGCGGGCGCGGTGTCACGAGCGCGTGTGGCTTTACGCATCCTCGTCTGGCGTCTCCTCGACCTTCCTGGTCAGGTTGGATGCCGCGTCGTACTCGTAGCTCAGCGAGCGGATCAGGTTGCCGTCGGGGTCCTGGCGCAGCGCGCTGATTAGGCGCAGCAGACCGTCGTAGCCATAGCGGACCTGGTAGTTGCTGGTGTCGGTAGTGTCGAGCTGGGACAGGCTGGTCTCGCGGGTCAGGTTGTCGTACTGGTCGTAGGCGTAGGTGGAGGCCAGGATGATCTTGCCCGCGGCGTTTTTGGTCACAACCGCGGCCGGGCGCCGGTGGGCGTCGTAGGTTTGCGTGGTGCGGTAGACCAGGGTGCCGCCGTTGTCCGACGCGCCGCCGGTATAGTAGGCCTCGGTCCTGGTCATGCCCGGGAAAGCGCCGGTGACGGCGGCCGTGCCCTCGGTGCAGCTGCCGTCGTCATTGAGGTCGCCGTCGATGCAGAGGCCGCCGAAGGTCGTAGGCAGGTAGTAGTCGTACTCCAGGCACTTCATCACGTGGCCGCCGCTGCCGTCCGGCACGCCGCGGCAGCTGCGCTGGAGCTCGCCCCGGCGATAGCTGTCGGTGTCGGCGTAGTACTGGTGGAAGGTCAGCATGGTGCTCGCGGCCGGGCTGAAGTCGGCCGCCGTGGGTGAGGCGGGGCAGCCCTGGCCGGCGTTGGTGGCCATGGCGTCGGCGAAGCAGGCCGGGCGCTGGTAGGCATCGTAGGCCCACTCGAGCTTGGTACCGTCGGAGTAGGTCATGGCGGTGAGCCCGCCAAAGCGGTTGTACGCGTAGCTCTGCCAGACGCCCTCGGTGTCGCCGGTGCTGCCCGCGCCGCACGCGTTCGGGTTGGTGAAGCGGGCGATCTTAAGCACCTTGCCAGTGATGGGGTCGCGGGTGATGTTCTCGCCCTGGGAGCCGCTCTCCTTGCCCGGGTAGCAGTGGCGCACCAGGCGCTGCATGGCGTCGTAGTCATTGTGGAAGGTGACGCCCGCGTAGCTGGTGTAGGTCTCCATCTTGCCGGCGGGGCTGTAGGTGAACAGCTTTTCGAG